>JALOOU010000070.1 GCA_025454255.1 Desulfobacterales bacterium | reverse complement strand
CTGCCTGATCGATGCCAAGGAGGTCCCCAAGGTCTATGCCGTCATGAAGACCAAGCGCGAGCTGCTGGCCGACAACCAGACCTGGAACCGCCGCTATCGCGAATACATGGAGAAGATCAAGACCGGCTCGCTCTACGACGTGGCCGAGGTGTTTCGCGATCTCTTCCGCCTCAAACTCACCAAAGACCTCTCCTTCGGCGAGCGCAAGCTCTACGACACGGCCCAGATCCTGCTGGTAAAGGAGCTGTCGCGGGCCAAAAAAACCGACGAGAAGACCATCATCACCGAAATCGAATCCCTGTTCGCCTCCGAAGCCGCCTGACCCCGGCATGCCCCCCGTCGGCCCCTTCCGCCTGCACGTGGCGCCCTGCGACGCGGGACGGAGGCTGGACGTCTTCATGGCGCAGCGTTTGCCGGGCTGCTCGCGCTCATTTGCGGCCCTGCTCATCACCGCCGGCGCCGTTCAGGTCGACGGCCGGCCGCGCAAGCCCGGCCACTGCCTCAAGGCCGGGCAGACCGTGGCCGGGAGCGTGCCGGCCCCGCGCCCCAGCGGGTTCCTGCCGGAGCCCATCCCCCTGGACATCCTCCATGAAGACGAGCACATGGTCGTGGTCAACAAACCGGCCGGGCTCGTGGTGCATCCAGCCCCGGGGCATTCCTCCGGCACGCTGGTCAATGCGCTGCTGCACCACTGCCCGGATCTGGCCGGCATCGGCGCCGAACTGCGCCCGGGGATCGTGCACCGGCTCGACAAGGACACCTCCGGCACCCTGGTGGTCGCCAAAACCGCCGCCGCCCTGGAGCACCTCGCCGCACAGTTCAAGGCCCGTGCGGTCCATAAAGACTATCTGGCGCTCGTGCACGGGCGCATGGCGACCGCGGCCGGGGTCATCCGCCTGCCGATCGGGCGCCACCCGGTCGACCGCCAGCGCATGTCCACCCGGAGCCGCTCCCCGCGCCAGGCCGAGACCGGCTGGCGCGTGGAGCGCCGGTTGGGCGCCTTCAGCCTGCTGCGGGTGGATCTGCGCACCGGGCGCACCCACCAGATCCGTGTGCACTGCGCCGCCATCCACCACCCCGTCCTCGGCGATCCCGTCTACGCCCGCAGCCGCCCCGCGCCCGCTTCGCTCGCGGAGCCGGCCCGATCCCTGCTGTCCGGGCTGCGGCGCCAGATGCTACACGCCTGGCGGATCGAACTCTCCCACCCCGCCACCGGCGAACGCCGGCTGTTCGAGTCCCCGCTGCCCGCGGACATGCTGGAGTTGATCGCGGCCTTGGAGGCCGCAGCGGTCGGGGGCCCGCAGTCGAGTTGAAGTTTCGTTGTGGGAGCGGCTTCCAGCCGCGATTGCCGCCTCCCCGCGCGTGACTGGATCGGGGCCGTCGCCACAGGGTGAGCTCCCCGCTGCCGAAAGTCCGGCCTCAGCTTCCGGGGTGCCCCTCCGCATCCGTGCAGGCCCCGCACAGCCGGCAGGAACCCCCGCCGCACGGTGTGCCCGGCCGGCCCTCCAGCGCCCGCCGGTACTCCTGCTTCAGAAACGCCTTGGTCACCCCGTGGTCGATGAAGTCCCAGGGCAGGAGCTCGTCGGTGCCGCGTTCCCGGTGCACGAAGAAGTCCGCGTTCAGGGCCACGGCCTTCAGCGCCTGCGGCCAGTTGCCCTGCAGGGCGTGCACGCGGCTGAGAATCTCCGCCGTGCGCCGGTCGCCGCGCGACAGCACCGCCTGCGCGTAGGCCCAGCGCGGGACATCCGCGTGCACGCGCACGTTTGCCACCCGGCCGAGCTCGCTTTTGACGGCGCGGATCTTCGCCTTGAGGCGGCCGACCTCCTCCATGGCCGCCCACTGGAACGGGGTGAAGGGCTTCGGGACGAAGCAGCCGAGGCTGGCCGTGATGATGCCGATGGCCCGGCGGCCGCGGCTGACCGCCAGAAACACGTGCTTGATGCGTTTGACCAGGGTGGCGATGGCCTGGACGTCCGCGTCGGTTTCGGTCGGCAGCCCGAGCATGAAGTAAAGCTTCAGGTTGGGGATGCCGTGGGCGACGAGCGTTTCGGCGGCGCCGAGCACATCGGCCTCCGAGATGCCCTTGTTGATCACCCGCCGCAGGCGCTCGGAGCCGGCCTCGGGGGCGATCGTGGCGGTCTTGACCCCGCTGTGCCCGAGGGCGCGCACCAGCTCCGGGGAGAGGGCGTCCGCCCGCAGGGAGCTGAAGGAGAGGCGGGCCTCGCCCCCGCCGAAGTGGGCGCACAGAGCGCCGATCCCAGGCAGGTCCGAGACCGCCGCGCCCACCAGACCGACCTGGTCGGTGTGCGCGAGCCCCTGCCGCACGGTTTGGACCAGCTCCGCCGCCGGCCGGAAGCGCGGGGGCCGATAGACGAAGCCCGCGCCGCAGAAGCGGCATCCGTGCGGGCAGCCGCGGCCCACCTCCACCAGGAACGCGCGGCCGAAGGCCGTGTCGGGGGTGATCACGCTGCTGCAGGTGGTTGTGCCGGAGAGGTCGCGGAGGAGGGGGCGGACGATTTTTCGCGGGACGTCGCGCACCGGCTCAAACGAGGCCAGCGCGCCCTCCGCGGTGTAGGACGCCGCGTAGAAGGCGGGTGCGTAGGCTCCGGGGACCTCCCGCGCCAGGTCCAGGAGCAGCTCCTGCCGCGGGGCGCCGCTGCGGAACCGCTCGAGAAACTGCGGCAGGATGGCCTCGGCCTCTCCGATCAGAAACAGGTCGATGAAGGCGGCGACCGGCTCCGGGTTCAGGAAGCAGGCCACCCCGCCGGCGATGACCAGGGGGTGGTCTTCGCCGCGGCTCGCGGAGCGCAGGGGGATCCCCGCGTGCTCCAGTAGCTGCAGCACATGGGGGTAGTCGCTTTCGAACGAGATCGAGAAGGCGATGAGGTCGGCCTCGGCCGCCGGCCGGCCCGACTCGAGCGTCGTCAGGCGGCCGGCGGCGGAGGAGGTCTCTTCAGGCAGGAACGCGCGCTCGCAGACAATCTCCTCGGTTGGCCATGCCCACATGGTAGCGGTTCGGGTAGACCAGGGCAACGGTGGTCCGCCCGCGCCGATCCTTGCGGATGGCGCCGATCTCGCCGGCGCCGGGCTTGCGCTCGCTTGGGGTCTGCTTCATTCCTCCGCCGCCCTCCGGTGCCACTCGAACCGGTTTGATCTCCGCGGATCACGGTCGCGGGCAAGGCGCAGGTCGAATCGGCAGCGCAGCAGCCTTATGACACGGTTGTAGCACCTTACGAAAGGCGCGCAACGTCTGCCCGCCCGTTAGACGGGGCTCTAACACCGGTTCTATACACTGCCGTCAGCGGGGCGGCAACCTGCCGGGGGGCGGCCCCTCGGCAGGTTCAGTCCGCCTTGCGGCGCAGGAAGGTCGGGACGTCGAGATCGGTGTCGTCCAGCGCCAGGCGGCCCACCCCGCGGTACAATGCGCCCGAATTTTCCCCCACCGCCCGCCGGTTGCGGATGAAGGTCGGCTCGTCGTAGTCCGAGACGATGTCGCCCCGCTCCATGTCGGCCGGCGTGACGTCGCGGACCTTGCCCCGCAGGGGCTGGACGACCTTCTTGGCGGCCTCTTTGTCCTTCTCCTTGTCCTTCACGCGGCAGGGTTCGGCCTCGGCGCCGATACCGGTGGCGATCACCGTCACGCGCATCTCCTCCCCCAGGCTGTCGTCCACGGAGGTGCCCCAGAAAATTTCGGCCTCCTCGCCGACCTCCTTGTGGATGCGCTCCGAGGCCTCGGCGACCTCTTCGAACTCCATGCTGCTCGAAGCGGTGATGTTCATGAGCACCCCGCGTGCGCCGGCGATGGAGATGTCCTCGAGCAGCGGGTGGGAGATCGCCTTCTCCGCCGCATCGATGGCGCGGTTCTCCCCCGAGGCGATGCCCACCCCCATGAGCGCCATGCCGGCCTTGGACATGGTGGTGCGCACGTCGGCGAAATCGAGGTTGACCAGCCCCGGCAGCATGATCAGGTCGGTGATGCCCTTGACCGCGTGCAGCAGGATCTCGTCGGCGCGCATGAACATCTCCATCAGGGTCGCCTTTTTCGAGGCCAGCGCCCGCAGGCGGTCGTTGGGGATGGTGATGGCGGTGTCGACGACCTTCTTGAGCTCGTTCAAGCCATGCTCGGCGATCTGGGCGCGCTTCATGCCCTCGAAGGAGAAGGGGCGGCTGACCACCGCCACCGTTAGCGCCCCCATCTCGCGGCAGATCTCGGCGATGACCGGGGTGGCCCCGGTTCCGGTGCCGCCGCCGAGCCCGGCGGTGATGAAGACCATGTGGCTGTCCTGCAGGGCCTTGCGCAGCTCCTCCACGGTCTCCAGCGCGGCGTCCCGGCCGATCTGGGGGTTGGCGCCCGCGCCCAGGCCCTCCGTGATGCTGTCGCCCAGCTGGATCCGGGTGTCCGCGCGCGAGATCTCGAGCGCCTGGGCGTCGGTGTTGGCGGCGATGAACTTGACCCCCTGCAGCCCGGAGCGGATCATGTTGTTGATCGCGTTGCCCCCGGCGCCGCCGACCCCGATTACCTTGATCTTTGCCGACTTTTCGTTGTCTACGTACGTGAACATGGGTTGCCCTCCTGCCTGTGGTTGGTGATTAATGTCAAACAACATCCTTGAACCAGCGCTTCATGCGGGTCACGAGACGGTTGAAGATGTTGCGGTCCCGGATCCGGAACTTCTTTTTCTCCTTCGGGTGGCGGCGCGCGCCGTAGAGCACCAGGCCCACCCCGGTGGCGTACATGGGGTTTTGGACGACGTCCGCGAGCCCCTTGAGCCCGATGGGGGTGCCGATGCGGGTCGGCAGGCTGAACACCGACTCGGCGATTTCGGTCGCCCCGTCGAGCAGGGCGGTGCCGCCGGTCAGCACCAGCCCGGAGGGAAAGAGGCTCTCGATGCCGGCGCGGTAGATCTCCCGGTTCACCAGCGAGAAAATCTCCTCCATCCGCGGCTGCAGGATCTCTCCCAGGATCTGGCGCGGCAGCTTGCGCGGTTCGCGGCCGCTCACCCCGGGCACCTCGATGGTCTCGTCGGCCCGGATGCTCTGGGCCACGCAGCTGCCGAATTTCTTTTTGATCTTCTCGGCCTCCGGGTGCGGGCAGCGCAGGCCGATGGCGATGTCGTTGGTCAGGTTGTCGCCGCCCAGCGCCAGCACGAAGGTGTGCTTGATGTTGCGGCCCGCGAAGACGGCCAGGTCCGTAGTGCCGCCGCCCAAATCCAGCAGGGCGGCGCCGAGCTGCTTCTCCTCGTCGGAGAGCACCGCCTCCCCCGAGGCCAGGGACTCCAGGACGATGTCGCACACGTCCAGCCCCGAGCGGTTGGCGCACTTGACGATGTTGTGGGCCGAGGTCACGGCGCCGGTGACGATGTGGATTTTCGCCTCCAGCCGGACCCCGGACATGCCCACCGGGTTCTGGATCCCCGACTGGCCGTCGACGATGTAGTCCTGGGGCAGCACGTGGATGACCTCGCGGTCCATCGGGATGGCCACCGCGCGGGCGGCGTCGATCACCCGCTCGACATCCTGGGGGGTGATCTCCGCTCCCTTGATGGCCACGATGCCGCGGCTGTTGAACCCGGTGATGTGCCCGCCGGCGATGCCCGTGTAGACCGAGGAGATTTCGCAGCCGGCCATGAGCTCGGCCTCCTCCACGGCCTTCTTGATGGAGTCGACCGTCGCCTCGATGTTGACGACGACCCCCTTGCGCAGCCCGATCGAGGGGTGGGTCCCGATCCCGATGATGCTGATGCCGGATTCGGTGACCTCGCCCACCACCGCGCAGATCTTGGTGGTGCCGATGTCCAGGCCGACGACGATGTCCTCCTTGCGCTGCATGCTCACCCTCCTCTTACGTGTGCCGGGTCGGTCTTCACCGGGCTGACGATCACCCGGTGGACATCGGTCAGATCGATGCGGTCGAAATTCACCGCCGGCGGATGGGCCTTGAAAAACGCGAGCAGCTCCGCCAGCAGCCGGTATTTCGACTCGAAATCGCCGTATCCCAGGCGCACGGCGGCATTCTCGTCGAAGGCCATAACGGTGACCCCCAGCTCCCGGTCCACGCGGATCGCGTGCATCTCGCGGATGGGCAGGGCGGTGTGCGGCTCGCGCCCCAGGGCGAGCACCTGCAGGACGGCCTCCATCGGCCGGCTGTGCAGCGGCTCCGCCGGGGGCTGCGCCCTGCCGATCCAGCGCAGATGGGGCGCTGCGGCCTCGGCGCGGTCCGCGGCGCGCACATCGGCTGCGTGCAGGCCGCTCACCACCGTCAGCCCCGCCGGGTCCGATGCCTCCCAGGGCTTGAAAACCTCCCCCTCGGCGTTCAACAGAAAACGCTGCCCCAGATCGACAATCGCCACCGCTTGGTGCTCCCGCAGGCGGATGAGCAGCCCGGAGGGCAGCTGGCGGTGGACCTGCGCCTCGGCGACCCAGGGGTGGGCGAGCAGCTGCCTGCGGGCCGCCGACAGATTGACGCTGAGCACATTGACCCCCGGGCGGATCCCGGTCAGCGTGCGGATATCGGCGAGACTCACCCGTTGATGGCCTTCCACCTCGATCTGCCGGGCGTTGAAGTAGTCGTTCTGGATGAACAGGTCGTGGATGAACACGAACATCAAGCTCACCAGCACGACGCCGGCGGCCCCGGCGGCCAGTTTCAGCCCCAGCAGCGCGCGCTCCAGCAGGCGCCGCAGGCGGGCGGCCCGGGCCTTGCGGCTGATGTTCCGGCGCGGTGCGCCGGCGCGCTGCGGGGTGATGCGGCGGTTCATGGATGCTCCTCGGCGCTCAGCACCCGGTTGCCGATTTTCCAGACATCGCCCGCCCCCAGGGTCAGCAGCAGGTCCCCGGGCGCAAGGGCGTTCCGCAGGAATTCGACGGCGGCCGTCAGGTCCTCCACGCAGACCACCTGCTTGTGGCCGTGCGCCTTGATCCCGTCGGCAAGCGCCCGGCTGCTGACGCCCTCGAGGCGCTCCTCGCCGGCGGCGTAGATCGGCAGCACGCACAGTAGATCGGCCTGGTAGAAGGCCCGCGTGAACTCATCGAAGAGGGCGCGCGTGCGGCTGTAGCGGTGGGGCTGGAACGCCACCACCATGCGCCGCTCGGGCCAGCACGCCTTGGCCGCCGCGAGCGTCACCTTGATCTCCGTGGGGTGGTGTCCGTAGTCGTCGACCACGATGACCCCGTCGGCCTCCCCCTTGACCTCCAGGCGGCGCTGCACGCCGGCGATCTCATCCAGCGCGGCGCGGATGCGGGCCACCGGAATGTCGAGCGCAAGGCCCACCGCGATGCCGGCGGTGGCGTTGTAGACGTTGTGGACCCCGGGCAGGTTCAGCCGGAAGTCGCCGAGCGGCGTCCCCCGGTGAACCACGCCGAAGCGGCTTGAACGGCCCTCGAAGGCGACGTCGCGGATTTGAAAATCCGCCTGCGGGCTCATGCCGTAGGTGGTGTGCCGTTTTTTGATCCGCGGCAGGATCGCCTGGGTCGGTTCGTTGTCGAGGCACAGCACCGCCAGTCCATAAAACGGAAGCCGGTCGATGAACTGCAGGAACACCCGCTGGATCGCCTCCAGGTCGGGGTAGAAGTCCAGGTGCTCGCGGTCGATGTTGGTCACCACGGCGATGGCCGGGGAGTAGCGCAGAAAGGAGCCGTCGCTCTCGTCGGCCTCGGCCACGATGAAATCCCCCTTGCCGAGAACCGCATTGGTCCCGGCGCTCATCAGCTTGCCGCCGATCACCACGGTGGGGTCCAGCCCGCCGCTGGCGAGCACCGCGGCCACGATGGAGGTGGTGGTGGTCTTGCCGTGGGCGCCAGCGACGGCGATGCTGTATTTGAGGCGCATCAGCTCGGCGAGCATCTCGGCCCGCGGGATGACCGGTATCGACAGGCGCTGGGCGGCCAGCACTTCGGGGTTGGCGGGCCGCACCGCGGAGGAGATCACGACGAAATCGGCGCCCCGGACGCATTCGGCGCTGTGGCCCGCGGTGATCACCGCCCCCAGCCGCCGCAGGCGCGCGGTGATCTCGGTCTCCCTGAGATCCGACCCGGAGACCGGGTAGCCGAGGTTGAGCAGCAGCTCGGCGATCCCGCTCATGCCGATGCCGCCGATGCCCACGAAATGGATGCGGTATTTTTTAAGATACATGATCTTCTTGCCCCGTCGGCCGGTCGGCCGGTTTGCGGGCGGTGCGCGCCGCCGCCAAACAAAAGCAGTCGTCCACGATGCGCCGGGCGGCATCCGGGCGGCCGAGGGCCGCCGCGCGCGCCGCCAGCGGCTCGAGCCTCTCCGGGTGGGCTGCGAAGAAGCGGATGCGCTCGGCCAGCCCTTCGCCGGTCAGCTCGCTTTCGAGGATCATCTCCGCGGCGCCGGCCGCGACCAGCCGCTGCGCATTCCAGCGCTGGTGGTCGTCCGCGGCGTGCGGGAAGGGGATGAAGAGCGCGGGTTTTCCCAGGGCCGTGACCTCCGCCACGGTCGTGGCCCCGGCCCGGCAGACGACCAGGTCGCTTGCCAGGTAGCGTGCGGCCATATCCTCGAAAAAGGCCTGCACCCGCGCGGGGATGCCCGCCGCCCGGTAGGCCGCGCGCGTTGCCGCCTCGTCCGCCGCCCCGGTCTGGTGCACGAATTCGAAGCGCTCCCCGGGGGAAAGGTGGGCCAGCGCCCCGGCGAGCGCCGTGT
The DNA here is from genome assembly GCA_025454255.1 of Desulfobacterales bacterium. Taxonomy (GTDB): domain Bacteria; phylum Desulfobacterota; class Desulfobacteria; order Desulfobacterales; family SpSt-501; genus SpSt-501. The sequence goes on along the minus strand of JALOOU010000070.1, from coordinate 37,498 downwards.
TGATCGCATGCGCCCCCTGGCTGCCGCCCAGGACCAGCACCGAGAAGCGCGCGCGGCGACCCGGGGCCGGCCGGTCGGCCGCGTTTTCCGCAGCGCGGACGATCTCCCGGCGCAGGGGGTTTCCGGTCCACAACACCTTGCGCGGGTCGAAGCCCCCTTCCGTCCGCTCGAAGGAGGTATAGATCCGGTCCGCGAGCCGCGCCAGCTGGCGGTTGGTGATGCCCGGCAGGGTGTTCTGCTCGCAGAGCGCAACCGGCACCCGCCGCAGCCACGCTGCCAGGGCCACCGGGCCGGCCGCGTAGCTGCCCAGGCCGATCACGATCTCGGGACGGGCGGCGCCGATCAGCGCGGCCGACTGCAGGAGCGCCCCGGGCAGCCGCAGCAGGGTCCGCGCCTGGTTCCAGGGGCCGCGGCCCTTCAGCCCCTCGATGCGGATGGCGGCGAGGGCAAAGCCCGCGCGGTTTAGCGCCGCGCGCTCGAAGTCGCTGCCCCGGCTGACGAACAGCAGCCGGCACCCCGGCGCCCGCGCGCGGATCTCCTCGGCGATGGCGATCCCCGGAAAGAGGTGCCCCCCGGTGCCGCCGCCGGCGATAAGGACGCTGGCCGGCGGCGGGCAGGGAGTCGTTGACGCGCAAGGTGAGCTCATCGCACCAGGCCTCGCGCCGTTTTACCGGAGGCGCCGATGTTCATCAGGATGCCGACCGTCGCCATGTTCAGCACCAGCGAGGTGCCGCCGTAGCTCAGAAAGGGCAGGGTCAGCCCCTTGGTCGGCAGCAGCCCCAGGGTCACGCCCATGTTGATGCAGATCTGAAGCCCCAGGGCGGTCGTCAAGCCCAGGGCCAAGTAGCAGCCGAAGAGGTCGGGGGCGTTTCGGGCGATGCGGATCCCCTTCCACACGATCAGCGCATAGAGAAACACGATGCCGAAAACACCGGCCAGGCCCAGCTCCTCCCCGATCACCGAGAAGATGAAGTCGGTGTGCGGCTCCGGCAGGTAGAAGAGCTTCTGGTAGCTGTTGCCGATGCCGGCCCCCCACCAGCCGCCCGTGCCGAACGCCATCAGGGAGTGCACGATCTGGTAGCCCTCGTCGGAGGAGTAGCGCCAGGGGTCGAGGAAGCTCAGCACCCGGCGCAGCCGGTATTCCGCGTGCAGGATGAAATAGGCCCCGGCCGCCCCCAGCAGCGCCAAGCTGCCGAGCAGGTAGGCGAGGCGCACGCCGCCGACGAACATCATCACCCAGGTCAGGCCGGCCAGGATCACGGCCGATCCGAAGTCCGGCTGTTTCATCAACAGCAGGGCGAGCACGCCCATCACGACCACGTGCGGGACGAACCCCACGGAGGCATCCTTGACCAGGGGCGCCTTCTTCTCCAGGGAGTAGGCCAGGTAGACGATCAGGGCCAGCCGGGCGAACTCCGCGGGCTGGAACCGCAGGCTGCCGACGGCGAGCCACCGGCTCGAGCCGCCGGCGGTGACCGCCCAGGGCGACACCAGCACGGCGATCAGCAGCACGACCGCCAGGGCCAGGATCGGATAGGCCAGGGGCCGGTAGAGCCCATAGGGGACGTGGCGGCCGGCCACCAGCACGCAGATGCCGATCAGGGCGAAGACGGCCTGCTTTTTGAGAAAGTAATAGTCCGAGCCGAACTTCTTCAGCGCCAGGGCCGAGCTGGCGCTGTAGACCATGACGATGCCGATCCCCACCAGGAACAGCACCGGAAAGAGCAGCTGCAGGTCGTAGGCCGTGCTCTGCGTACGTCGCGCGGCGGCGGTCATGGCGGCGGCGGTCATCGTCAGGTTCCTGCCCGCATGGGTCCTGCGGACCGGTTGGAGATCAGCGCCCGGACCCTGCGGCGGAAATCCTCCCCGCGGGCCTCGTAGTCCGTGTACATGTCGAAGCTGGCGCAGCCCGGGGCGAGGAGCACCACATCGCCGGCCGCGGCGCGTTCCGCGGCCGCGCGCACTGCCGCCGCCATGTCCGCCGCCGGGACGGTCGGCACCAGGCCCCCCAGTGCGGCGCGGATGGCGGGGGCGGCCGCGCCGATCAGGACGAGGGCCTTGACGCGGCTGCGGACCGGGTCGGCCAGCAGGCCGAAGTGGCCGCCCTTGTCCAGCCCGCCCATGATCAGGATCACCGGCGTCGCGAACGATTCCAGGGCGCGGCGCACGGCGTCCACGTTGGTCGCCTTGGAGTCGTTCACGAAGGCCACCCCGGCGAGGCTGCCCACCGGCTCCAGGCGGTGGGGCAGGCCGGCAAAAGCGTTCAAGGCCGCCTGGATCCCCTCCGGCGTCGCCCCGGCCGCCAATGCGGCGAGCGCCGCGGCGCAGGCGTTTTCGGCGTTGTGGGGTCCCGGCAGCCGATAGGAGGCCAACTCCAGGCTCACCGGCTCGCGGCCGGGAGGGCAGAGCTGCAGCGTCGTGCCCTCGATCCGCGCGCCAGCCGCGGCCGGGTCGGGGTGGTTGTAGAAAAGCGTGCGGGCGCGGAGGGCCGCGGCCCGGCCGCGGATGAGCGGGTCGCCGCCGTTGAGCACGGCCAGGTCCGCCGCCGTCTGGTTTTCGAAGAGGCGCATCTTGGAGCGCGCGTAGGCCGCCATATCCGCATAGCGGTTCAGGTGGTCCGCGGTGATGTTGAGCAGCGCCCCCACCGCCGGCCGGAAGCCTTCGACGGCGTCGAGCTGGAAGCTGCTGATCTCGGCCACGACGACCTCGGCCGGCGCGCCCTCGTCGACATAGCCGATCAGGGGCCGGCCGATATTGCCGCCCACGAAGACCCGGCGGCCGGAGGCCAGGAGCATCCGCCCGATCAGCTCCGTCACCGTGGTCTTGCCGTTGGTGCCGCTGACGGCCACGATGGGCTCGCGGATGAAGCGGGAGGCCAGCTCGACTTCCGCGATCACCGGCACCCCTCGCCGGCGCGCGGCCGCAAGCGGCGCGATCGTGAGCGGCACCCCCGGGCTCACCACGATCAGCTCGGCCGACTCGAAGCTCTCGGTGCGGTGCCCGCCCAGCTCGAGGTCGACGCCCATGGCCCGCAGTTCGGCCGCCGCCGGGCCGAGCGCCTCGGCCGCGGCGCTGTCGGTCGCGCGCACGCGGGCGCCGCGGCGGTGCAGAAAGCGCGCCGCGGCCAGCCCGGTGCGGGCCAGCCCGACGACGAGGATGCGGGTGTCGGCGATCTGCATGCGTTTTCTCGCGGCGGCGGTCCCGCCCGGCTTGGGCCGGATCCGGTGGAGGGCGGTCTCCGGACCCGCGCCGAAGCCGGGCGCGACGCGCACCGGGCTATCTCAACTTCAGCGTGCTCATGGCCAGGAGCGCCAGGGCGATCGCGATGATCCAGAAGCGCACGATGACCTTGGGCTCCGGCCAGCCTTTCAACTCAAAGTGGTGGTGCAGCGGCGCCATGCGCAGGATCCGGCGGCCGTGCGTCATCTTGAAGAACCCCACCTGCAGGATCACCGAGAGGGCCTCGATCACGAACAGCCCCCCGACCAACACCAGCAGGATCTCCTGCTTGGTGATCACGGCGATCGCCCCCAGGGCGGCCCCGAGCGAGAGCGAGCCCGTGTCGCCCATGAAGATCTGGGCCGGATAGGCGTTGAACCACAGGAACCCCAGCCCGGCCCCCGCCATCGCCCCGCAGAAGACCGTGACCTCGCCGCTGCCCGGGACGTAGGGGATCTGCAGGTAGTTTGCGATCTTAACGTGCCCGGCGATGTAGGCGAAGATCATGTAGGTGACCCCGGCGATGATGACCGGCCCGATGGCGAGCCCGTCCAGCCCGTCGGTGAGGTTGACGGCGTTGGCGGCGCCGACGATCACCACCGCGGCGAACAGGATGTAGCCCCCGCCGAGCTCCAGCGAGACGGTTTTGAAGAACGGCACGGTCACTTCGGTCGAGAAGCTGGGCACCAGGAACACCGCCAGGCCGGCGGCGGCCGCCAGGATCGTCTGCATCGCCAGCTTGCCGCGCACGCTCAGCCCCAGGTTGCGCTTCTTGACCTGCTTCAGGTAGTCGTCCAGAAACCCGATCGCCCCGAACCCCACGAGCACCATCAGCACGATCCAGATGAAGGGGTTGGCGAGGTCAGCCCACATCAGGGTGGAGAGGCCGATCGCGCCCACGATGAGGATACCGCCCATGGTCGGGGTGCCGGCCTTGTCCCGGTGGCTCCGCGGGCCGTCCTCGCGGATGTACTGGCCGACCTGCAGGCGGGCCAGCCGCTCGATCACCCAGGGGCCGAGCAGGTAGCAGATGAAAAACGCCGTGAGCGCGGCATAGATCGTCCGGAACGTGATGTAGCGAAACACGTTCAGGACGGAGAACACCGTGTGCAGCGGGTAGAGCAGGTGGTAGAGCATGGGCTAGCGCCTCGCCGCGTGCGGTTGGGAGGTTCGCGCCGGGTCCTCGGCCCATTGCCGGATGGCCCGGGCCACGTGGTCCATGGCCGTGGCGCGCGAGCCCTTGACCAGCACCCAGTCGCCGGGTTTGAGCTCCGCGAGCAGCGCCGCCTGGATCTCCCCCCGCGAGCCGGTGAGGATGTCCGCGGCCGGCATGCCGGCCGCCTCGGCCCCGGCGGCCACCTCGGCGCTGAAATCGCCGCAGACGAAAAGCTTGGCGGTGCCCCGGGCGGCGGCCATGCGGCCCAGGTCGCGGTGCAGGGCGGCCGCCTCGGCCCCGAGCTCGCGCATGTCGGCGGCGACCATGATGCCGCGGGCGGCGCCCCGCAGCGATGTCAGCGCATCCAGGGCCGCGCGCATGGAGGCCGGGTTCGCATTGTAGGTGTCGTCGATCAGGCGGATGCCGCCGGCGAGCTCGCTCACCTGCATGCGGCCGGCCACGGGGGCGAAGCGGCGGAGGCCCTCCGCGATCTCGGCGGCGGGCAGGCCGAGCAGGCTGCCCACGGCCGCGGCGGCCAGGGCGTTTTGCACCATGAAGCGGCCGTGGGCCTCGAGGTGGACGGCGGCGGCGGCATCCGGCAGCACCAGCTCGAAGTCGATGCCGGCCGCGGTTTCGACGGCGCCGACCGCCCGCACGCTGGCATCCGAGGAGACGCCGAAGCCCAGCGCGGCCGAGCCCAGGTCCGCGAGCAGCCCGCGCAGCCGCGGGTCGTCCGCGTTCAGCACCGCCCGGCCCCCCGGCCTCAGGCCGCGCAGCAGGGAGGACTTCTCGGCCAGGACCCCCTCCAAGGATCCCAGCCCCTCCAGGTGGGCCGGCCCGATGTTGGTGATCACGCCGATCGCGGGGGCGCAGATCTCCGCCAGGCGGGCGATCTCCCCGGGCTGGTTGGTGCCGAGCTCCAGCACCGCCCAGCGGTGTTCGGCCGTGAGCCGCAAGAGGGTCAGCGGGACGCCGATCTGGTTGTTGAGGTTGCGGTCCGCCTCCAGGGTGGCGAAGCGCCGCGAGAGCACCGCGGCGGTCATCCGCCGCGTGCTGGTCTTGCCGTTGGAGCCCGTGATCGCGACCGCCGCGGCCGGGAGGCGCCCGCGGTGGAACGCGGCCAGGTCGCCCAGGGCGCGGGTCGTGTCCGCCACCGCCACGCAGAAAACCCGGTCCGGCCGGCGGGCCTCGGCGGGCAGCGCCTCGCGGCCGCGGCGGTCGACCAAAAGGCCGGAGGCGCCGCGCGCGAGGGCCGCCGGGATGAAGCGGTGGCCGTCGTGCACCTCGCCGCGGATGGCGACGAAGAGCTCGCCGGCGCAGAGCGTGCGCGAGTCGATCGAGACGCCGCCGGCCCCCTGCCGGGGCTCCCCCCACAGCAGTTCGCCGCCGGTGGCCTGCAATATGTCGGTCAGCGTCCAGAGCATTTTAAGCAACGAGTAACGAGCAACGAGCAACGAGTGATACGCAACGAGCAACAAGAGATAGAAGCATAACCCTATGCGCCATGCGCCATGCTCTCTGCTTCCAGCTTTTTAAGCACCGCCGCGGCCTCCTCGCGGTCGTCGAAGTGGATCGTGCGGCCGCCGATGGCTTGATAGGTCTCATGGCCTTTGCCGGCGATCAGCACCGTGTCGCCGGGGCGCGCGGCGGCGATGGCGATGGCGATGGCCCGGCGCCGGTCGGGCTCGACCACGAAGTGTTTCGGGCCGGCCGTCTCGGCGGCCGTCGTTTCGCGGGCCCCGGCCCGGCGCAGCCCGGGCACGATCTCAGCGATGATGGCCATGGGGGCTTCCGAGCGCGGGTTGTCCGAGGTCGCCACGGCGAGCTCGCTCAGCCGGCCGGCGATCTCCCCCATGAGCGGACGCTTGCTGCGGTCGCGGTCCCCGCCGCAGCCGAAGACGCAGATGATGCGCCGCGCGCCGAGCGCCCTCAGCGCGGAGAGCGCGTTTTCCAGCGCGTCGGGCGTGTGGGAGTAGTCCACGTAGACGTGGCGGCCCCCGCCGGGGCCCACCCGCTCCAGGCGCCCGGGGACCAGGGCCAGGGCGTCGATACCGGCGCGGATGGCCGCCGCCGGAATCCCGAGCGCGACGCCGGCGCCGGCCGCGCAGAGAATGTTCTCGATGTTGTGGCGGCCCACCAGGGGCGAGCTGAACTCGAGGCGGCCGCCGGGCAGCAGGATGGCGCCGCGGATCCCGGTCAGGCTGCAGGAGAGCTCCACGCCGCGCACCGTGCACGCCTCGTCCTGCCCCACCCGGATCACGGGCCCGCGCACCGCGTCCGCCAGCTCGCGGCCGTGGGCGTGGTCGGTGTTGACGACGGCCGTCGCCCGGCTGGCCTTGGGGCCGCTGGCGAGGTATTCGGTGAAGAGCCGCTTCTTGGTCGCCCAGTAGGCGGCCATGTCGCCGTGGTAGTCGAGGTGGTCCTGGCTCAGGTTGGTGAAGACCGCCGCATCCATCCGGCAGCAGTGGATGCGGGCCAGGTCGATGGCGTGCGAGGAGGCCTCGAGCACCACGTGGGTAGTGCCGGCCGCGCGCATCTCCCCGAGGATCCGCTGCAGGTCGAGGGACTCGGGCGTGGTCACCGGGCTGGGGAGCCTGCGGCCGGCGTAGCGGGTCTCGATCGTGCCGATCAACCCGGCGCTCAGCCCGGCCTGCTTGAAAATCGCCTCGATGAGGTAGGTGGTGGTCGTTTTGCCGTTGGTGCCCGTGACGGCGACGACCGTCATGGCGGCCGAGGGCTGCCCGTAAAAGCGGTCCGCCAGCTCGGCCAGGGCCCGCCGCGTGCTGGCGACGAGGACCACGGGCACCGCGGTGGCCACGGCTTTTTCGGCGACCACCGCCACCGCGCCGCGTTCGACGGCCTGCGCCGCGAAGTCGTGGCCGTCGGCGTTCAGCCCGCGCAGGGCGACGAAGAGCCCGCCGGGCGCCGCCGTGCGCGAGCTGTAATGGATGGAGGCCACATCGGGGCCCTCGCCCGCGAGCCCGCTCACGGAGGTCGGCCGAAGCGCTGCGATCAGGTGCGCGAGTTTCACCCCTGGCCCTCGTCGCCGCGCGCGACCCTGAGCTTGTCGGTCGTGGGCCGCGGCGGAACATTCAGGTAGTTGAGCGTGGACTGGGCGATTTTCCGGAACACCGGGGCGGCCACCGCGCCGCCGTAGATCTGCCCCTTGGGCTCGTCGATCACCACGAGCACGGCGACGCGGGGCTCCTCCGCCGGCGCGAAGCCGACGAAGGAGGCGACGTGGCGGTCGCTCGCGTACTGGCCGTTTTCGTCCACCTTGCGCGCGGTGCCGGTCTTGCCGCAGGCCGTGTACCCCTCGAGGGCGGCCTGGGTCCCGGTGCCGCCGGGCAGCATCACGGTCTGCATGATCCCCTTGAGCGTGCGCGCAGTCGCGGGCGACACCGCCTGGCGCACCGGCTCCGGGTCGAACTGCTGCAGCACCTGGCCCTGGCGGTCGGTGATGGCCTGCACGATGCGCGGCTTCATCAGGACGCCGTCGTTGGCGATGGCCGCGACCGCGCTGATCAGCTGGACGGCCGACACCGAGACCCCGTGGCCGAAGGAGATGGCGGCGACGTCGATCTCCTTCCACTTGCGCGCCGCCATGAGCACCCCGGCGGTTTCCGCCGGGCTGTCGATCCCGGTGCGCTCGCCGAAGCCGAACAGGCGCAGCGTCTGGTGCAGCTTCTCCGGCCCCACCTTTTCGCCGATCTTGGCCGCCCCGATGTTGCTGGAGTACTTGATGATGTCGGCAAGCGAGAGCACGCCGTAGCGGTGCACGTCGTGCACGGTGTGCCGGCCGATGCGGTAGGTGCCGTTCTCGCAGTCGAAGGTGGTCTTGGGCGAGAGGCTCGTGTGCTCCAGCGCCGCCGCGGCGACGAAGATCTTGAGCGTGGAGCCCGGCTCGAAGGGGTCCGTCACCGCCCGGTTGCGCCACAGGGGCTTCTTGACCTCCTCGTAGGCGTTCGGGTTGAAGGCCGGGGCCAGGGCCAGCGCCAGGATCGCCCCGGTCTGGGGCTCCATGACCACGGCCATGCCGGAGCGCGCCCGCGTGGCGGCCACCGCCTCGTTGAGGGCGGTTTCGGCGGCGAACTGCACCCCCTGGTCCAGGGTCAGGATCAGGTTCTTGCCGCTGGCGGCCTCGTCCGCGGGCGGCTCCGACTGGAAGCGGTTGCCCAGGGCGTCGCGCCGTCCCCAGCTGCTCGTGTCGGTTCCCCGCAGGTGGCCGTCGTAATAGAACTCGACACCCTCCAGGCCCTTGCCGTCCATGCCGGTGAAGCCGACCACATGCGCGGCCAGGTTGCGGTTGGGGTAGAAGCGGCTGGTTTCGGAGACGAACTCGATGCCGGCGGCGCGCAGCCCCCGGACCGCCTCGACCTCCTTGGGCGTCGCCTGGCGCTTGATCCACACGAAGGGCTTGCGCGCGGTGAATTTGGCTTTCATCTCCTCCGCCGGCCGCTTGAAGATCCCGGCCAGCTCGCGGGCGGAGGCGTCGGCGTCCTTGACGCGGGCCGGGCGCACGGCGATGGAGGTGACATCGACGCTGACGGCCATCTCGCGGCCGCGGCGGTCGAAGATGGTCCCCCGCTTGCCGACCGAGCGCACCGACTCCTCCACTTGCCCGGAGGCCTTCTGCGAGAGCCAGGAGCCCTGGGTGAGCTGCAGCAGCAGGGCCTTGCCGCCGATGACCGCGAATCCGGCGGCGAAGGTGAGCCCGACGATCAGGATGCGCAGGCGGATGAATTTCGACTTGGCGGCGTTCACGGCAGTACCCTCACCTGCGCCGGGGCGGGCATCGTCAGCCCCATCTCGCGCGCGATACGGGTGATGCGCTGGGGGGATTTGAGCCGCGCCAGCTCTACCCTGAGGTTCTCCTGGAGCTCGGTCAGGCGCTGGGTTTCGCGGTTCAGGGCGGAAATCTCGTAGCCGACGTTGACGCACTGGACCCGTACCCAGGTGGTCACCAGCAGCTCGGCGATGAAGACGATCAACAGCGACAGCCACAGGGCGATCCGCTTGGGGCTTCGGCGTCGGCTGTTGGGTGCGGGGGCGCTCATCGCTGCGGCCTACCTCAACCGTTCCGCGGCCCGCAGCCGGGTGCTGCGCGCCATGGGGTTTTGGGCGACCTCATCCGGCCCGGGACGGACCACCTTGCGGGTCAGAACTCTCAGGGTGCCCCCGGGCTGCGTCGCGGGTTCCCCCGGCCAGGGGTCGCGCCGGGGCTCCTGCGCCAGGGCCTTGAACTGCTGCTTGACCATCCGGTCCTCCAGGGAGTGGAAGGAGAGGATGCACACGCGCCCGCCCGGGTTGAGCGGGCGCGGGAGCGCCTCGAGAAAGGCCTCCAGCCGCTCGAGCTCCCGGTTGACCGCGATGCGCAGCGCCATGAACACCCGCGTGGCCGGGTGGATGCGGCTGCGGCCGGCGTTTGCGCGGGGCACGGCCGCGCAGACGATGCGGCTGAGCTCGGCGCTGGTGCGGACGGGCCGGCGCCGCTGCTCGGCCGCCAGCCGGCGGGCGATGGCGCGGGCGTGGCGCTCCTCCCCGAAGTCCCGGAAGATCCGCTCCAGCTCGCGCTCCTCCAGGCGGGCGATCAGCTCCGCGGCGCTCTCCCCGGTGCGCGGGTCCATGCGCATGTCGAGCGGCTCCTCGCGCTGGAAGCTGAACCCGCGGCCGCTGTTCTCCAGCTGGTTCAGCGAAAGGCCCAGGTCGAGCAGGATGCCGTCGGCCCCGCCGACCCCGAGCCGGGAGAGGACCTCGGCCATGTTCGCGAAATTCTCCTGGACCAGCTGCACGCGCTCGCCGAACGGCGCGAGCACGCTGCGGGCGTGGGCGACGGCCTCCGGGTCCTGGTCGATGCCGATCAGCCGCCCGCCCGGGCCGATGCGCTCGCAGATCTCGCGCGCGTGGCCCGCGCCGCCCAGCGTCCCGTCCACGACGGTCTGCCCCGGCCGGCAGTCGAGATAGGCGAGCACCTCGCGGCGCATGACCGGCACGTGGCGGTACGCCATGGGGCTAGATCCCGAGCTTGGCGATTTCGTTTCTGGCCTCCGGGTTCTTGAGCTCGGCCTCCAGCATCAGGCTCTCGTTTTCGAAGTTCTCCCGGGACCAGATCTCGAAGTGGTCGAGCACCCCCACCAGCACGATCTCCTTGACCAGGCCGGCGTACTGCCGCAGCACCGGCGGGATGAGGATGCGGTCCTGCTTGTCGCAGCCGCACTCGTGCGCCCCGCCGATGAAGATGCGCCGGAAGCGGCGCATGGTGTCGCTCTTCTCGGCCAGCTGCAGGATGCGCTCCTCGAGCCGGCGCCACTCGGCGAAGGGGTAGGCGAGCAGGCAGCTGTCCATGCGCGAGACCATGAGGCCGTCGGCCTCCTCCGAGCGGGCGAGCACCCGGAAGCGGGAGGGGACGACGATCCGCCCCTTGTCGTCGATCGTGTGGTATGAGCTGCCCCGGAACATGCCTGTCGAATCTCCGCCACTTTACGCCACTTTGCTCCATTAAAAGCCAAAACCTTTAAAGAGTCAAGAAAAAAATGCGGGTCGGTCGCAATTATTTCGATGTAATTTGAAAATCTTAAACCGGGCGGTGCGGGGGCGGCGGGCCCCGGGGCGGGGTAAGGTCAAATGAGGGGGTGGATCAACGCCTGATAGCGGCCGACGAACGGCCCCGAACTATCGAAAGACCCGTCAATATTATGTCGGGATTATGTCGGCTACCGGCAGCGGTTGTCGGAGGGGGCCCTCTCCAGCCATGGCTGCCGGCCGCGAGTCGGTCTAATATTTTTATAATAAATATCAAACAGTTGAATCCGAAAACGCTTCGACCTCGAATGGCTCCGCGCGTTGCCCCTCAGCCGCTGTGGCCTTGGCCACACAGCGGCATGCAACTTGCAAAAAAACCGACGCGGGCCACCCCGCGGCGCGCATTTTTTATACAAATTTAATTAAAATTCAATTGGCTGAAACCGGCCCGTCGATGTAATCGACCGGGCGGAGCATTATATGCATCCAGCATCGAAATACGGGTGTCGCAGTGATCTTTATATTTTCCAATAAGGCCCGGACATTCGTTGCATCCGAGGTAATTCAAGTTCGAAAGGTGTTTGCCGCAACGACGAAAATCCAGCCTTGGAAATGGATCCTTATAGCTTTCGTTTTCACGGCCGGTTTCATGTTAAGGGTTCACTGGATTCTTCCGCCGGGCAGCCTCGATGCCGACGGCGCCGCCTTCGGCCTAATGGCTTTACGGATTCACAACGGCCTGGAATTTCCTATTTTTCTATGGGGAGCCCACTACTCCGGAACGCTGGTCAGCTACATCGGCGCACTGATGTTCGGTCTGCTCTGGGTCTCTCCGCACGTTTTCATGTTATCCGGCCTGCTGTTGGCAGTACTGTGGGTGGCATTGACCTGGGCCCTTCTCAGAGGCATCGCATTTAAAACTCGCATCCTGATCTGGTGCATGGTGCTGGTACCGCCGGCCACCGTGCTGACGTATTCGCAGTTTTCCGGAGGCATCCACGCCGAAAATCTTGTGTGCGGCTCTTTGCTGCTGCTGATCGCCGTAAAGTGGGCGGATCAACGGAGGCGACGACCTCTGCATCATCTGGCGCTCGCGGGCGTTGCCTGCGGATTCGGGCTCTGGCTGAGCCCTGGGGTTTTACCGGCGGTTCTAACGCTGCTCGTGGTGTTCTTGACCGACGATCGTGAGATGTTCTACGCGTCGTCGATCCTGCTTTTCGCTGTTGGATTTGCAGTCGGCTTTCTACCGGCTGTTTATTACAACATCGAAAACCCCTGCGCCACGTTGTTTAGGTTCGGGGCAAGAATGCTTGATCTCGATCGCCAGGTACTGACCAACCCGGACTTCTTTGGCGTGTTAGGCCAGCGGGTCGTATGGCGGTTGAGCAGCATTCCAACATCTCTGGGAACCATTCCGCAGTCGCTGGCAGAGCTTTTAGGCGGGGCGAACCTCGCCTTCTTTGGCCTGGTTTTATTGCTTTCCTTCAAAACGGATCCGCATATCTTTTCGAGGAATCTTTCCCCGGCGGCGATCTTTCGTATCTATATCATATGCTTTGCCGCCTTTTATTCGATTTTCGTGGGTCAGCCGCAATCCCGCTACATGCTACCCCTCTACATCGTGGCCGCACCCCTGACGGGTGACGTTTTCCTCAAAATCGGTCACACGCCCCGGCGCGTGCTGACAGCGGCACTCGCCTTGCTGGTGCTGTTCAACACGGCAGACGCCCTGCAGCAGTCGAATTCTCGGCAAGCATCGGAACTGCCCCAGCTCAAGGCCTTTTTGGAATCTGAAGGAATGGACCGGGGGTTCTCGGATTTGGATACCGCCTACAACCTGATTTTGCGCTCTCGAGAAGAGCTGATCATCTCGCCAACACTGTATCACCCGAGCTTCTACGACCGCTGGCCGGAATACACCCGCGCCGTGCGCAGCGCCGAGCGACCGGTCGTCATCATCGATACCGGGCGTTTCCGGGAGGCGGCAAGCGTCATCGAGGACCGCTTTGCAGCGATCGGCGTGAGCTTCCGTAAAACGGCTGTCGGCCGATTTGTCGTTTATCACGACCCCTCCCGGCGTGTGGCTCCTGAACACCTCCGTCTGCCCGGCGGATCCCTTGGCTGGGAGCCGGAGGTGTTCCCGTTTGCTTCAGCTGCTCCGGAGCATCCTTGCGGACGGCTCCGAACGACGAAGCGTTGATTGAGGTAGCATGACCGGCACCATTGAAGCGGCTCCCATCCGAGCGGAGTCGGAGCGGACAAGCCCCGGTCTCCAGGCATCGTCGCTTTCTTCCAGGATCGTGCGCAACACCGCCTGGACACTGGTGGCCCGGCTGCTTTATCTGCCGGTCAGCATCTGCCTGATTCCCTTCATCATCTCGAAGGTCGGCATCGCTCACTACGGGATTTGGGTGACCCTTTTCGCCGTCGTCGACTACTTCAGCCTGTTCGATTTCGGCAACGGCGCGGCCACCATCAGGCATGTGGCGCACTATCACGCGGCCGGTGAGCCTAAAGGAATCGGTCAAACCGTTACGATCTCCCTCTTGTTCAACCTCGTTTTCATTCCACCGCTGTTCATGGCCGTCAACTTCAGTGGGGAGATCATCAGCCTCTTTCAGATCGACGCCGCGGACCGCGCCGAAGCGGTTTTTATCTTGCGATGGGTCATCTATAACTTTGCCGTCAGCCAGCTGGCCAATGTCTTTCGCAGCACGATGATCGGCCAGCAGCGGATACACATCGTCAATTATTTCGATATAGCCTATCTGGTGATCTACGCCGGCGGCACCGTTTACCTCCTCAACCAGGGGGCGGGGCTGAGCGGATTGGTCCGGATGCTGTTTTTTCTGCGCAGCGGCATGTTTGCCGTGCAAATCGGCTATCTGTTGATCACGAGCCCTGAGATCCGCTCCGGTTTCGGCCGGGCTGACGGCGAGCTGCGCAAACGGTTTTTTGCTTATGGGATGAAATTGCAATTTCTTTCCGTCGCCGGTTTGGTCAATTCCCAGCTCGACAAGCTGCTCATCGGACACTTCCTGCGCATCGAGTTTGTCGCCTTTTATGAGATAGGCCAAAAACTATCCGGGTTCGTCCGATACATCCCCTCGGTTCTGCTGGCGCCGCTCATTCCCGCTTCGACCGAGCTGCATGTGCAAAACGATCGGCAGCGTCTTCAAGCGCTTTGTCTCGAGGGAACGCGCTACATGGTCCTCCTCGCGGCGCCCGTTTCCGTGTTTTTCGCCTGGTTGTCGCCTGCCGTCATAGAACTTTGGCTTCAGGAGAATGCCCATGCCTATGCCGCTTTGTCGCTGCGGATTTTGGCGATGGCCTTTTATTTCGACGTGGCCGCCGGCGCCATCTCCTCGGTCGGCCGCGGGACCGGCGCCCTGCAATTCGAACTGCAGGCCGGCGCCTTCTCCACCGTGCTCAACGCCGGGCTGAGCATCGCGCTGATCCTCTGTTTCGGGTTCCCGGGAGCACTGGTCGGGACGGCGGCGGCGATGATCCTGATGAATTCGCTTTGGCTTCATCGGTTCGGCAACCACATCGGAGCCGGCGTCGCCGCCAAGCTGTGGAGCATCGTCCTCAAACCGCTTGGTTGCGCCATGGCGGCCGGAGCCTTCGGCAGTCTGCTCCACAGCAGGGCTCTGCCGGCGCTGGCGGACCTCTTCGCGCCCCGCGTGGCGGCCGCTGCGGCGCTGACGGCAGCCGCAGCCGTGTTTTTGGCCGCGTATGGGATTGGTCTGGCGGCCACTCGGATGGTCTCCGGGCCGGACCTCCGATGGATCGCGCAGGCGCTCGCCGGATGCTTCGATTTCCGGCGAGCACGGGGGCCGGGGCTGAACCGATGATCGATTTAAGGCTCTCCTCGGGCCGCAGCCGCAAACACCCGATCGGAGCCCTGGTCGGCACGGCCTGCGCCCTGCTGGTCCAGCGGTCCTACCGACATCGCGGAGCAATAGCGCACCGCTGCATACAGGCGATCGGTCGCAGCTGGTATGGGCTCCGGAAGACCCATCCCCTGTGCCGGCGCCTCTGCAGCCACCTCAAAGACTCCATCTGCTCGGCGCAGGAGGCGCTGTTCCGTGCCGGTCAGCTGAAGGTCTCCGAGCTGGGGCCGGCGCCCATCGGTTTTGCCGGACTGAAAGCCTGGTGCTCCGCCACGAACATCAACTCGGCACTCGTCTATCTGCTGGGGTTTTCCGACAACCTGGCCATGTTCGAAATCTATCGGCGCTTTGCGGCGCCCGGCACGGTGGCGGTGGATGTCGGCGCCAACCTGGGGATCCACGCACTGGTGCTGGCGGCATGTGTCGGCAAAGGCGGGAAGGTCCACGCATTCGAACCGGTGCCTTCGATCTGCGCCAGGCTGGCGGAGAATCTGAAACTGAACGGCGTCGCCAACGTTGAGCTTCACCCGGAAGCGCTGGGAAACGCAAGCGGTGAGGTGGTGTTCGATGCCAACCCCTCGGATTTCAATATCGGGAAAGGGCGCGTGACGTCTCAGGGGAATGTCATCGTCCCCATCGACACACTCGATGAGTGCCTGAGGGAGGAGCCGCTGCCGGTGTCGCTGATCAAGATCGATGTCGAAGGCCACGAGCTTGAGGTGCTCAAAGGAGGGGTGGACACTTTAGAGAAGCAGAGACCGGTTTTGGTGATGGAGTTCAACCCGAGCGAATACTCGCTGAGGGAAATCCGGCAGTTGATCCCGCACCGGTACGCATTTTTCGAACTGGCGGAGCGCCTCGACGAGGAGGCCGTGCGGGGTGACGACCGGTTGCGTCACCGCTGCGACCTGCTGATAGCGCCGTGCGAGCGACTGCGAAGATGAGCTTGCCGCCGCCTCTCGGCGGCAAGAGTCGGTATGTGGCTCAACGATTGCTGTTTAGCCGCCAGCTCGTCTGTGAAGTGGCGCCCCGCAACATGCTGGATGTGGGCTGCGGCGACGGGGTGCTGCTCTCTTTGGTCGGCGATCAGGTGGACAGGTTCGGGGTAGATAGGCTTCAGGATCCCCCGGCGCATATAGGCTCGGCCCGTTATCTGAGTCATGACGTGTCGACCGGGCTGCCCTTTCCCGATGTCAGTTTTGATGTGGTGCACACATCCGAGCTCATCGAACATCTTCCGGACACCCGGGCGTTCCTGCAGGAGTGTCTGCGGGTGCTGAGACCCGACGGCCGGCTGGTGCTATCAACACCCAACCTCCACTATTGGAGGAATGTCGTTGAATGGCTGACCGGCAATCAGCTTTTCTTTGTGGACTACCGCGCCGGCCAGGAAGGCCATATCCGCTATTTCTGCGCCAAGACGCTCGCGCTGCTGGCCCGTGAAGTCGGCTTTCGACAGATCCGGTTGAGAACCATCGGAGATTGGGGCGGGAATAATTTTTTACTGAAGATCTGCGCCAGGCTGTTCCAGTCGCTCTCGACCACCAAAAACCTCACGCTGTTCATGCTCGCGACCAAATAGGGCTCGATAAAGGTCTCACAACGACCAGCCCTCCACAGTCCCCTTCTGCCGACCGCTCCATGCGAATCCTTTTAAGCGGCTACCACAACCCGCATTACCTCACCGTGACCGAGTATATCGAGCGGGCGATCCGGCAGCTTGGGCATGAGCTGATCGTCTTCAACGACCGCGATCACATTCTGCCCGGGCGGTTGCGTGAGCGCCTGCCGTTGCTTCAAGCGATCAGTTTGGCGGAGATCAACCGCAGGCTGGTGCGGTTGGCTCTGCGCACCAGGCCCGATCTCATCCTTGTCACCGGTGGCCATCGTATCATGCGGGGAGCGTTGAACCGGCTGAGAGGGCACGGATTCCATCTGGTGCTCTGGACGACCGATCATCCGCGCTCCGACGATCGGATGCAGACGACCGCGGCGCTCTTCCACCACGTATTCTGCCAGGGATCGGAATATGTGGACATCTTTCGCCGACGGGGCATCCGTTCCCGTTGGCTGCCGATGGCCTGCGATCCGGAGCTCCACCGTCCGGTCGCCGTTTCCATGGAGGACCGCGCCCGCTACGGAGCCGAAGTGGTTTTTGTCGGCTCCTATTATCCCTGGCGCGCGGAGCTGTTGAGTTCGCTTCCAGGGGTCGAGCTCGCTATCTGGGGCCCGGGCTGGGAGCAGCTGCCGCTCGATTCGCCGCTCCGCGCTTCCCTGCGGGGAGCGCACACCCCTCCCGACGCATGGGTCAAGATTTACGGCTGCAGCAAGGTGGTGCTGGCACTGCACATAGATGGTTCAGCCGGTTGCGGTCCGGTCTATCAAGCCAGCCCCAGGGTTTTTGAAGCGTTAGGCTGCGGAGCGTTTGTGATCGCCGATTCGCAAAGAGACGTGCTGTCGCTGTTCGAGGACGCAAAACACCTGGTCGTGTTCAGGGGCACGCAGGATTTGCGGAGCAAGGTCGCCTATTTTCTTTCCGACGACGACGCTCGCCGACCCATCGCCGCTGCCGGCCGGCATGCGGTGCTGCAGGATCATACCTATGTGCGGCGTATCGCCGCACTGCTGGAAGCGGTCGATAGAGCCCCGGTAGTCCATCGATCGGCGGCGGCCTGCGGCAAATCCCGCGCGTTCGCGAACGGGGGCAATGGATGAGGCGAGGGGTGCCGCCGCAGACTGGTTTTTCCGTGCGGGTGGCGCACGTGGTCGAGGACCTGAACGTCGGCGGGCTCGAGAAGGTGATCGCCGCCATCGCGGCCGGTCTGGACCGCCGCCGCTTCTCCCCGGAGGTCTGGTGCCTCGCCCGCGGCGGTGCGGTAGCGGCCTGGATCGCACAGGCGGGCACCCCTGTGCGGGTCTTGAACCTGCGTACCTACCACAACCCGTTGAATATCATCCGGCTCGCCGCACGGTTGCGCTCCGCACGAATCGGCATCGTCCATACCCATGGCTACTTCGCAGGCACCTTCGGCAGATTGGCCGCGGCGTTGGCAGGAACCTCGCATGTGTTCTGCCATGTTCACACCTCGCACTTCGGTTTCTACCGGCGCGAACGCATCGTGGATCGCTGCCTCGCGCATGTCACCTGCAAAATCATCTGCATCTCCGAGTCGGTGCGGGAGTTCGTCGTCACGGAGGAGAGGATCCCTCTGCGCAAGACCTGCGTTGTCTACAATGGCGTCCCGCCGGCCGCGGCGGAGGAGGCCAGGCAATCGCCGGCGGAGGCGGCTGCGGCTCCCGGCGCAACCCCCGTGGTCGTATCGGTGGGGCGCCTGGTGCGGAACAAGGGCCACCATGTGCTGCTGGAAGCCGTGGAGATGCTTTCACGTGAGCTGCCCCGGCTGGGGGTTGTGATCGCCGGCGATGGTCCGGAAAGGGCATCGCTGGGGTGCGAGATCCAGCGGCGCCGGCTCGCCGCTCGCGTCACCCTGGCCGGGGTGGTGGAGCGCATCGACCCGCTGCTTCGCTGCGCCGACATCTTCGTGCTGCCTTCCATCCACCGAGAGGGGTTGTCTCTGGCGGCGCTCGAAGCGATGCGTTGCGGCCTGCCGGTCATCGCCTCCCGCATCGGCGGCGTGCCGGAGGTCGTTTTGGATGGCGGCACAGGGATTTTGGTGCCCCCAGCCCAACCTCAGGCCCTGGCGGAGGCGATTCTGCGTTTGGCGCAAAATCCGGCGGAGGGGCGGAGGATGGGCGCCGGCGGGCAAGCCCGTGTCTCCCGCCTGTTTTGCCAGGACAAGATGATTGCGCAAATCGAGGCCCTCTATGATTCGGTCTGCAAGCCGCCGCCCCCTCGGTGATCGAGCCACCGCCGGTCTGTGCGCCTCGGCGCGCGGCAGGCGCGGTCGGGCCGCCGAACCCAGCGCCATTCTCTTTTTTTCCAGCCTCGCGGAGGTCGGTCACGGCGGGCAGGAGAGCCTCCGGCAACTGGTTTCACGGCTGGACCCGTTTCGTTTCCGCGCTGTGGTTGTCGTTCCCCAGGAGGGCAGCCTGTCCAGGTGTCTCCGGGAAATCCAGGTCGCGGTCGAGATCCTGCCGCTGCCCAGGATTTCGCTGGCCGTTTCGGGCGAGGTCCTGCGAGCCATCTCGAGGCTCCGCCGCCTGGTCGCGATGGAGCGAATCGCCATTCTTCACAGCGATGGCCCGCGCAACACCCTTTACGCCGCCATAACGGGCAGGCTCCAGGGAAAGCCGGTCGTCTGGCATGTGCGCACGTCGCGGAAAGATCCGTATGATGCACTGCTCTATTTCGCGTGCACCCGGCTGATTCTGGTAGCAGACGCCTTGAAATCCCGTTTCCGGTTCCGGGGGGCGGCAGGCAAGTGCGTTACGATCCACAACGGCGTCGACGTCCTCCGTTTTCGCCCCTCGCGTGCCGTCGGTGCAGATGGGACTGAATTCGGGGTCGAACGAAACGATCTGGTCATCGCGACGGCAGGCCGGGTCGAAGCTTCCAAGGGTCAGTTGACGCTCATCGAAGCATGTGCCGCACTGAAAGCCAACCATCCCAATTTCAAACTCCTTCTTGCCGGCAGAGTCGGAGAGCCCCCATACGCACGCCGATGCAGACAACGCGCGGCGGAGCTCGGCCTGGGGGACCGGGTCCGGTTTCTCGGCCACGTGCCGGACATGCACCGCTTGCTGCCCCACACCGATATCTTTGTCTTGCCCTCGATCGCCGATGAGGCGTTTCCACGGTCGACCCTCGAGGCCATGGCGGCGGGTCTGCCGGTGGCGGCCACGGACGTCGGCGGCGCCCGGGAGGCGGTGCTGGATAATGAGACCGGCTTTCTTGTGCCCGCGGGCAGCAGATCCGCCTTGAGCGATAAGCTGAAGCTGCTTGCCGGCGACCCGGAGCTCCGTCGGCGCATGGGCCGCGCGGGGCGGGCTCGGGCTGTCTGCTGCTTCGACATCCAGGACAACGTTGCTCGGACCGGTCGACTCTATCAGGAGCTGCAGGAAAGGGCCTCCATGGGGTTGCGCCTCACGCTGCCGGATCGGAGGCGGGCCTCGCGTCAGGGTCCGGCGCACCGCACCCCGGTCAGCGCCAGAAGGAACACAGAAAGTGTGTAATGCCGAATGCCTCTGCTTCGTTTCTCGGGTGCTGGCTCCCGAGGAGATCCGCGGTCGATCCGTCTTGGAGGTCGGGTCGAAAATTGTGAATGGCTCCGTCAAGTCCATGGTCCAGGCCCATGCCCCCCGGAGTTACCTGGGGGTGGATATCGACCACGGGCCGGGGGTGGACGAAGTCTGCCATGTGGAGAATCTGGTCGGTCGCTACGGCGCGGGCTCATTCGATTTGGTCCTATGCACCGAACTGCTCGAGCATGTGCGCGACTGGCGCAGCGCGCTGTCAAACCTCAAGGCGGTGCTCCGATCCGGCGGTGTCCTGCTGATCACCACACGCTCCAAGGGGTTTCCGTACCACGGCTACCCCGCCGATTACTGGCGCTTCGAACCGCATGACCTGCGGGCGCTTTTTTCCGATTTCGCCATCGAGCGACTCGAGGTCGACCCCTCGTCTCCCGGGGTTTTTTTAAAAGCCGTCAAACCCGGCCGATTCCACGCCCGGGCGCTCGACGACTACAGGCTCTACTCCATTATCCGCCGCCGGCGATGCCATGCGGTGGGGGCGCGCGAGGCCGCCTGGGTCGGAACGTTCTTTGTCCGGCGGGAGGCCCTGCTCAGAGCCCTTCCGGCCGTCCGCGGCCTGGTGCGCATCCGCAAACGCTTCCGGAGATCCGTGTCATGATGAGCAGCTGCTATGCCCCCGGGCGGTGCGGTCGTCGGATCCTGGCCTGGCTGCTGGCGTTTCATCGGACATGCCGTGTACCCCACGGCAGCCCCATCGAAACGGCCCTCGATCTCGTCTTCGCCTCGGCCGACGGGTTCATCCGGCCGGTTCAAAAGCGCAGCGAAATCGAGCGGCTGCTCGCCTGGCTTGTACCCAGAAGACCCGCGACCGTGGTGGAGATCGGCACGGCGAGCGGCGGAAGCCTCCTCCTCTTCGCCCGCGCAGCGGCAGAGGACGCCCTCATCGTGAGCATCGATCTCCCCGGGGGGCAGTTCGGCGGCGGCTACCGACCCTGGCGGATCCCCCTCTACAAGTCTTTTGCCCGAAAGCGGCAACGCCTGCACCTGATCCGCGCCGATTCCCACCGGCCGGCCACGGTCGCCCGCCTGAAAAAGATCCTGGACGGCCGGCCGATCGACTTTCTCTTCATCGACGGCGACCACCGCTATGAAGGCGTCAAAACCGACTTTGCCCTTTATCGGCCGCTGATGGCCCCGGGCGGTGCGGTGGCCTTTCACGACATCGCCACGACCGCTCCCAAAAGCCGCTGCGACGTCCATCGGTTCTGGAAGGAAATCAGGCACGAATTCGGCGGAACGGAATTCATCGAGGCGTCGGATCGGGAACCATCGATTTTAGGGATCGGATTGATCACGCTTCCTGCCGGATGACCCCCCGCGCATTGAACGCCTCCGCATCTGGAGCAAAGACGGTCCATGCCCCTCGGATCGGTGCGGTGATCGTCACCTTCTGCAACCCCGGGTTGCTGCGCGCGATCCTGCAAAGCCTGCTCGGCCAGACCCTTCCCTGCCATGCGATCATCGTGTTCGACAATTCGGCCGACGGGGCGACGCGCGCCATGGTGACCGGGGAGTTCCCCGGCGTTCGCCTCATTTCAGAAGGCCGGAACATCGGGACCGCCGGCGGATTTCACGCCGGCATGGCCGTCGCGCAGCCCGAGTGCGACTTCATCTTGACCCTGGACGACGACGTCGAGGTCCGCAGCGACGCGGTCGAAAAGCTCTATCTTGGCTTCTGCGATCTTTCGCGGCAAGGTCTTCCCGTCGGGGCCGTGCGGGCGGTCGGGCGGTCGGACCCGGCCGCGACGCCCTATCCGATCGATTGGTTCCCCTGGCGGGGCACGCTGGTGCTCACGTCGGCCGCGCAGGCCGCCGGGCTCCCCTGCCGCGATTACTTCATGTACGCCGAGGACGCCGAGTTCTCCCTGCGGCTTGCGGCATGCGGCTACCGGTTCTACTGCATCCCCGGCAGCAAGATCACGGAAATCCGCGACAGCGGCAAGCGCCACGACCGCTTCTTCGGCCGCGAGATTTTTTTCTACGCCGACGATTTCCGCTCCTACTACGCCGTGCGCAACTTCATCCACGTCTTCCGCAAGCACCGCCGCCATCAAGAGCTCGCGCGCACGGTGGTCTATGGGCTGAAGCTCTCGCTCTTCACCGCGCTCATCGCGCGGAGCCGTTCGCTGTCGCGTACCCACGGCGTCTTGTGCGGCTTCCGCGACGGCTTCCGCGGCCGCCTCGGGATAAACAGGCGTTTTCTCCCTGTTCCGCCCGCGGAGCCGCCGGCGGAGGGGACGGCCGATCGATGGGAGGCCGCATGCGCGCGCTGATCGTCGGGCCGGAGGACCGCGGCCGCTGGAACGACTTCGTCGCCGGGCCCGGGCGCGGGCACGTCATGCAGGCCTACGAGTGGGGCGAGGTCATGCGGCGCCAGGGGTGGGAGCCGGTGCGCATCGCGGCGCTGCAGGGCGAGGCCTTCTGCGGGGCGATGGCGCTCTACCTGCGGCGGATCCCGGTCGTCCCCTGGAGCCTCGCCTACAGCCCCTACGGGCCGGTCCTGCGCGATGGCGACGGGGACGCCCTCGCCTGCCTCGCCGCGAGCGCCCGCAGGGTCGGGGCCGCGCGGCGGTCGGTCTTCCTGCAGCTCTTTCCCGACCTCCTGGCGGCGGACCGGGAGGCGCTCGCCGCCGTCGCCGCCCAGGGGTTTGGCCGCATCGCGAAGCAGGGGATCCTGCGGCTGACCCAGCCGCTGTGGACCTACACGCTCGACATCGGCCGCCCCGAAGCGGAGATCCTCGCGGCGATGAAGAAAAAGACGCGCTACGGGATCCGTTTCTCCGCCCGCAAGGGGGTGCGGGTCGAAGAGCGGCGGGGCGCGGCGGACCTCGAATGCTTCCACGCGCTCCTGGTCGAGAACGGCCGCCGGAAGGACTTCCCGGTCCGCGGCCTGCGGTTCTACCGGTCGATCTGGAAGGAACTCGCCCCGGCGGGGCTCGCACGCCTCTTTTTCGCCCGTTGCGGCGGGGAGACCGTGGCCGCCGAGCTCGCCTTCGTCTTTGGGGAGACCTGCTACGGGATGTACCGCGCCTCCTCGCCGCGCGGCCGCAGCCTCCAGGCGAACTACAGTCTCGTGTGGGAGGTGATCCGCTGGGCGCGCCGCATGGGGCTCCGGCGCTACGATCTGCGCGGGGTCGCCTCGTTCGCCCCGCCCGCGGACCACAGCGGCTACGGCGTCTTCAAGTTCAAGGAGGGGTGGGGCGGAACCCCGCGCACCTATGCCGGCGACTATTACCACATCGTGCATCCGGCGCTCTACCGGGCGTGGGAAGCGGCCGAGCGGGCCTTCAACATGGCGGGCATCGCGCTGCTCAAAACCTACTACCGGGCGAGGCGGGGGGGGCGCCGATGAACGCGGAGCGCCTGACGCGGGAGATGGTGGCGAAGTATTCCCAGCCCGAGGAGCTCGCGGCCTGGCGCGGGATCGTCGCCGAGGGGCTCGCCCCCCACGAGGCGGTCTACATCGAGCGCCACTTCCGCCCCGGCGAGCGCCTGCTCGACATCGGCTGCGGCGGCGGGCGGGAGAGCATCGCACTGTCCCGGCGCGGCTTCACGGTGGTCGGCGTTGACCTCGTGCGGGAGCTGGTCGCCGCTGCGGCCGCCGGTGCGCGGCAGTCCGGGGCCGAGGCGTCGTACGCCGTGATGAACGCCGCCGCCCTGGGGTTCGCCCCCGGGCGCTTCGACGGGGTGCTCATGCTCGCCCAGGTCCTGGCCTGCATCCCCGGCCGCGAAAACCGGCTGCGGGCGCTCGCGGAGGCGCGCCGGGTCCTGCGTCCGGGCGGGCGGCTCGTGCTCACCAGCCATTGTCGCAACTCGCACTGGAAATACCGCCTCTACTTCGCGGTGATGGACCCTCTACGGCGGGCCGGCCGGGCCTTGGGGCTGCCGCTGCTCGAATCCGGGGACCGCTTCGCGACCGTGATCGGCAGCGCCGCAAGCCGGGGCCGCCACTACCTGCACATGTACAGCCGCGCGGAGATGGCGCGCGACCTCGCCGCGGCCGGCTTTCGGCTGGTCGAATGCCACTCCCGCCGGGACCTGCGGGAGAACCGGCTGGACGCCCCCGGCCGGGAGAACGACTACTACCTCATCTACGCCGCCGAGAAGGCAGAGTGACCCCAAACGTCGACACCCGGAGAGGATCTGCGCGGCGGACCGTCAAGCGGGTTTACTACGCCGCACGCCGCACGATCCTCCTGGCCGCCGGCCGCCTTTTTCGCGGTTGGGCCGCGCGGCCGACAGCGCTGTCCTCCATCCGGCGGGTCCTTTTTCTGCGCTGCGACCGGATCGGCGACATGATACTTTCGACTCCGGCCCTGATCGCTCTCAAAGCGCATTTTCCCGCGTCGCGGCTGACCGTCCTCGCCAGTTCGGCGAACCACCGCGTTCTGGACGGCCATCCTGCGGTGGACGAGGTGATCGTCTTCGACGATCGCCTGGGCTCCCATCCGCTGCGGTTCCTCCGGCAGCTGAACGCGCTGCGGCGTCGGCGCTTCGACCTGGTGGTTGATCCCTTGATCGGAGTCGACATGAAGAGCGCCGCCGTGGCGTTTGCCAGCCGGGCGCCTTTGCGGGTCGGCTTCGGCGGTGCGGGCCGCGAGGTTTTTTTCAACCGCCCGGCGCCTTCCCCGGACATCGGCCGCCACTTCGTCGACGCCACCCTCGATCTGGTCGAAACGGTCGGGGTCCGTGCAGCAAAGCGTTGTCCGCGGCTCGATCCCCAGCGGGGTGATACCGACTGGGCGAAAGCGTGGATCGCGGCGCACACGGTCACGGGGCTTCCTGTCATTGGGGTCCACCCCGGAGCTCACTACCCCTCTCAACGTTGGCCGGCCAGCCATTACGCCCGGTTGATCGAGGACCTGCAGCGCACCCTTCGCAGCCAGGCGGTGATGATCGGCGGTCCGGGGGACCGCGCCGTAACCCAAACGATCGCGGCGCGCGCGAAGGTGCCCGTCCCGGTTTACACCGGAGACGACCTCGGACGGTCGTTCGCGCTGATCGCCCAGTGCGATCTTCTCGTCTGCAACAACTCCGGACCGCTCCACGCCGCCGCGGCTCTCGGGGTGCCCACGGTCTCCTTCATGGGGCCGACTCACGCCTCGCGCTGGTGGCCCCGCGGAGGGCGGCCCCGCGTGCTGCGCGCGGAAGGGCTCGCCTGCCTGGGGTGCGAAGCCGGCCGGTGCCCGCGCGGCGATCACGCGTGTCTGCGAAGGATTTCCCCGGCGGCTGCGCTTGCGTGCATTCGCGCGCTCCTGTGCCGGCGCGGTTGGCCCGCCGAAACCTCAACCCCAAAGCGCTCGGCGGCATGAACCTGCTCTTCGTCGCGGATGTCTCCATCCAACATGTGATCGGCGGGGCCGAGCGGGTGCTCTATGAGCAGACGACGCGGCTTGCGGCGCGCGGCCACCGCGTTCAGCTTCTCACCCGCAGGCTTCCGGAGCACCGCCGCGAGTGCGAGACGATCGGGGGCGTCGCAGAGATCCGCTGCGGGTTCGACCGCTCGGGGTTTCCGGGGGAGCTCCTGCGAAGCTGGCGACGCGTGCGGCGGGTTTGGTCTGCGTTGAACGCACAGGCGCGGATTGATGCCGTCAACCTCCACCAGCCGGTCACCGCCTACGGGCTGCTCCCGCAGGCCCGGGCCGCTGCGATCCCGTGGGTCTACACCTGCCACTCGCTCGGCTTCGAGGAGTACCTCTCGCGGCATCCCGCCGCTCGCGGTATCGGCCGGCTGGGGCGCCGGATTCAAGCCGCCCTGCGCCGGCATATCGAGCGCCGGGTGATCGGCGCCTGCAACCATGTCCTCGTTCTGAGCGACTACACTCGGGCAAAGCTCGCCCGGTCCTACCGCGCGACGGCCGGACGCATTCGGGTCATACCCGGAGGCGTTGACCTCGAACGCTTCCAGCCCTCCGCAGACAAGGCCGCCGTGCGGCGGCGGTTGGGGCTTCCCGAGAGGAGCTTCGTACTGTTGACGGTCCGGAACTTGGTCCCGCGCATGGGGATCGCTAATCTGGTCGAGGCGTTTCGCAGCGCAGCCAAGGAGGCGCCGGATCTCATGCTGGTGGTCGGCGGCGAGGGTCCTCTGCGCCGCCCGCTCGAGGAGCAGGCGGCGGCTCTTCGACTCGACGGCCGCCTGCGCTTCACCGGGTTCATCCCGGAAGCGCAGCTGGCCGCCTACTTACAGGCGGCCGACCTGTTCGTGCTGCCTTCCGCCGATCTCGAGGGCTTCGGCATGGTGACGCTCGAGGCGTTGGCGAGCGGCCTGCCGGTCATCGGCACACCGATCGGCGGGACCGTCGAGATTCTCAACCGGCTCGACCCGCGGCTGCTTCTGGACGACATCCGCCCGGAGTCGATCGCTCGGGGAATCCTCTCTTTCCGGAACGAGCTGTCAACGTCCGAATCCTGCGTGCGTGAATGGTCGCGGCGCTGTCGCCGTTTCGTTGAATCCAATTATTCATGGGAGCGCAACATCACGGAACTCGAAACCCTTTTCGCTGCGTGCGGGCGGAAGAGCCGCCGCCTGCTCGCAGGGCACGAAGGGGGCTGAAACCGGCAATGTGCGGGATCTGCGGAAGGCTGCAATGTGACGGCCACCCGGTCAAGGAGAAACACCTCGAAACGATGACAGGGGTCCTTCATCATCGGGGCCCGGATGGCAGCGGATCCCAAGTTCTTCGGAGTGACACTGCCCATGCATCGGGTGCATGGGCCTGGCTTGGGCACAAGCGCCTTTCGATTCTGGATCTTTCCACAGCCGCCCGCCAGCCGATGGCGAACGAGGACGGCACGATCTGGCTGACTTACAACGGCGAGATTTACAATCACAAGGATTTGCGCCTGGCGCTGGAGGCCAAGGGCCACCGCTTCCGCAGCCAGTCGGACACAGAGGTCGTCATTCATCTCTACGAGGAAGAGGGCCTGGACGCCGTGCGGCGTTTCAACGGCATGTTCGCCTTCGGCCTCTGGGACGAGGCGCGGCAGCGGCTGTGGCTTTGCCGCGACCGCATCGGCGTCAAGCCGCTGGTCTATTCCTGGGATGGAACGCGCCTTGCGTTCGCCTCGGAAATCAAGGCGCTGCTATCCGACCCGACGGTCGACAAGCAGTTGGATCGTGAAGCCCTGGCGCTCTACCTTGCGTTCAATTATGTGCCGGCTCCGCTGACGATGTTTCGGGGGATCCGGAAGCTCGAGCCCGGCTGCTCGCTGGTGCTCGAAGGCGGCAGGGTCGAGATCTCGCGCTACTGGGACCTGGCTCGGCCGGCGGGGGAGGTCGAGGCGACGGACCCCGTCCGGCTCCGCGGCCGGCTGGTCGAGCTCTTGTCCGATTCCGTGGCGGGTTGCATGCTGGCCGACGTGCCGGTCGGCGCCTTCCTCAGCGGCGGAGTCGATTCCGCAATTGTGGTGGCCCTGATGGCGCGCCTGTCTGCCCGGCCGGTCAAGACCTTCACCGTCGGTTTCGCCGATGACGGGCTGTATGACGAGACCGCGTGCGCTCGCCGGGTGGCGGCCATGTACGGCACGGACCACCATGAGATCCGGGTTGACCAGCGCGACATGCTCGACGTTTTGCCCGAGGTGCTGGATGCCATCGATGAGCCCTTTGCAGACTCCTCTGCCATACCGACCTATCTGGTTTCGCGCGAGACCCGACGGCAGGTAAAGGTCGCTCTGTCCGGCGACGGCGGCGATGAACTCTTCGCCGGCTACCGTTCCTATCTCGGCGAATATTGGCGGGAGCGCTACCTCATGGTGCCGGCCCTCCTGCGGGAATCGATCATCGAGCCTTTGCTGACGGCGCTGCCCGAATCCCGGGAAACCCGCATGGGGGAGACCCTTCGGCGTGCCAAGAAGTTCATTCGGGCCGCTTCCGGCCCTTTCGACAAACGCCTGCTGGCGCTCAAGGAGGTTTGCCCGGCGCCCACGCGGCGGAAACTCATGCCCGGCGGCAACGACGGACCCGATCCGGCGCTTGCCTGGGTGCGCCGCCTGTTGGGCCGCAGCTCGGGGGATGCTGTCAACCGAATGCTGTGCACGGATCTGATCGACTCGCTGCCCGGTGACATGCTGACCAAGGTGGACCTGATGAGCATGGCGAACTCGCTCGAGGTGCGCGTGCCGCTGCTTGACCACCGCGTGGTCGAGCTCGCGTTTGGGATCCCCGGCCCGGAGAAGCTACGCCGCGGCATCACCAAGCGTGTGCTTAAGGAGACGTTCAAGGACTTGTTGCCCCCCGGCCACATGAGGCAGCCGAAGCGCGGCTTCGAGGTCCCCATCAGCCGCTGGCTCCGGACCGACCTAAAATTCCTGGTCGACCGCTATCTGTCCGAAGAACGCATCCGCTACCAAGGCATCTTCGACGCGGCCGTCGTTCAGGACCTGGTGCGTAGTCACCGGCAGGCGGCCACCGACACCTCCTGGACGCTCTGGAATCTCATCGTTTTTCAACACTGGCACGAACGGAATTCGTATGCTTCGTTTTCCTGACGGTTTCCTCCGGCTTTAATATTTTTCAGAAAAGATCCACATGCCCAAGATCCTGCACCTCATCACCCGCCTCGACATGGGCGGCTCGGCGCAGAACACGCTGCTCTGCTGCCGGGAGCTGGCCGGCGAATACGACACGGTGCTGGTGCACGGGCTGGCGCGCGAGTCGGGGATGAGCGCGGCCGAAAAGAGCCGGCTGGAGGCCTGGAAGCGGGAGGCTGAACACCGCGGCGTCCGGTTCATCCCCATCGGGTCGCTGGTGCGCCGGATCCATCCGGTCCGGGACATCCTATCGCTGCTCGTCCTCTTGTGGCACATCCGGCGCGAGCGGCCGGAGATCGTCCATACCCACACCTCCAAGGCCGGGATCCTGGGGCGCCTGGCGGCGCGGCTGGCTGGGGTCCCCCACGTCGTCCACACCCCGCACGGGCATGTGTTCAGCGGGCATTTCGGACGGCTCGCGGCGGGCCTCTTCCTGGCGTTGGAGCGGTTCTTCGCCCGCTTCACCGAAAAGACCGTGGCGCTCACCGCCGGGGAGAAGCGCGACTACGTCGACCTCGGCGTGGCGCCGGCCGAAGATGTTTCTGTCATCCCCAGCGGGGTCGAGCTGGGCGAATTCGCCGGCGAGCGCACCGACGCCGCGGCCCAAAAGCGGACCGTGGGGTTCGACCCGCAGCGGCGGCAGGTCGGCTTCGTGGGGTGGCTGCTGGCGATCAAGGGGCCGGCCTATCTTCTGAACGCCATGGGCGCGGTGTGGCGCGAGCACCCGGATGCCGAACTGGTGTTCGTCGGCAAGGGGGCGCTCGAAAAGCCGCTGCGGGCCCAGGCCGCTTTCGCCGGCTGCAGC
Organism: Desulfobacterales bacterium; assembly: GCA_025454255.1. Classification (GTDB taxonomy): domain Bacteria; phylum Desulfobacterota; class Desulfobacteria; order Desulfobacterales; family SpSt-501; genus SpSt-501. Next base: position 8,157 of record JALOOU010000070.1, on the reverse strand, counting down.
GGGCGTGTGAAATTCCTGGGCTGGCGCGACGACATCGCTCGGATCATGCCGCTCTTCGACGTCTTTGTGCTGCCCTCCTTGAACGAGGGCATGGGCCGCGTGCTGGTGGAGGCCATGGCGGCCGGCCGGCCGATCGTCGCCAGCCGCGCGGGCGGGATCCCCGACCTGGTGCGCCACGGCGAGAACGGGCTGCTGGTGCCGCCGGGTGACGAGGCGGCGCTCGCCGCCGGCATAGCGCTCCTGCTGCGCGACCGCGGCCTCGCGCAGCGGATGGGGGAGCGGGGCCGGCGCAGGTGCCATGAGTTCGGGCTTCCCGCCATGATCGCCGGGCTCGAAGCACTCTACCGGGGCCTGCTGGCGCCGCCAACGGAAGAGGCATCAGAGCCCGGCCGGACGGCGCCCCCCCGGCCGACTGCGCCGAGGGCGGGCGGCCTGCGAGGTGGCACGTGCCAGCCCTCTGGCTGAATACGCTTAGAAGCGGTTTGGCATGCAGGCCCGCCGGCGACCGGGTCGGGGATGCGGCCGCTCCTCGAACCTTCCGGGCGCTCTTTGCCCCTTTTTATCCCATCCTCCGGCGCCACGGCAGAATAGCGATTGCGGGCGGGGGTTTCGTTCTGCTTGCAACCCTGGCCGGCTTCGCCTCGCCGCTGATCACCCGGTTTTTCGTGGATGAGGTGATTCTCGGCCGGCAGCCGGATCTCCTGGCCATCGCGGTGGTTCTGCTCGCCGCTTGCCTTGCCGCTGAAAAGCTGCTGCGGCTGGCCGAAGACTTCTGTTTCGCGCGCTTCGAACAGAAGGTGCTGCGGGAGATCCAGGAGGATCTGGTCGCGCGCTCCCTGGCAATGCCCAAGGCGTTCTTCGACGAGCACCCAAGCGGATATCTCACGCGCCGGATCGCCGAGGACGTGGATGGGCTGCGGGTGCTCTTTTCCGGGTTTGCATTCAATGCGGCCGGCCAGGCGCTGCGCCTGGCCGGGGGCGCCTGCTTTCTGCTCTATCTGGAGTGGCGGATCGCCCTGGCGGTACTGGCGCTCCTGCCCGCTCTGGCCTGGGGGCTTGGGTTCGTCTCACGAAAGATCCATGCGCTCAGCCGCCGGCGGCTGGAACACCGGGCCGAGGCGGCCGGGATGATTCAGGAGTCCCTGGCGGGCTCTTCGACTTTGAAGGCGTTTGCGGCCGAGAGCCGCATGCGGCAGCGGATCATGTCCTGCGTGGACAGGCAGCTCCAGGCGGGGCTGGAGCAATCCGTTATCGGCTCCCTGTCGGCGGCGTTGATCCAAGCCGTGCCCGGCATCGGGCGGGCGCTCGCGCTGGCCGCCGGTGCGGTGCTGGTCATCCGCGACGAGTGGACGCTGGGCTCGCTCCTGGCCTTCCAGGCCTACCTGGGGCTTGTGTTCGGCCCGGCGCAGTATCTCTCCTCGGCCAACCTCCAGCTGCAGCTGGCCCGGGCGGCGCTGGGGCGGGTGGCGGCGCTTTTTGCCATCGGGGCCGAGGACCCGCAGGCGGGCGGCATCCGTGCCTCCAAGCTGAGGGGCGAGATCGAATTCCGCGGGGTCGGCTTTTGCTACGGCGGGCGGCGTCCGGTTTTAGACGATCTTTCCATGCACGTGCACCCGGGGGAGGCGGTGGCCGTCATGGGGCCTTCAGGCGTCGGCAAGAGCACCCTGCTGAGTCTGCTGCTGCTATTCTACAAGCCCACTTCCGGCGAAATCCGCTTCGACGGCCGCCCCGCCGCCGCTTATGACCTGGCTGCGCTTCGCCGCCGGTTGGGATTTGTCCCCCAGCGGCCATGCCTCTTCAGCGGCAGCATCCTGAGCAATCTGCGCATCGGCCGACCGGATGCACCCGTGTCCCTGGTCTCTGCCGCTGCGGCGCTCGCCGGCATCCACGAGGAGGTGCTGGCGCTCCCGAACGGGTATGAGACGCCGGTGGGGGAGGGCGGGCTGAGGCTCTCCGAGGGCCAGAAGCAGCGCCTGGCCCTGGCGCAGGCGCTGCTGGCCGACCCCGACATCCTGATCCTGGACGAGCCGACGGCCGCGCTGGACGAGGCGGCCGAAGCGTCGGTCCTGGAGGCGCTGCACCAATGGCGCAAGGGCCGCACGGTGATCGTCGTCACCCACCGGGCCGCCGCCGCGCGCCGGTGCGACCGCGTGGTGGCTCTGAAAGATGATCGGGGCCAGACTGAAAGCGGCTGCCCCGCCCCGTTTTCAACGCCGCTCCCAATGCCCTGCCAAATTGACAACCTGCACCGTATCGGATAATGAACGATCCGGTTGACGAGTTTCCCTTGGCTTTTCGGTTGGGTTGGACCAGTGGCCACGCATCAAAGAATCAAAAATTGCCTGCTTGACTGTTTGAATTCGGAAGCCCCCCAGGGCCTTGTGCAGGTCGTTTATCTGTTCGGCTCTTTTGCCCGCAATCAACAGCGGGCGGAATCCGACATCGATCTGGCATTTCTCGTGGCCCAGGAAAAATACGCCGTCGATGCCTACGCCTGTACGGCCAGGTGGTGGATGTGACCGTTTTGAATTCAGCTTCCCTGGAAATCGCCTACGAAATCGTTGTCGGCGGAGAGTGCCTCTTTGAGCGTGATCCCGAAGAGCGGTTGCAGTACGAACTCAAGATCCGGGGGATGTATTTTGATTTCCGCCCTTTTATACACGAGCTTCGCAGAGAGCGGCTCGGGCTTCCATCCGATTATCTGTTCCGCTCATGAAAACGATCGAAAGAAAAATGACCACGGTTCAGGAGCGAGTTTCTCGGTTGAGGCAACTGGCCGAGAAGTTGACTTCGTTTGATGACTACCGTGACTCGAACGATGCGCGGGACATCGCCGAAAGAAACCTTCAGATTGCCATCGAAGCGTGCCTCGATATCGGAAAAATCATCATATCCCGGCAAAAGCTGCCTGAGCCGAAAGACTACAAGGGCGTTTTCCTGGCCCTGACGCAAGCGAATATCATCCGAACCGAAACGACCCGTTTTTTGTTGGATATGGCAGGGGCGCGCAATATCCTTGTGCACGGTTATGACAAAGTCGACGACAGCCTGGTTTATGGGATCCTCAAACGTCACTTGGACGACTTCGATGTTTTTCTGAATGAGATCAAAGAGAACTATCTCCTTAAGGTATAGCTGCCAGTTGCGCGTCCGCCGTCTCCGGCGATGTCGGGCTCGCCGCCGGTTGGCGCCGGCCCGATAGACTCAACGGATCCGACAAACTCAAAACCCTCCTTGGAAACCCGCGACTACGCATCCTGGAGCCTCGCCGTCAAAGAGCGCGCCGGCGGAAAGCGCGTGCCGCTCGCCGGTACGATCGAGCTGACCCGCCGGTGCAACAACCGCTGCCGGCACTGCTACAACAACCTGCCGGCCAACGACCCCGCAGCGCTGGCCGCGGAGCTGGAGACGCTCGAACTCTTCCGGCTGCTGGAGGAGATCGCCGCCGCCGGCTGCGTCTGGCTGCTTCTGACCGGCGGCGAGATCCTGCTGCGGCAAGATTTTCTCGACATCTACCGCGCCGCCAAGAAAAATGGGCTGCTCGTCACGCTCTTCACCAACGGCACCCTGGTCACGCCGCGGCTGGCCGAGGAATTGGCGGCCGCGCGGCCCTTCTCGATCGAAATCACCCTCTACGGGAGCACCGCCGAGACCTACGAGCGGGTCAGCGGCGTCCCCGGCTCCTTCCGCCGCTGCCTGGAGGGGGTCCGCCTCCTCGCGCAGCACGGCCTGCCCCTCAAGCTCAAGTCGACGGTTTGCGCGCTGAACGCCCATGAGCTTCGGGGCATCCGGCGGTTCGCGGCGGAGGAGCTCGGGCTGCCGTTCCGGTTCGACGCCCTGCTCAACGCCCGCTGCGACGGCTCCCTTGCGCCGCTCGATGTGCGCCTTGCGCCGGAGGAGGTCGTGGCGCTCGACCTGGCGGATGCGGAGCGGGTGCGGGCGCTTAAGGAGCTGGCGCGCCGCCCGTTGGGGGTTGCCCCCGGGCCCGCGGGCGCAGCTCCGCTCTACACCTGCGGGGGCGGCGCCACCTCCTTTGCGATCGACCCCTGCGGCCGGCTGCGCGCCTGCGTCCTTTCAGCCGGGGAGGGGTACGACCTGAGGGCAGGCAGCTTGCGGGACGGCTGGGACCGCCACCTCTCCCGGCTGCGCGCGCTGGCGGCCGCCTCCGACTCCCGGTGCGCGCGCTGCGCGCTGCGCTCGCTCTGCGGGATGTGTCCTGCCAACGGCGAGCTCGAATGCGGCGACCCGCGGCAGCCGGTCGATTTCCTCTGCCGCGTGGCTCACCTCAGGGCGTATGCCATGAGCATGGCGGTCCCCGCCCACGGCCCCTGCGACTACTGCCCGGGCGGCGGGCGCCATGCGGAGATACTCCGAGCGGCTGAGCGGCTGATGAAGAGAACCGGCAAGGAAGGGAGAGTTCCGAGTCGGGCGTTCCGCTCCGGCTCAAGCTCCCGTCATGCTTGAAACGTTGATAAGCGATTGCCTTAAGAACGGCCGCCCCGTGCGCTTCCGCGCCCCCGGCCGCAGCATGCACCCCACGATCCGGGAAAACGAGGCCGTGATCGTCGCGCCGGCTTCGGCCTCGAGCCTGGCGGTCGGCGACATCGTGCTCTGCCGCAGTGGCGATAAGATAACCGCCCACCGGCTGGTCGGGATAGACTCCGATGAGGTGGAGGTCTCTCCTGCGGCCGCGGCGCAGCCGATCCGGTTCACCACCCGCGGCGATGCCTGCATCAAGTGCGATCCGCCGGTCAGCCCCGAGCAGCTGCTTGGGAAAGTCGTCGCCGTCGAGCGCAGGGGGCGGCGCATCGATCCCTGCGGCTTTTTACCCTCCCTGTATACCCGCACCTATCGTTTTCTCTCCCGCCTGCTTCGTTCCCTCCGCTGAGTTCTCCTCCCGGACCCGCTCCTGAAACGCGAATGGAAGCAGCCTTAGCCAAGCAAGGGGGGATTGCGGCCGGCGGCTGCATCGCTGCGATCGCCGATAGCCGCAAAGAGGGCCTTCTGCCGCGGGGCTTTTTGGGGGGGCTGAAGCCGTTCATCGACCTTCGCGGCCGCCGGATCCGGCGTTATATGTCCATCGTCGGCTTTTCCCGGTCTTAAGCCCGCCCGCCGGGCGGCGCCCCTCGAGCGGCGCCGCCGCGCTTCCTCCTTTCCACCCGCCAAACCCCCTCAAGCTTTTATCGATATAAGTCGATATTCCCTTGCGAGGTGGCCTCTCGGGCGTCTGCAACGGCGGCTGAGCGCCGTCTGCATTGATAAGCCTTGAATTTCGCGGGAAATCGGCCTCGGTGGGGCGCGTGCGGCGGGCAGGCCCGGCCGCCGCGATGCCGGCGGCGGTTTGCGGGTGCGGCTGGTCGAAAAGAAGCGCGAAACGCATAAAAACATGGGTGTCCCCTAAATGGGTGCTAAATGGGTGTGAAACGCATAAAAACATGGGCGTCCCCTATTTTGGTTGGGGTGGTTTGCGCGCTGGCGCTGGGCGTGGGCCATGCGGCGGTGTTTCCCGGCGCGCTCAACCCCGGCGCGAAGAGCCTCGGGGGCGAGGAGCGGGCGGCGGTGCTCGCGAGCTTGGGCAAGCTGCCGCTCTCCTTCATCGAGAACCGCGGCCAGACGGACGCGCGGGCCGGTTTCTATTTGCAGAGCCGCGAGCGCACGATCTACTTCACGCCCACGGGGGTCGTCTTCGTGCTCGGCCGGCCGGAGCCGGCCGAACTCGAGCCCGCGGGAGCCGAGACGGCGGCGGGGCCGCCCGGGGGGCCGCGGGGCTGGGTGGTGCAGCTCGACTTCCTGGGGGTCGACGGCGCGGTGAGGCCCGCGGGGCGGGAGACGCACGCGGGGGTCGTGAGCTACTTCAAGGGGCCGCAGGAGAACTGGCGGAGCGGCGTCCCGACCTTCGGCAGCATCGTCTACGCGGAGCTCTGGCCGGGGATCGATCTGGTCTTCAGCGGCGAGGGCGGGGTGCTCAAGGCGACCTACCACGTCAAGCCCGGGGCCGACCCGGGACTCATCCGGCTCGCCTACCGCGGGGCCGAGGAGGTGGGCATCACCGCGACGGGGCGGCTGCGCATCGTGACCCCGCTCGGCGGCTTCGAGGAGGATACGCCCTACGCCTTCCAGGAGCTCGACGGGGGCGCACGCGAGGTGGCGGCCGAGTTCACCCTCGAGAAGGAAGCAACCGAGGAGGGCGTGGTCTACGGCTTCCGGCTGGGGGCGTACGACCGCGCGCAGACCCTGGTGCTCGACCCGGCGGTCATCTGCGGCTACATCGGCGGCGCAGGCAACGATTTCAGCTATGGGATCGCCGTGGATAACGACGGCAGTATCTATTTCACCGGCCAGAGCTATTCTGCGGTCAACTTCCCGATCGTCGCGGGAGGATTCGACGGCACTTTGGGCGGCACCACGGACCTATTCGTGGCCAAGGTGAACCCGGCCATGACCGGGTTGGTCTACTGCAGCTTCCTCGGAGGCAGCGGAAATGAGAGCGGATACAAAGGCATCGCCGTGGACGGGGAGGGCAGCGCCTATCTGGCCGGCTGGACAAGCTCGGCCGATTTCCCGGTCGCCGGCGGCTGGCCCTACACCGCCCACGGCGGCGGAACGAACGATGGCTTCGTGGCCAAGGTGAACGCTGCCGGCACGGCGCTCGTCTACAGCGGCTACCTGGGAGGAAGCGGAAACTTTGATTATGTCCGGGACATCGCCGTGGACAGCTCCGGTTGCGCCTATCTCGTCGGATACACCGACTCGACCAATTTCCCGACGACCTCAGGCGCGTTCGACACCACTCACGGCGGAGGAACGTACGACTCCTTCGTGGCCAAGGTGAACGCTGCCGGCACGGCGCTCGTCTACAGCACCTTCATCGGCGGCTCCGGCAGCGACCAAGCAAATGGGATCGCGGTCGACACCTCGGGCAACGCCTATGTCGTGGGATCAACCAGCTCTACCCAGGCCACCTTTCCGGTAACGGTTGGTCCGGACCTGACCTCCAACGGCAACGGCGACGTCTTCGTGGCCAAGGTGAACGCCAACGGCACGGCGCTCGTCTACTGCGGCTACATCGGGGGCTCCGTCGCGGACCAAGGATTCGGGATCGCGGTCGACGCTTCCGGAAACGCTTATGTCACAGGGGTGGCGGCCTCCACCGAGACGACCTTTCCGGTGACGGTGGGCCCGGACCTGACCCACAACGGCGGCACCTATGATGCTTTCGTGGCCAAGGTGAACGCGGCGGGCACGGCCCTTGACTACTGCGGCTACATCGGCGGCAGCGGTTTGGACCAAGGAGTTGCAATCGCGGTCGACACTTCCGGCAGCGCCTATGTCGTCGGACACACCCCCTCGAACGAGTCGAGCTTTCCGGTCACCGGAGGGCCTGATCTGACATACAACGGCGGCACGAACGACGTCTTCGTGGCCAAGGTGAAAGCTGACGGCTCGGCGCTCGTCTACTGCGGCTACATCGGCGGCTCCGGTGATGACAAAGCCTCTGGGATCGCCGTCGACGGCCGCGGCGCCGTCTATATCGGCGGGCAGACCCCCTCGACCGAGGCCACCTTTCCGGTGGCGGGCGGCCCGGACCTGACCCACAACGGCAGCAGCGACGCCTTCGTGGCCAAGATCACCCCCTATCTCGGCCCGCTCGTGGCCTACACGGAGTACGCCTCAGCGACCGACGACATTATCCGCTCCCGCAGCTACCTGGGTGCGGCCTGGACCGGCGAGGGGGCGGCCTACGACAGCGACGACACCGGGGCGCTCAAGTGGCACACGGCGGCGACGAACGCCGAGGGCACCCGCCAGGCGGTCCTGGCGGTGGGCAGCGGCGCCAACACGCTCTACGCCGCGCTCTACGACGGCTGGATCTGGAGCACGCACAACCTGGGCGCGCTGCCGACCAGCGACACCCGCTGCTTCGCCGCGGCCTACGAGCAGGCGAGCGGCCGGCTCATGGTCGCGGCCGCCACCTCGACCGCCAACCAGATCAAGTATTGGGTGCACGACGGGGACTCCTGGGTGGTGAACGGCAGCACCTACAGCTCGGCGGTCCTGAACATGTACAGCGGCTTCATCGTGCTGCGCATGGACGCGCAGCCGGGGTCGAACCAGATCGGGCTGATCGGCAAGTCGGGCAACAACCAAGCCGGGGCG
>JALOOU010000002.1 GCA_025454255.1 Desulfobacterales bacterium | reverse complement strand
GCGTTGATCTGCCCGCGGCACTGCGGGGAGCCGCAGCGGCAGGGGACCCGCTCGCCCTCGGGGCTGAAGCTGTAGTCGATGAAGAGCTCCTCGCCCGCGGCGATCGGCCGCGCGGCGTAAATCAGGATGCGCCGGTCGGCGATGCGGTAGTCGCAGTTGGGGCTGCAGCTGTGGTTGATGAAGCGCGCGGCGTTGCCCCCGTGCAGCCCGTCGACCGCCCCCTCGTCGCCGGTCCAAAACGTGTAGATGCCGGGCCGGGCGGGGTCCGCCTCGCGCCGATAGGCCTCCTCGGCCGGGACCCACTCGCCGGTGTACTCGATGATGAAGGCCCCGGCCGGGATCGGCTCTGCGGCATAGCAGCCGCGGCCGTGGACGGCCGAGTCGCGCAGGGTGAGCGGGTAGCCGGGCGTGTCGTCGGTGGGCATGGCCTCCGGGCGCACGGCCCCTTGCCTTCGGCCCGCGCCCTCCGGCAGTAGCTTCAACCCTGTTTGGCCGCCGTTGTCAAGGGCCGGGCGCCCCGCCCGTTCAGGTAGGCCGCATCCAGCCGGATGCGAACCGCCGGCAGGCCGTCGACGGCGGGCGGGGTGAAGCCGAAGGCCGCCTGCAGAAAGCCGGCCACGATGCGGAAGGTCGCCCCCCAGAGGATGCCCTCGTCCTCGCCGCCGTCCAGCCGGAAGCCGGGCAGGATGCGCGCCGGGGCATCCGGCGCCCCGGGGGCCTCCAGGCGCACCTCGCAGCGCACGTAGCGCCGCGGATCGAGCAGCCGGCCGAGCGGGATCGCGACCACCCGCTCGACCTCCCAGTTGGTCCGGTAGCGGCGCGGCGCGGGCGACCAGGCCGCCATCGGAAAGATCAGCCGCCGGAAGAGCACCAGCCGCTGCGGCGGCAGCGGCCCGAGAAAGCGCACCCCCAGCGGGTTGAGCCCCATCTCCTCGAATCCCTCGCGCAGGGCGGCGGCCAGGCAGCGCGCCAGCCGCTCGGCCTCCCGCGGCCGTTCGCGGCGCCAGTGCCGCCAGTGGGGCCAGCGGCCGAGCGGCAGCGGCGGCAGGCGCAGCAGGCGCGCCAGCAGACCGTCGATGCGCGGCGCGACGCTGCCCCCCGGGCAGCAGAGGTCGCCCGGCTGCGGCACCTGCTGCGAGCGCTGGTTGAGCACCAGGCAGGTCTGCCTCGCGCCGCGGCGGCACGGGCTGAGGAGCAGCAGCACCGCCGAGGCGCAGGAGGAGTCCGCCTCCACGTGGTCGAAGAGGCACTGCTCCCGGCCGAGGGCGTGCAGCCGCTCGATCAGCCGGCGCGAAAGCCGGGCGGGGTCGTCCAGCAGCGGGTCCATCGGTTTTAGATAGCAGCTGCGGCCGGCGGCCGCAACCGCTGCGGCCGGCCAAGCGGCCCGCGCAAGGCTTGACAAGCCGATTTTATCGATTAAGAGTAGAAGCCTAAGTTGTCGGCACCGCCGGCGGCAGGCGTTGGCGCCGCCGGCCCCCCCTGACTTGTCGAAACAGCCGGTACCACTTCTCGCGACGGAGGATTGTGCAGCATGAGGACGACAGTGCGGTTTGGCATGTGGTTTGCGGTGGCAGCGCTCCTCGTCAGCCTGGCGGCGGCCGCCGACGCCGCGGCCCAGAAGGCCGAGGGCGCGCCGCGGCCGGAGCGGCTGCTGCTCATGGCCGCCGAGTATCCGGGCGTCGTCGCCCCCCAGGGCAAGGAGGTCAACATGGACCTGACCTTCTTCAACAAGGGACGCACGGACGAAACCGTGGATGTGCGCATCGCCCAGAAACCGGATGGGTGGAAGGCGCGCATCAAGACCTACCGGTTCACGGTCACCGGCGTGCACGTGCCGGCCGACGACAAGAAGAGCCTGACCTTCGAGGCCATCCCCGACAAGGAGCTGCCCCCGGGCGAATACAGCTTTCTGATCGAGGCGACGACGCGGGACGGCCGCTTCAAGCTGAGCGAGAAGCTGCGGGTGACCCTCGCCGGCGACCAGGAAGGCCAGGCGCAGGACCAGCCCGTCCGGCTCACCACCTCCTACCCGGTCATCCGCGGCCCGTCGAACGCCGCCTTCGAATTTTCGGTCGAGGTGGACAGCCGGCTCGACAAGGAGGCGATCTTCGATCTCTCCGCCCAGGGCCCGGCGGGCTGGGAGGTCAACTTCAAGCCGGCCTACGAGTCGAAGTACATCTCCAGCCTGCGGATCCGGCCCAACCAGAGCCAGAGCATCGCCGTGGAGGTCAAGCCCGGCCCGGGGGCGGCGGCGGGCGAATACCCGGTCACGGTGCGCGTCGCCGCGGGCGAGGCCAAGGGGGAGGCCAACCTGACGGTCATGCTCACCGGCACCTACGAGCTGGAGGTGGGCACCCCCTCCGGGCTGCTCTCCCTCGAGGCGCACCAGGGCAGAGCCTCCAACGTCTCCTTTTACGTCAAGAACTCCGGCACGGCGCCCAACACCAACATCCGCTTCATGAGTTTCAAGCCCGAAAACTGGAAGGTGGAGTTCAAGCCGGAGCGCATCGACCTGATCGAGCCCAACGCGCTCAAGCAGGTCGAAATGATCATCACCCCCGCCGATGAGGCCCTGGTCGGGGACTATTCGGTGGCCGTCCGGATCGAAGGCGAAAAATCCAGCAAGACGCTGGAGTTCCGGATCGGCGTCAAGGCCTCCTCGGTCTGGGGCTGGGTGGGGATCGGCATCATCGTCGCCGTGATCGCAGGCCTGTTCGGGCTGTTCCGTGCATTCGGAAGGCGCTGACCATGGATGCGGCTGCCGTCATCGAAACCGAAAACCTGACCAAACTCTACGGGCACCAGACCGCGGTCGACCGCCTGACGTTGACGGTCGGCGAAGGGGAGATCTTCGGCTTCCTGGGCCCCAACGGCGCGGGCAAGACCACCACCCTGCTCATGCTGCTGGGTTTGACGGAGCCGACCGCGGGCCGGGTGCGGGTCATGGGGCTTGACCCCGCCCGCGACCCCATCCGGGTCAAATCCCGGGTCGGCTACCTGCAGGAGAACATGGGCTTTTACGCGGACCTGGACGCGCGGCAGATGCTGCGGTTCGTGGCGGAGTTGAACGGCATCGCCGGACGGCAGGCCGAAGAGCGCATCGCGGCCGCGCTGGAGGCTGTGGGGCTGGCCGAGGAGGGCCGCAAGAAGATCGCGGCCTTCTCGCGCGGCATGCGCCAGCGGCTGGGCATCGCCGAGCTTCTGATCAAAGACGCCAGGCTGGCCTTTCTGGACGAGCCGACCCTGGGGCTGGACCCGGACGCCACCGTCCGGATCATGGAGATGATCATGGGCCTCGCCCGCGAGCGGGGCATGACCATCGTGCTCTCGAGCCACCAGCTCAACCAGGTGCAGAAGATCTGCGACCGCGTCGGGATCATGATCAAGGGGCGCATGGTGGCGCAGGGACCCATGGATCAGCTGGCCCGGGAGAAGTTCGGCGTGGGCCCGGAGGAGTTCTCCCTGGAGGAAGTCTACATGAAGTACTTTCTGGAGGCATAGCCGTGGCAGCGCTCACCGCCATCTGCAAAAAAGAGCTGGCCGACCACTTCAGCAGCTATCGCTTCGTGATCCTTTTCGCCCTGATCGCCATGGTCAGCCTGATCAGCGCCTACATGGTGGGGGTGCAGATCCGCGAGGCGCAGGGGCAGCTCAAGCCGAAGTTCGTTTTCCTGATGCTCTTCACCGAGCCGGGCGCCATGTTCTCGCTGGTGCAGTTCGTGGCCTTCTTCGGGCCGCTGGTCGGTTTGATCCTCGGCTTCGACTCCATCAACCGCGAGCGCAACGAGGGCACGCTGAGCAAGCTCCTGGCCCAGCCGATCTTCCGCGATGCGGTGATCAACGGGAAGTTTCTGGCCGGTCTCGTGCTGATCAGCGTCATGATGGGCTCGATCCTCATGGTGATCACCGGCCTGGGCCTGGCCCTGGTCGGCATCGTGCCCGGCGCGGAGGAGATCTGGCGCGTGCTGATCTACCTGGTGGTCAGCGTGGTCTACATCGCCTTCTGGCTGGGGGTGGCCATCTTGTTTTCGATCGTGTTCCGCAGCACGGCCACCTCCGCTCTGGCCGCCCTGGCGGTGTGGATCTTCTTCTCGTTTTTCGTCACCATCGGGATCGGCATCCTGGCCGGGGCCCTGGCGGGCAGCCCGTCCAGCGACCCCCTGGTCGCGCAGCAAAAGGCCGAGATCCTGCGCGCCGCGGCCCTGGTGTCGCCCATGGAGCTCTACTCCGACGCCACGGCCGCCATCATCGACCCGATGCGCAAATCGACGCGCACGCGCCTGACGGCGGGCCCGCTCGAGGCCATCTCCATGACGCGCTTCTCAGGCCCCCTGCCCCTCGGCCAGAGCATTCTGATCGTGATGCCCTACCTCATCAGCCTGGTCGCCATCACGGCCATCTGCTTCGCCGTCTCCTACACGGTCTTCATGCGCCAGGAGATCCGCTCCCTCTGAACGACGGCGGGCGGCTGTCGCCGCCCGCCGATGTTGATCCGAGGAGCCCCGGGCTGCCGAATCGGTGCGGGGTTTCAACCGGCGGCCCGAACCGGTCCGTTGACCTGAGCGCTCTTGTAAAAAAACCTCCCCGCTCCCCCCGTAAAACCGAAGGGCGGCAAGCGCCGCCCTTCGGTCTATTTCCGTTTCGGATGTAAAGAAGGCGGGCGGATTCATTCTCCGCCTGCCTTCTTTTTAATACATGTCGTCATCCATGGGAGGTGCGGCCGCGCCGCCCTTCTTTTTCTTCTCGGGCTTGTCCGCGATCATGGCCTCGGTGGTCAGCATCAGCCCGGCCACGGAGGCGGCGTTCTGGACGGCGAAGCGCACCACCTTGGTGGGGTCGATCACGCCGGCCTTCATCAGGTCCTCGTAGGCGCCGGTCTCGGCATTGTAACCGTACGCATCCTTGCCCTCCAGCACCGCGTTCACGACCACGGAGCCCTCCATGCCCGCATTGCCGGCGATGTTGCGCAGCGGCTCCTGCAAGGCCCGCTTCAAAATCCCGATGCCGACCTTCTCCTCGCCGGCGGCCTTGACGCCGTCCACGGCGCTCAGGCAGCGCAGCAGGGCAACCCCGCCGCCCGGGACGATCCCCTCCTCCACCGCCGCGCGCGTGGCGTTCAGAGCGTCCTCGACGCGCGCCTTTTTCTCCTTCATCTCGGTTTCGGTGGCCGCCCCGATGTGCAGCACCGCCACCCCTCCGACCAGCTTCGCCAGCCGCTCCTGCAGCTTCTCGCGGTCGTAGTCCGAGGTGGTCTCCTCGATCTGGGCGCGGATCTGCTTGATGCGCCCCTCGATGTCGGCCTTCTTGCCGGCGCCGTCGATGAGGGTGGTGTTGTCCTTGTCGATGCGCACGTGCTTGCAGCGGCCGAGGTCGTTGAGGGTCACGTTTTCCAGCTTCAGGCCGAGCTCCTCGGCGATCACCTGCCCGCCGGTCAGGATGGCGATGTCCTCGAGCATCGCCTTGCGGCGGTCGCCGAAGCCGGGCGCCTTGACGGCGGCCGCCTTCAGGGTGCCGCGCAGCTTGTTGACGATCAGGGTCGCCAGGGCCTCGCCCTCGATGTCCTCGGCGATGATCACGAGCGGCTTGCCGCTCTGGGCCACGGACTCCAGGAGGGGGACCATGTCCTTCATCGCGCTGATCTTCTTCTCGTGGATCAGGATGTAGGGCGACTCCAGCGCGGCCTCCATCTTTTCGGGGTCGGTGACGAAATAGGGCGACACGTACCCGCGGTCGAACTGCATGCCCTCCACGACCTCGAGGGTCGTCTCCATGCTCTTGGCCTCCTCGACCGTGATGACGCCCTCTTTGCCGACCTTGTCCATGGCCTCGGAGATCAGCTTGCCGATCATCTCGTCGTTGTTGGCGGAGATGCTGCCCACCTGGACGATCTCGCTTTTGCCCTTGACCGGCTTGGACATCTTTTTAAGCTCGGCGACCACGGCCGCAACGCCTTTGTCGATGCCGCGCTTGAGCGCCATGGGGTTGGTGCCGGCCGCAACCAGCTTCTGGCCTTCGCCGTAGATGGCCTGGGCCAGGACGGTGGCGGTGGTGGTGCCGTCGCCGGCGGTGTCGCTGGTTTTGCTGGCGACCTCCTTGACCATCTGGGCGCCCATGTTTTCGAACTTGTCCTCGATCTGCATCTCCTTGGCCACGGTCACCCCGTCCTTGGTGACGTTGGGGGAGCCGAAGGATTTGTCCAGCACGACGTTGCGCCCCTTGGGGCCGAGGGTGACCTTGACGGCTTCCGCCAGGGTGTTGACCCCTTTGAGCATCTTCTCCCTGGCCTGAGATCCATAGCAAATCATTTTGGCTGGCATGGCTGTTCCTCCCTAGTTATTCCAGAATTCCGAGAATGTCGTCTTCACGCATGAATATGTGCTCGACCCCGTCCATCTTGATCTCCGTGCCGGCGTACTTGGAGAACAGAATGCGGTCGCCTTTTTTGACCTCCAGCGGTATGCGCTTGCCGTCTTCGCCCATTTTTCCCGGTCCGGCCGCAACCACTTTGCCTTCCTGGGGCTTTTCTTTGGCGGTGTCCGGAATGATGATGCCGCCGGCGGTCTTCTTCTCCTCCTCGACCCTGACCACCAAAATCCTGTCGTTCATCGGTCTGATCTTCATGACATCCTACCTCCTTGCGATATGGGATTGAAATGGCCGCTGATGCCGCTGCGGCAGGGCCCGTCGCCGGACATGCCTGCCCGCCGGTCACAGACGGCTGAAACGATGTTCGGGGAATTCTTCCAGGAACTGGCGATTCGAAACGTCTCCGGCATACTCATAGCGCGGCATGGATGGCTTCGGTTGAAAAAAAATCATAAAAAAAACGATAAATTTCAAATCATTAACCTTGTCATCATCGAAGTGCGAACGCAAATTTAATCACCTTGACCGCGTTGTCAATGGCACGGGCCGATCGAATTTTGAAGACTCCACGCCGGGCGCAAATCCTGGGTGATCGGCATCGGGCTTGGGCGAAATCAGCCAGCGGCCGGTCGATCCGGCTCGAGCGCAGCGCCCAGCAGCCGGTCAAGCCGCCGCGCGGCGGCAGCCGGGTCGCCGCGGCCCTCCGCCGCGCGAAACAGCGCGACCGCCTGGTCGGCCAGGCGGCGCAGATCCAGGTGCGCCTTCTCCACCGCGGCGTCGAGCTCGCTCCAGCCCTGCCGGTGCACCACTTGCTCCCAGGCTGAAAACACTTCCGGCAGAAAGGCCTTGGCCAGGCCGTCGGCGAAGGCGACGGCCAGCGCCAGTCCGGCGATGTCGCGCGCCCGGCAAAGGGCGCACAGCGTACCATGCGGGCTGGTGTCGGCCAACAGATCCTTCACGCGGCGGGCGAGGATCTCCACCCGGCTGCCCGAAAAAGCGGCCACCATCTGCTGCCAGACGCCCCGGTCGAACCCGGTCTCCTGCAGCTCTCCCAGCTCGTGGTGCAGGAGGACGTTCTCCTGGACGGCGAGCAGGCGGTCCAGATGGGCGCGGATGCCGGCCGGCCGGTGGTCGCCGACACCGCAGGCATCCAGGGCGACGGCGAGCGCCCGGCGCGCCGACGGGGCGGCGTAGGCGACCTGGTCCCAGAAAAACATCCGCGCGGTGTGGCGCCGAATCAGGATGCTCCGGCCCTGGGAGAGCGCGGGCAGGGTTTGCAGGTCGCGCGCCAGCTCTTTACCCAGGTAGTAAAGAGCGAACTGCCTGACCGAGCTCCGGTCGTCGATGCGCGCCAGAAAATAGGTCGGCTTCAGGCCGCGGGCATACCCGGCCCCGTAGAGCAGGCCGTGCGGCGCCAGCAGGGCGTTGACCCCATCGGTGTCGAACGGGTCGAGCGCGCGCCCCCCGAGCCTCAGGCGCTCGTAGTCGCAGTCGGCCAGGCCGTCCCAGAGGCTCTCGCGGCGGCCGATCCACTCCAGCACGCTGCCCGGCTCACCCTCCTGCCAGGGCTCCAGCGCATGCTGCCAGCGGTAGAGGTCCCGCAGCCGCAGCGCCAGGCCGCAGACGGAGAAGACGCCCGCGTGGCGCGCATCGGAGATGTCGCAGTTGCGCTGCACCTGCACGGTCAGGCTGTCGAGGTCGAGGCTCATGGCATGGCACGGGTGGCGGGGGAAAACGCCGGGAAACCGTTCGCGAGACGATGCTATGGCTGCGCCCGGGGGGTGTCAATCGCGGCGGCGGCGGCCCTGGACCTCTTACACGACGCCCTGGTCCAGCATGGCGTCCACCACCCGGACGAAAGCGGCGATGTTGGCGCCGTTGAGGTAGTTGCCGGGGGTGCCGTACGCCGCGGCGGTTTCCAGACACCGGTTGTGGATCGCCCGCATGATGATCCGCAGGCGCTCGTCCACCTCGCTGCCGAGCCAGCTCAAGCGCATGCTGTTTTGCACCATCTCAAGCCCGCTCACGGCCACGCCGCCGGCATTGGCGGCCTTGCCCGGCGCAAAAAGAATGTTCTTGCCGAGGAAGATGTCAATCGCCTCCGAGGTGCAGGGCATGTTGGCGCCTTCGCAGACCAGCTTGATGTTGTTGTTGATGAGGCTGTAGGCGTCCTGCTCGCCGATCTCGTTTTGCGTCGCGCAGGGAAAGACGCAGTCGGCCCGGTGGCGCCAGAGCGGGTTGACCTCGCTGTCGGCATCCGCCGCGGTGTAGCTGATGCCCGGGAAGCGATCGGCCGCCTCGCGGATGCGCCCGCGGCGGATGTTCTTCAACACCTTCACGAATTGGAGCTTTTCGGCATCGAGGCCCTCGGGGTCGTAGATGTGGCCGGAGGAGTCCGAAAGGGAGACCACCTTGGCGCCGAGCGCGATCAGTTTTTCGGCGGTGTGCAGGGCGACGTTGCCCGAACCGGAGACGAGGCACACCTGGTCCGCGAGGCCCATTCCGCGGGTCATCAGCATTTCCGCTGCGAAATAGACGCAGCCGTAGCCGGCCGCCTCGGCCCGGAAAAGGCTTCCGCCCCATTGCAGGCCCTTGCCGGTCAGGGCGCCCGTGAACTGATTGTCGAGCTTTCGAAGAGCGCCGAAAAGGAAGCCGATCTCGCGCGCGCCGACGCCGATATCGCCGCCGGGGATGTCGGTGTGGGGCCCGAGGTGCCGGTAGAGCTCGCGCATGAAACTCTGGCAGAAGCGCATGACCTCCTCGTCGGACCTGCCTTTGGGCTCGAAGTCGGTCCCGCCGGCGCCCCCGCCGAGCGGCAGGGTGGTCAAGGCGTTTTTGAACACCTGCTCGAAGGCCAGAAACTTGAGGATCCCCTGGTTCACGGAGGGGTGGAAGCGCAGACCGCCCTTGAAGGGGCCGATCGCGCTGTTCATCTCGACCAGGTAGCCGCGGTGGATGCAGACCTTGCCCCGGTCGTCCACCCAGGGGACACGAAATGTGACGATCCGCTCCGGCTCGGTGATGCGTTCCAAAACCGCGGCCGCCGCATAGTGCGGCTGCCGGGCGAGCACCGGTCCGATGCTGTCCACCATCTCGCGGACGGCCTGGTGGTACTCCCGCTCCCAGGGGTCCCGGGAGATGATCTGTTTCAGAATATCCGTCATCGCGCCCTCCGGTGGGGGGGTGTCCTCGCTGCCGCCGCGGCAACGCCTCGAACGCTGCGCAGCGTTGCCTGCGGCGGGGAGACCATACGTGGTTTTGAGTGCAAATGTCAATCCGCGCCCCCGTCGCCGGAGACCAGCCGGCCTCCTTAAAGAAAAAGCCTGCGGGTGCAGCTTCAGCTTTCCCAGCCGTCCGGTTGCTCGCGGTTGAGCCGATCAAAAATCTCCTGCGACCGCGCTTCCGGCCGGTCCCTCTTTCGGGCCAGAGTGCGCTAGAAGTGATCCCAACCTCGGATCACGGTTGCGGGCAAGGCGGGAGGCCGAATCGAAAGCGCCGCAACCTTCACCGGTGGTGAGCACGTCCGAGAGGCCTGCAATCCCGCCACGGCGGGACTCCCAGCCGTCAGGCGGGGGGATGAAACCATTTCTAAAGTTTTTTTTCACCCGGGCCGAAGATTAGCTTGGAGCATCAACCGTTTCGCAGAAAAAGGGGGAGCCACGCTCATGGGGGGGCCTGAACAACGGCAACATGCTCGGGTGGGAACCAGCAATTTGATATCTTATGTGTGCTGCGACGATGCGGGCCGAACGCTCAAGCAGGGCATGGGACGTGCGGTCGACATCTCTCAGAACGGCCTGATGCTGGAGTGCGAGTCCCCGGTCGAGCTCGAATCCATCTCGCTCATGTCGGTCGATCTGGAAGATCAGCTGATAGAGATATCGGGCAAAGTGGCCTACTCGCGCCGGAGCCCGAACGGCAGATTTCGCGTCGGGGTCAAGTTCTGCGGAAGCCACGACGAAAACGTTCGCTTTGCCGCCGGCCTGATCAAATCCTTCCACTACCGGCGCCGAAAAAACGCAGCCGCCCTGCAGCCGAAGTCGGCCAACCCCGTTTGACCCCGCCGCCAGCCGACGTCGCGGCACCGGCGCGGCCCTGCCTGTTTAGGCCACCCTAAAGTAGGGGACGATCATGTACAAATTGCTTTACTTGCCCTCCCCCCTTTGATATTCTGGCGATATGCCGAGAGGAGCGAGAATCGATGCGCCCGGGGTGCTGCATCACATCATCGGGCGCGGCATCGAGCGGCGCGATATTTTTCGCGACGACGTCGACCGCGATGATTTCATCGCCCGGGTCGAAGCGCTTGCCGCCGACGGGGCTTTTCAGGTGGCCGCCTGGTCCTTGATGCGCAACCACTTTCACCTTCTGTGCAAAACCGGCAATCGCCCCATCTCCGCCAGCATGCACCGGCTGCTCACCGGCTATGTCGTCAACTTCAACAAGCGCCGGCGCCGCCACGGGTACCTCTTTCAGAATCGATTCAAATCCATCGTCTGCCAGGAAGACCGCTACCTCAAGGAACTGGTCCGCTACATCCACCTGAACCCCGTGCGCGCCGGCCAGGTTTCGGGGCTGCGCGGCCTGGACCGCCACCCGTTTTCCGGCCACAGCGCCGTCGTCGGCCGCATCAAGCGCCCCTGGCAGAGTGTCGACTGGGTGCTTGGCTGCTTCGAATCCGATTCGCCCCGGCGCTCCTACCGTGAATTCGTTGCGGCCGGGCTCCGGATGGGACAGCGGCCCGAATTGGTAGGGGGCGGATTGGTGCGCAGTGCAGGAGGCTGGTCGGCGGTCAAAGCGCTGCGGCGGCGCGGGACACGGATGGAACATGACCAGCGCATTCTCGGCGACGCGGACTTTGTTCAAACCACCGTTGAGCGCTCGGATCAGCGGCTCAAGCAAAGCTTGCGCTTCGACAGCGATCGTCCGGCCATCGACGGGGTGTGCCGCAACGTCTGTGAGCGCTATGAGGTCTCCCCCGGCGAATTGTGCTCGGGCAGCCGCCGTCACACGGTGGTGGCGGCCCGGGCGGCACTGTCGTGGGTGGCGGTGAGAGAGTTGGGCTACTCGGGGGCCGACGTCGCACGGTTTCTCGGCGTCACCAATTCCTGTGTCACCCGGTCCGTGGCCGCAGCCGGCGCCGATATCGCCGAGGATGCCAGGAGCCTGATCCCGGTCAAGCCGCAAACGCTGTTTTGAAGGAGCGCTCGCATGCTGCAATTTCATGCCAAAACGGGGGCAGCCCCCGGCCGGCGCCCGCAACCGGCCGAGCGCCATCGGCCGCGCAGCGGCAGAATGAGAGTGCCGATCACCGTGCGGGGTTATTTGAAGCTGCTTGCGGCCGTGCAGGTCGGATTTCTGGCCGCTTTTGCCGTCATGGCCGTAAACGCAACGCTCCCATCGGATCCGCCGCCCTCCCCGCCGCCCGTTTCGGCCGTACCGGCCTCACGCCCCCTGACCAAGCATGAGGTCCAGGCGCTCCTGTCCGAAACACCCTTTCTCAACCTGCAGCAGAGCAGCTTCGATCTGCGGCAGGGAAACGAGACCTATACGGTCCGCACCACATTCGACCTGGAGCTCCAGCGCCTTCTCCTGCAGCGGCTGGATCTCAAGAATTCCCGCTATGTCGGGATCGTCGTGATGGACTCCCAGGACGGCCGGGTGCTTGCCATGGTGGGCCACGACCGTACGGACCCGTCGCGCAACCCCTGCACCGAAAGCCGTTTTCCGGCGGCCAGCGTGTTCAAGATCATCACGGCGGCTGCCGCCGTTGAGACCTGCGACTTGGACGCCGGCTCCGTCTTGACCTACAGCGGCGGCAAGCACACCCTCTACAAATCTCAGATCCAGGCGCCCCCCCCCAAGCAACCCAACCGCGCAACCCTCAAGGAGTCCTTCGCCCAGTCCATCAACCCCGTCTTCGGCAAGCTTGGTGCCAACGCCCTGGGCCGCGATGTGATTGCCGCATATGCCGAAGCCTTCGGCTTCAACCGGGAGATCGACTTCGAGCTGCCCACCCGCCCCAGTCGCATCGAGCTTTCCGACAAGCCCTTCGCTCTGGCCGAGATCGCCAGCGGCTTCAACCGCACCACGCTGATCTCGCCCCTGCACGGCGCGCTGATCGCGGCGGCCATCGTCAACCAGGGCCGCTTCGTCGAGCCGACCATCGTCGAGGAGATCACCGCCGAGGACGGCCGCAGCATCTACCGGGGACGGGCCGTGTTCCAACAGCAGGCCATCTGCCCCGAAACCTCCCAGGTGCTGAGCGAACTCATGCAGGCGACCGTGCGTTCGGGGACCGCCAGCCGCGAGTTCAACAAACACGCCGACCGCAACCTCTTCTCAAAACTAGACATCGGCGGAAAAACCGGCTCCATCAGCGACGGCACCCCGGATGCCCGCTACGATTGGTTCGTCGGCTACGCCCGCGAGGACCAGGGGGAAGCCCGCATCGTGTTCGCCGTCGTGGTCGCCCACGAGGAGTTCATCGGCACGCGTGCCTCCGCCTACGCGGCCATGGCGATCAAGGCATTCTTTCGCGGGCATTTTGCGGCCGCCGCCCCCCAGGAGCCGCACTCCTGACCCGGCTCCCGAACGGCCGCCGGAAGCATGGGCCCGCCTTCATTTGGCTGTCAGCGCCTTTTCTCAGCTGGCCGCTTCATGATAGAATTCACTCAGTGAGTTTCTCCAACCCATCTGGGGCCGAGCCGCCTGCGGGGCACCAAATGAGACTCAAAGAGACCGACATCCAGGACTTAAATGATTTTTTCGAAGAAATACTCAACCGTGCGCAAAAAATCGAAAAACAGCAGAAGATCCAGTTCCGGAAAAAAATCCGCAACGAGCTCTTTTTCCTGATGGGCTGGGAACTGGCCACACCCTCCGCGGTCATGAGCCGCTGGGAAGAGCGGCTGGACGACGTTCTGAAGATCATGCCCTTCGGGTTCAAAGATGAGCTCGCCCGCCGGCTTGCCGACAAACTGCGCTCTCCGCTCACCCCAAAAAGCAGGCGCCTCGGCCCCGCCGCCTCCGGCGACAATCGCTGACACGCCTGTTCACAGCCATTATCCACTGCCGGCAGACCCCATCGTCACCGCACTGCCCCAAACACCCTCGGCCTAGCCGCGCACCGGCTCGACCGGCAATCGTCAAATTCACGATCCCGACCGCCATGGCAGCCGGCCGCACCCAAATTTCGCTTGATCCGCACATTGACCTTGGTCTATAGAAATGTAGGATTCAAGGCTGCAGCCTGTTCTTCCTGACGATAGCGGGATCATCACCAGCCAAATTATCTCTTGGGTCTTCAGCAGGGATCTAACCGCATGCCCGACGCGTCGGATTCATATAATTTGTATGTGCTGAGACCGGATCTGGCCAAAGAGTGGCACCCGACCAAAAATGGCGCGCTCGGGCCCAAGAACGTTACGCCCGGTTCGAAAAAGAAGGTCTGGTGGCTCTGCGAACAGGGCCACTGGTGGCTGGCCTCCGTTGCCGACAGGGTCAGGGGCCGGCGGTGCACCTATTGCCGGGGGCTGCAGCAGCAGGGCGAACAGGGCATGGCCGATGTCAGACCTGAACTTCTGAGGGAGTGGCACCCCTCGAAAAACGACGGCATCAAGGCCAGGCAGGTGCTGTGCACCCACAAAGACAAACTCTGGTGGCTCTGCGAAAAGGGGCATGAATGGCAGGCAACGGTTCGAACCCGGCTGGCGGGCAAATTATGCCCCTATTGCTCCAGCCTCATACCGGAGGATTTCTCAGGCGCGCGCCCGCAGGGCGGCGCGGCCTCCCAGCAGGCATCCCGCGGCGGAAGGTCGCCCGGAGGCCTGTCGCTGAGGCACTTGAGCGAGCAGCAGTCCGAGCTTCACCACGGCCAGGAGCAGCGCAAAAGCAAACGATACGATCAGGCGGCGACGGTGATGATCGAATCGTTCCAGTCGGGCATCTTCGGGTATGCCCAGATGCACAACTACAGCGCGGGAGGCATGCTGATCCGCGCTGATTTTCAGCTCACCCCGGGGGACATCGTCAAGATCAGGCTCGAGAAGCCCCTTTTTGCCTCGACCTCGACCGTGCTGGAGAGCCGCGTGGCCTGGTGTCAAAAATTTGAAGATGAGGCCAGGAGGCACATCCGCTTCGGCATCGGGGTGCGCCTGATGTGAGCCTCTCCGGCCCTTGCTGCACGCCGGGGCCTGCGGTGCGGAGCCCATCGAGGCTGACTGCCGCCGGCAGTTTCTCGTTCTCCGACGCCGGGGCTCCGCATTGCACGCCGTCTGCTTCTCGGGTTCTTCGGAGGAGCAGGATCGCGAGCGCACGCATCAACGGCTGCACGGCCGCGCATCGTTGCGCCTCCACCCGCCGCATCGGGCCAAAGCTTCCGCGAAGCTCGCGGCTCGATGCGCCATAACCGCTACGCCAACCTCGGGAGGGCATATGAAAAACATCAAAGGCATGGGCTGGGAAAGGGATCTGCCCGATTTCAGAGACTTGACGTCCAACTCTCCTCAAATACAGTCCATCCGCGATCAATCGAAAAAGCTCAAGCGCACTTCGAAGAAAACGCTGCCGTCGGCGGTTGATCTGAGAGAATGGTGCTCGCCGGTCGAGGATCAAGGGACGTTGGGCTCCTGCACGGCAAACGCGGGCGTCGGACTTCTGGAGTATTATCAGCGCCGCGCCTTCGGAAAGCACCTCGACGGATCGAGGCTCTTCCTTTACAAGGCGTCGCGAAACCTTCTGGGGTGGACCGGCGACCAGGGGGCCTATCTGCGCTCGACCATGAAAGCCATGGCCTTGTTCGGGGTCCCGCCGGAGGATTATTACCCATATCAGATCAGCGAGTTCGACAACGAGCCGCCCGCCTTCTGTTATGCGTTCGCATTGAGCTACAAAGCGATCCAATACTACCGACTGGACCCATCCGGCCAGGGTACCCAGAAAACGCTAGACTTGCTGAAGCAAAACCTTGCCGCCGGCCTTCCCGCGATGTTCGGCTTCACCGTCTACAGCTCCATCCCGGGCATAGGCGACAAAAAGGGGGAGATCCCCTTCCCGAAACGGGGGGATCGGGTCGAAGGCGGCCACGCCGTGGTTGCCGTCGGCTACGCGGACGGCAAGAAGATCGGCAATGAGACCGGCGCCGTGCTGATCCGCAATTCGTGGGGGCCCGAATGGGGCGACAACGGCTACGGGTGGCTCCCGTACGCCTACCTGACATCAGGGCTGGCGGTCGACCTCTGGACCCTGATTCAATCGGAGTTTGTCGACACGGAGCTCTTCGACTAAGGCTCGCCGCGAAGCTCCCCTGGACGGCTGAAAATAGACAATCGCTCGCCCGGATCTGGCTTCACGGACGGCTTCAAGGCCGGCGACCTGCGCCTGCAAACGACAAGGGGCTGCAGCCCTGAGTCTGCAACCCCTTGATTTTTCTGGCGCGCCCGGAGGGGCTCGAACCCCCGGCCTACGGATTCGAAGTCCGGCGCTCTATCCAACTGAGCTACGGGCGCTGAAAAAAAATGGGGTGAGTGATGGGAATTGAACCCACGACAACCGGGGCCACAACCCGGTGCTCTGCCAACTGAGCTACACCCACCGCAATCAATCCGAACTGTCGACAATCTTGCTGTTTACCAAACCAGGGCCACGAAATCAAGGGGAAACCACAATCAAAGGCGCCCCGGCCCCGCTCCCCCCCGGCGGGGGGACCCTCTGGCTGGCTGAGACCGTCGCCAACGATTGCGCGGCGGTTCACGGGGGCAAAATCACGGGTTGAAAGAAGGTTGAAAGAAGGCCGAATTTTGCATAAATAGGGAGTCGACCGCAAACCCGCCAAAGGATCGACCACATGAATCAGTTTTATGTCTTCCTCATTCGCGCCGTGCTCGGTGTGGCCTTCGCCGTCATCATCACGCGCATGTTTCGGGGCGACGCCGGCATCCACTATGTGGCCGGCCTGGCGATCATTCTCGTGGGGCTGGCCTATTTCGCACAGTACCTGCGCAACCGCCGGAAGCCATGAGCCCATTGCCGCCATGCACGCCGAGGTAACTTCCCTGGACGCGGCAGCGGACGGCCTGTCCGCCTTGCGCCTGCGTTGCTCCTGGAGCCTGAGTGTATGAAGCAGATCATATTAGGCACGGCCGGCCACATCGACCACGGCAAGACCTCGCTGGTGCGCGCCCTCACCGGCATCGACACGGACCGGCTCAAGGAGGAGAAGGAGCGCGGGATCACCATCGAGCTGGGCTTCGCACACCTGGATCTTCCCGGCGGACAGCACCTGGGGGTGGTGGACGTTCCCGGCCACGAGAAGTTCGTGAAGAACATGGTGGCGGGCGCCACCGGGATCGACATCGTGGCGATGGTGATCGCGGCCGACGAAGGGGTCATGCCCCAGACCCGCGAGCACATGGAAATCTGCACGCTTTTGGGGGTGCGCCACGGCCTCGTCGCACTCACCAAGGTCGACATGGTGGACGAGGAGATGCTGGAGCTGGCGCAGGAGGACATCCGGGAGTTCGCGCGCGGCAGCTTTTTGGAAGATGCGCCCATCCTGCCGGTCTCGGCGGTGAGCGGCCAGGGGCTGCCCGAATTCATCGCCGCCCTCGACCAGTTGAGCCGCCAGGTGCCGGACCGGCCGGCCTCGAGCCTGTTCCGACTGCCGGTCGACCGCGTCTTCACCATGAAAGGCTTCGGCACGGTCATCACCGGGACGCTCGTCTCCGGCCGGGTGCAGGTGGGCGACCCGATCATGATCTACCCCACGGGCATCACCTCGAAGGTGCGCGGCATACAGGTCCACAACCTCGGCGTGCAAGCCGCGGAGGCCGGGCAGCGCACGGCCGTCAACTTCCAGGGGCTGGACAAGGAGGCCATCAGCCGCGGGGATGTGCTCGCGAGCCCCCAGGCGCTCAAGCCCAGCTACATGGTGGATGTGCACTTCCGCTACCTCGCGAGCAACGCCAAACCCATGAAAAACCGCACCCGCGTGCGGTTTCACACCGGCACCTCCGAAATTCTAGGCAACCTGATCCTGCTCGAGCAGGACGAGCTCGCCCCCGGCGCGGAAACGGTGGCCCAGCTCAGGCTGGATGCACCGGTGGCCATCGTCAAAGGCGACCACTTCGTCGTGCGCAGCTACTCCCCGGTGCGCACCACCGGCGGCGGCCAGATCCTCAACCCCATCCCGCCCAAACACAAACGCCTGAAGCCCGAGATCGTCGCAGGCCTCAAATCGATCCTCGACCGCGGCCCGGAGCAGCTCATCGGCTTCCACGTCGAGGCCGCCGGCCCGGCGGGAGTGGCCTTTGCGGACCTGCGCCTCATGACCAGCCTGACGGACAAGCAGCTCGACTCGGCGCTCCAGGCCATGATGTCCAGCCGCACCGTCATCCAGGTGGACAAGGAGGCCCGGAGCTTCATCCACCGCAAGAGCCTCGAGGAGTTGATCGCGAAGTCGGCCGAACACCTGCGGGGCTATCACAAGGCCTTCCCGCTCAAAACCGGCATGCTCAAAGAGGAGCTCAAGAGCAAGTTCCCGCCCGAGGCAGACATCAAGATCTTCAACCTCGTCCTGAACCAGATGATCAAGGACAGCGCCATCGTCGCGGAGGACAAACTGGTCCGGCTCAAGAGCCACAAGGTGTCCCTCGCCGGCGACGAGGCCGGCGTGCGCCGGAAGATACTGGAGATCTACAGAACAAGCGGCCTGCAGCCCCCCTTTTTCCGGGAAGTGGTCGAAACCCTCAAGGCCGACCCGGGCCAGGCCAAGGACGTGCTGCTGCTGCTGATCGAGGAGGGCCGCATCGTCCGCACCAAAGACGATCTCTACTTCGACGCCGAGGCCATCCAGGACCTCAGGGCCCGCCTGGTCAAATTTCTCGAGCGCAACGGCGAAATCACCCCCGCCCAATTCAAAGAGATGACCGGGGGGGCCTCGCGCAAGTTTCTGATCCCGCTGTTCGAGTACTTCGACGCGAAGAACGTGACGCTGCGGGTGGGCGATGTGCGCAAGCTGCGCAGGGGGTAGGAAAAGAGAGTTGAAAGTTTAAAGTTCAATGTTGAAAAAACATCGCCGCAGCGTCAACCCTCAGGTGAGTGCGGCGGTGACGCTGTTGAGGCAGAGCATGCCGCGCGGTGTCGCCGCACAGCGGCCGTTGCGCAGGGTCAGAAGGCGCCGGCTCTCGAGCTCGGCGGCGGCCGCGCCGAAGCGCTCGTTGAAATCCACCCCGAACCGCCGCTGGAATTCCGCCAGGCCCACCCCTTCGGTTGTACGCAGGCCGAGCATGATGAACTCGGTCATCTGCTGGGCCGGCGTCAGCTTTTCCTGCCCGGCCCGCGGCAGTTTGTCCGCAGCGAGGTCGGCGAGATAGCGCTCCAGGCTGCGGTGGTTCCAGAAGCGCCGCGGGGGCAAAAACGAGTGCGCCGCAGGGCCGAACCCCACATAGGGGCGATAGGACCAGTACGTGCCGTTGTGCCGCGAGAGGTAGGCCTCGGCCCGGGCGAAATTGGAAACCTCGTAGTGCCGGTAGCCGTGCCCCGTCAGGAACTCAACGGTCGCAAGGAACAGCTGCGCCACACGCCCCTCCGCCGCCGGGTGAAACCGGCCGTCCCGGTGCGCGTCGGAAAGAGGGGTCCCCGGCTCGAGGGTCAACATGTAGCAGGCGATGTGCTCCGGCCCGAAGCGGACCGCCGCGGCGAGCTCCCGACGCCACTCCGCGAGCCCCTGGCCGGGGAGCCCGTACATCAGATCGATCCCCAGGTTGCCGAAGCCGGCCGAGCGCGCCTGCGCAAGCGCCCGGCGCGCCTCCGCGGCCGAGTGGATCCTCCCGAGCCGGGCAAGGGTTTCATCCCGAAACGACTGCACGCCGATGTTGAGGCGGTTGACGCCGGCCGCACGGAAACCGGCCAGCGCCTGCGGCCCCAGGGTGCCGGGGTTCGCCTCCAGCGTGATTTCAACCGGCGCTTCGAATCGCAGGTGCGCAAAGAGGGCTGCAAGAATGCGCGCGACCTCGGCCGGGGCGAGCAGCGAGGGGGTCCCGCCGCCGAGGTAGATGCTGTCGAACACCCGGCGGCCCGCCCGGGTCAGCCGCACTTCGCGCTCCAGGCCGTCCAGAAAGGCCGGTGTGCGGCCGAGGTCGGTCACCGAGTAAAAATCACAGTAGGGGCACTTGCGCCGGCAAAACGGCACGTGCACGTAAATGCCGCCGCGATTCACCGCTGCCACCCGCCGATCAGGTGCAGGTGCAGATGGAAGATCACCTGCCCGCCCCCGCGCTCGACATTGACCACGAGTTTATAGCCGGAAGCGGAAATGCCGAAACGCTGCGCCATCTGCTTGCCCGCCAGGAGCATGTCCGCCAGGATGGGGCGGTCCTCCGGCGCGAGATCGTTGACGCTGCGGATGTGTTTGGCGGGCACGATCAAAAGATGGACCGGCGCCTGGGGGCGGATGTCCGGGAACACCACCAGATGCTCCGTGCGATGCACGATCTCCGCCGGCGCTCTGCCGTCAACTATGTCGCAAAAGATACAGGGTCGGTTCATCTTTTCTTTCCCGCGCGGTGCGCCGGCGGCGTGGGCCTGCTCCCGTTGCAGAGGGCCGGAAAACCGGGCGGGGGGGCCCAGCTCCACCTGCCCGTGTGCGTGGGCGCCTGCATGGCCCGATGCAATTCGTCGAGATATCGCGCGCGCGGGATTTCGCGGGCGCCCATGCGCTGGAGGTGCCCGGTGCTGACCTGGCAGTCGATCCAGTGGAGCCCAAGGCCCCGGATGTGACCCACCAACGCCGCCAGGGCCGCCTTGGATGCATCGGGGCGGCGGGAAAACATCGACTCGCCGAAGAAGCCGGCCCCCAGCGACACGCCGTATAGCCCGCCGGCGAGCTCTCCCCCGGCCCACACCTCCACCGAGTGGGCCAGGCCCGATCGGTGCAGCCCGCAGTAGGCCTCGATCATCTCGGGCACGATCCAGGTGCCCTCCCCGCGATCGAGGCGCAGCCGTCCGCACTCGGTGATCACCTCCGCGAACGCCTGGTCCATGCTGATGTCAAACCCCTCGCGGCGGATGGTGCGTGAAAGGGAGCGGGGGATGTGGAACTCGCTGGGATAGAGCACGAGGCGGGGGTCCGGCGACCACCACAGGATGGGCTCCCCCTCGGAGTACCAGGGAAAGATGCCCATGCGGTAGGCCAGAACCAGGCGCTCCGGGTTCAGGTCGCCCCCGACCGCAAGCAGCCCCTCGGGGGTGGCCAGCCGCGGCGGCGGAAAACCCAGATGCTCCGAGAGCACGAAGACAGGCATGCGGTGTCAGTCGAAACGAAAACTGAGCCGATCCTCGGCCAGGTCCAGCGCAACCTCCCCGCCCTTCTGCAGGACGCCGAAGAGAATCGCATCGGAGAGGTGGTTCTTGATTTCGGTCTGGATCACCCGCGCCAGCGGCCGGGCGCCGTAGCGGGGGTCGTGCCCCTTCTTGGCAAGCCAGCTGCGCACCGCCGGCGTGTAGGAGAGGCGCACCTTCTTGACCGCCAGCTGGCCGTTGAGCTCGCGCAGGAACTTGTCCACCACCAGTTCCATGATCGGCGGGGTCAGGGCATTGAAGGCGATGATGTCGTCCAGCCGATTGCGGAACTCCGGGCTGAACATCTGCTCGATGGCCTTGCGGCCCTTGGAGGCGGTGTCGCGCACGCTGTCGCCGAACCCGATGTTCTGGGTGCTCATCTCCCGGGTCCCGGCGTTGGAGGTCATCATCAGGATGACGTTGCGGAAGTCGGCTTTTTTCCCGGAGTTGTCCGTGAGCGTCGCGTGGTCCATCACCTGCAGCAGGATGTTGAAGAGATCCGGGTGGGCCTTCTCGATCTCATCCATCAGGAGCACCGAATGCGGGTGCTTGCGGACGGCGTCGGTCATCAGCCCGCCCTGGTCGAAGCCGATGTAGCCGGGCGGGGCGCCGATCAACCGCGCCACAGCGTGCTTCTCCATGTATTCGCTCATGTCGAAGCGGATGAACTCAACCCCCAGGATCAGGGAGACCTGCCGGGCGACCTCGGTCTTGCCCACGCCGGTCGGTCCGGTGAAGAGAAAGCAGCCGATCGGCTTTCCGGGGACCCCCAGACCGGCCCGCGAGCGCTTGATGGCCGTGGCCAGCGTGCCGATGGCGTCGTCCTGGCCGAAGACCACCGCCTTGAGGCGCGCCTCCAGGTGCTCGAGCTTGGAGCGGTCGGAGGTGGAGACGCTCTGGGTGGGAATGCGCGCCATCTTGGCCACGATCTTCTCGATGTCGGCCGGGTTGATTTTCTTGCGCTGGGTCGAGCCGGTCAGCCGCACGTAGGCCCCGGCTTCGTCCATGACGTCGATCGCCTTGTCCGGCAGGAAACGGTCGTTCAGGTACTTGGAGGAGAGCTCCACGGCGGCTTTGAGCGCGGCGTCCGCGTACTCGATGCCGTGGTGCTCCTCGTAGCGCGAACGCAGCCCTTTCAGGATCTGGACGCTCTCGGCGACGGGCGGCTCCGGGATTTCGATCTTTTCGAAGCGGCGCGAGAGCGCCCGATCCTTCTCGAAGTGGTTCTTGAACTCCTCGTAGGTGGAGGAGCCGATGCAGCGGATCTCGCCGCTGGTCAATACCGGCTTGAGGATGTTGGAGGCATCCATGGAGCCGCTGCTGGTCGCCCCGGCCCCGACGATGGTGTGGATCTCGTCGATGAAGAGGATGGAGTTGGGTCGGCGCTTGAGCTCGGCGATCACCCCTTTGAGGCGCTGCTCGAAATCCCCCCGGAACTTGGTGCCGGCCAGCATGCCCCCGAGGTCCAGGGCGTAGATGCTGACGTCTTTGAGGAGCGCCGGCACCTCGCCGGATGCGACCTTTTGCGCGAGCCCCTCGGCCAGAGCCGTCTTGCCCACGCCGGGGTCCCCGACGAAGACCGGGTTGTTTTTGCGGCGCCGGCAGAGCACCTGCATGGTGCGCTCGATTTCGGTTTCGCGCCCGATGAGCGGGTCGAGCTTGTTCTGGCGCGCAAGCTTGACCAGATCCGTCGTAAACGTCTCCAGCGGATCGTTCTTGCGGCGGCGATCGTCGCTGCCCGTGCGCGGCCCGGCCGGCTCCTGCTTTTCGTCGGGGCCGTTTTTGGAGATGCGGTGGGAGATGTAGTTGAGCACATCCAGGCGCGTGACCCCCTCGGTGCTCAAAAAGAACTCCGCGTGAGAGTCCTTCTCCATGAAGATGGAGGCCAGGATGTCGCTCACGGAGACTTCGGCCTTGTCGGCCGAACGGGCGTGGCTCACCGCCCGCTGGATCACCCTCTGGAAGCCGATCGTCTGCTGCAGCACGTATTCGCTGCCCTCGGGAATCTTTTCGATCTTTTCGGAGAAAAACCCCTCCAGGCTGTTGAGCAGGTTCTCGACGCTGCCGCCGCAGTTTTCGACGATTTCAATTCCATGGGGGTCGTAGAGCACGGCGAACAGGATGTGCTCCACGCTCACGTATTCGTGGCGGCGCTTCTTCGCTTCCCGCACGGCGAAACCAAGGGTTGCCGAAAGTTCTTTGCTGATCATGGCTTACTCTTTCTCCATGGTGCACTTGAGCGGGAAGCCGTTTTCGCGTGCGAGGGCCTCGACCGCATCCACCTTGGTTTCAGCGATTTCGTAGGGGTAGAGACCGCAGACGCCGGCGCCCTGCTGGTGGACGTTCAACATGATGCGGGTGGCCTCCGCCTCCGACTTGTGGAAGACGTTCTTGAGCACGGCGACCACAAACTCCATCGTGGTGTAGTCGTCGTTGATGAGCAGCACCCGGAAAAGCGGGGGCTCTGCCAGCCGGACCTCGTCCTCGCTGCTGACCCGCTCCACCGGGGGAGAGAGGTGTTCTTCCATCTGCGCCTCACGCCGCGGACCGCGCCCCTGGGGTCCGTTTTTGGGTTATGACCATGATAATCATCCCAGCGCGCGGTTGTAAAGTGACCCCTGCGGGGCCTGCGAGCGCTTCAGCGCCCGCAGCACTTTTTGTACTTTTTGCCGCTGCCGCACGGGCAGGGGGAGTTGCGGCCCACCTTCTCCGGGCTGCGCCTGGCAGCGGGCGGCCGCTGCGGCCCGCCGCCGCCTGAGAACATGAGCGGCAACTCGCGGGGCGCCTGCAGCGTTTCGATTTTCTCCGGAGCGGCGATCTCAACGCGAAAGAGGATCCCCAGGGTCTCCTCCTCGATTCGGCCCATCAGCGTCTCGAAGAGCTCGAAGCCCTCCTTTTTGTAGACCAGCAGGGGGTTCTGCTGGGCGTAGCCCCGCAGGCCGATCCCCTCCTTGAGGTGGTCCATCGAGAGCAGGTGGTCTTTCCAGAGCGTGTCGACGGTCTGCAGCATGACGATGCGCTCCAGCCGGCGGAAATTTTCGGCGCCCACCATTGCCTCCCGGCGTTCGTAAACCCGCACCGCCTCGGAGCCGATCATGTCGGCCAGGCCCTCGGGAGTCAGGCTCTCCACGGCCTCGGGGGTCAACCCGCTCAAGCGGAAGTTGAACTGCTTGAAGGCGGCATCGCCGATGGCCTTCAAGTCCCAGAATTCGGGGTGGGTCTTGTCGTCGACTAGGCTCGCGGTGATCCGCTCCGCCGCATCCCGGATCATCTCCAGAACCGTGTCCTGCATGTCCTTGCCCATCAGGATCTCGCGCCGCTGCTCGTAGATGACCTTGCGCTGCTGGTTCATGACGTCGTCGTACTCGAGCAGGTGTTTGCGGATCTCGAAGTTGTGGGCCTCCACCTTGGTCTGGGCGTTTTCGATGGCCCGGCTGATCAGGTTGTGCTCGATGGGCTCTCCGTCCTTCAGGCCGAGCTTCTCCATGAGGCCGGTGATGCGCTCGCCGCCGAAAATGCGCAGCAGATCGTCCTCCAGCGCCATGTAGAACCGGGAAGAGCCCGGATCCCCCTGGCGGCCGGAGCGGCCCCGCAGCTGGTTGTCGATCCGGCGCGACTCGTGCCGCTCGGTGCCCAGGATGTGCAGCCCGCCCAGCGCGACCACCCCTTCGCCCAGAACGATGTCGGTGCCGCGGCCGGCCATGTTGGTGGAGATGGTCACCGCCCCCCGCTGGCCTGCCCGGGAGACGATCTGGGCCTCCTTTTCGTGGTGCTTGGCGTTGAGCACCTCGTGCGGGATGCCCCGGGCCTTGAGCTTCTTGCTCAGCTGCTCGGATACGTCGATGTTGATGGTGCCCACCAGAACCGGCTGACCCTTGGCGTAGAGCGCTTCGATCTCGTCCAGGGCCGCCTCGTACTTTTCGCGCTTGGTCTTGTAGATGACGTCGGCATGGTCCGTGCGGATCATGGGCTTGTGGGTGGGGACCACCATCACGTCCAGGTTGTAGATCTTCTTGAATTCCGCGGCCTCGGTGTCCGCAGTGCCGGTCATGCCCGCCAGCTTGCCGTACATGCGGAAATAGTTCTGGAAGGTGATGGTGGCCAGGGTCTGGTTCTCGTTTTCGATCTTGACCCCCTCCTTGGCCTCCAGCGCCTGGTGAAGGCCCTCGCTGTAGCGGCGCCCCGGCATCAGCCGCCCGGTGAACTCATCGACGATGATGACTTCGCCCTCCTTGACGATGTAGTCGACATCCCGCTTGAAAAGCGCGTGCGCCTTGAGGGCCTGCTGGATGTGGTGCAACAGCTCGATGCAGCGGGGGTCGTAGAGGTTGTCCACCTGCATGAGCTTCTCGCAGCGCGCCACCCCCTCTTCGCTCAGGGTGGCGGTGCGGGCCTTCTCGTCGATGGCGTAGTCGCGGTCCTTGGCCAGGCGGGGGATCAGCCCGTTGACCTGGTAGTAGAGATCGGTGGACTTCTCGGCCGGCCCCGATATGATCAGCGGGGTCCGGGCCTCGTCGATCAGGATGCTGTCGACCTCGTCGACGATGGCGTAGTGAAGCTCGCGCTGGACCAGGCTGGCGCGGTCGAACTTCATGTTGTCCCGCAGGTAGTCGAACCCGAACTCGTTGTTGGTGCCGTAGGTGATGTCGGCCCCGTAGGCGACTTGGCGCTCTCGGTCCGTCAAGCCGTGGACGATGGTGCCGACCGAGAGCCCGAGAAAGCGGTAGATGTGCCCCATCCACTCGGTGTCGCGGCGGGCCAGGTAGTCGTTGACAGTGATGATGTGCATGCCGCGCCCGGCAAGGGCGTTGAGGTAGGCCGGCAGGGTGGCGACCAGGGTCTTGCCCTCGCCGGTCTTCATCTCGGCGATCTTGCCCTGGTGCAGCACGATCCCGCCGATCAGCTGAACGTCGAAATGGCGCATCTTCAAGGACCGGCGAGACGCCTCGCGCACGGCCGCGAACGCCTCCGGCAGGAGATCGTCCAGGGGCTCCCCGCGCTCGACCCGCTCCTTGAAGCTACCGGTTTGAGACCGGAGCTCATCGTCGGTCATCGCCTCGGCGGCGGGTTCGAGCGCATTGATACGCTCGACGGCCGGCTGCATTTTCTTCAGATCGCGCTCGTTCTTGCTTCCGAACACCTTGGTGAGAAAACTCATAACCATGGGCGGGTCATTCCTCGGTTGTGCGCTGCAGGCCACCTGCGGCAGCGCGTCGTCAGTAAGAAAGTTCAGGATGTTAAGGGCGCGGCATCTTGCCGCGATCGAATCGCTGCTGGAAGCCGCTCCCGCAGGAAAAGACCGACCTCTCCTGCGGGACGGTCGCCGGAGAAACACCTGACCGGGGTTTCGGTTCAGTTGCGAGACCGTTGATAGGGTCAATTATAACAGTTTTGGGGCCCGGCACAACAGGTGACGGGGGATTTCGGCCATTCAATTCGGAAACCACATGGGGGGGTGCCTGGCAGAGCGCGGACGCTGTCCGGGAGTGCCTGGTCCGGACGCACACGGCAAGGGAGGTTTTTTTGACGGCCCGACGTTGCCGGCGCAGCCGCTGCGCAGGGGCTCGGGCGATTAAAGCGCCGGCGTCAATTGAGAAAGTATTTTTCCGGGTTCACCGGCACCCCGTGGACCCAGACCTCGTAGTGGAGGTGAGGGCCGGTGCTGTTGCCGGTGTTTCCGACCAAACCGACCGGGTCCCAGCGGCGTACCTTCTCCCCCTGAGACTTGAGCAGCCGGCTGCAATGGCCATAGACCGTCGTCAGGCCATGGCCGTGGTCGATGATGAGGGTCTTGCCGAGCAGCCCCCTGTTGCCGGCGAAAGTGACCACGCCCCCGGCGGTGGCAAAGATCGGCGTGCCCTCGCGCGCGGCGATGTCGTAGCCTTTGTGGAACTCGCGCTGGTTGGTGAAGGGGGAGATCCGCCACTCGAATTTGGAAGAGACCCAGAACTCCGCGGCCGGGTCGATCGGCCGGATGGTCGGCGTGGAGGCGAGCAGCCGCTGCTGCCGCTCGAGGTGGGTGACCAGCGCGTTGAAGCTGTCCTCCTGGTGGACCATGGCCAGGTCGAGCTGCGCGGTCTGCGCGTGCATCTCGCGCATCAGGCTGTTGCGCTGCTCCGTGAATACCGCCTTGGGGTCCATGGTTGTGGGGATAGAGCCGCCGACGCCGAAAAGGGCGCCCGCCTCCGGCCGTTTTTCGATGTCCGCCATGATGCGGATCTTTTTTTCGAACTGATTGAGCGCCTGGAGCTTATCTTTCAGCAGATTGATTTGCTCGGCGAACTCGCTGATCTGCCGCCGCTGCAGGTCGACCTCACCCCCCTGGCTCGCCAGCAGGCCGGAGAGCTCCGCCTCGCGCTGCGCGAGCTGCAGGGCATCGCGCTTGAGGCGCACATAGTCGGCCCCCACGAAGGCGCTCGAGCCGATCAGTCCGACCGCAACGACCACCCACCAGCGCAGCGCCGCCCGCGACAGGCAGAACTGCTTCGCCGCGGAACCGGTGGTGGCCAGGATGACAAAGGATATTTTCTTTTTCATGGAGGTTGACCCCGCGCGAATACGCCAAAACAAAAGCCCCTCGGGACCGCTACCCCAGGGGCTTTTCATGCTGCTGCAGTCGGCAACCAGACAGTCATGGCCCAACAGGCTTTAGACCCACGGTTTTGCGCCGCCATCTTTCGGTGACGTTGCCTTTTCGACGCAAGAGTGGCGCCGATCATATTGGGCGAGCGCCGACATTGTCAAGGACTTAATGGAGAGCCGCTCCTCTTCAGCTTTCACAAATCTGGAATATTTACATTTTATTTAATGATTTCAACCTGATCGAAAGACGCCTCGCATACGGAGCTTTCCGGGCCCCGCGAGCCGTTGATGCCGCATCGCCGTCGGCAAAAACCGGCACCGCTTGCGCAAGGCCGAACGGCGATCCCGCGGGCAGGCGCGCGCCGGCCGGCTCAGGCGATCCCCAGTTTGAACTTGAGCGATTTTAATGTGTTGTACATCAGCATGGTGATGGTCATGGGCCCTACGCCGCCCGGCACCGGAGTGATCCAACCGGCGATCTCCTTGGCGGCATCGAAGTCGACGTCCCCGCGCAGGATCGCCACCTTCTGGCCGGTCTTTTCACTGACTTTTTCCCCGACGCGGTTGACCCCCACGTCGATCACGCAGGCCCCCGGCTTGATCCACTCGGGCTTGACCAGGCCGGGCACGCCGGCGGCCACGATGAGGATATCGGCCCGCTTGCAGTGGGAGGCCATGTCCCGGGTGGCGGTGTGGATGACGGTCACCGTCGCGTTGGCCCCCTTGGCCTTCTGCAGCATCATGTTGGCGATCGGCTTGCCGACGATGTTCGAGCGGCCCACCACCACGACTTCGGCCCCGTCGGTCTTGACCCCCGAGCGCACGATCAGCTCCTGGATGCCGGCCGGTGTGCAGGGCGGGAATCTGACCTCGGAGCCGCCGATCATCAGCCGGCCGACATTGACCGGGTGAAACCCGTCGACGTCCTTGTCCGGGTCGATGGCGTTCAGCACCTTCTTCTCGTTCACATGCTTGGGCAGGGGCAGCTGCACCAGGATGCCATGGATCGATTCGTCCCGGTTGTACTTGTCGATCAGGGACAGCAGCTCCTGCTCGCTGATGGTGGCAGGCTGGTTGTCCTGGACCTCCTTGAACCCGAGCCGGTGTGCGGTCTTGATCTTGAGGGTGACATAGGACACCGAGGCCGGGTTCTCTCCGACCAGTATGGTCACCAAGCCGGGGACGACCCCGTGCTTGGCCTGAATGGCCTTCACATCGGCGGCAAGCTCCTCCAGAATCGCCTCGCGGATCTCGGTCCCCATGATGAGTTTTGCTGTCATCCTTCTCCTCCTCTCGTAGTGGTGGGTATTAGGTGCCCGATGGTTCAGCGACCCTGAACGACCCGGGTCCCTCGTATCTGCCGTCACACCGGCCAGGCCATCTGCCGCAACCCCTCGGTCTCCTCCAGCCCGAACATCAGGTTCATGTTCTGCACCGCCTGGCCGGCGGCGCCTTTCACGAGGTTGTCGATGGCCGACATCAGGATGAGACGCCGGTTGCGCTCGTCGTGAACCCAACCGATGTCGCAGGCATTCGTTCCACGCACGTGCAGCGTGTCGGGCGGCATCCCATCGGGCCGCAGGCGGATGAACGGGCGACCGGCGTAGAAGGACTCGAAGCACTGCCGGACGGCACGGGCGGTTGCGCCCGGCGCCGGCCGGGCGTAGATCGTCGAGAGCATGCCGCGCGTCATCGGCACCAGGTGCGGCACGAAGGTGATGCCGATCGGGCGACCGGCGGCGCGTCCGGCGTAGGTTTCCATCTCAGGGGCGTGGCGGTGGGCGGCCACCTTGTAGGCCTTGAAGGAGTCGTTGACCTCGCAAAAATGCACCGTCAGCGAGGGCGAGCGGCCGGCCCCGCTCACCCCGGACTTGGAGTCGACCACGATGGCCTCCGTCTCGATCAACCCCTCCTTGAGCAGGGGGATCAGCGGCAGGAGCGCGCTCGTGGGGTAGCAGCCCGGGTTGCCGACCAGCCGGGCGCCGCGGATGGCGTCGGTGAAGAGTTCGCTCAGCCCGTAGACGGCATCGGCGAGCAGCTCGCGGGATGCATGCGGCTGATAGGCCGCCTCATAGACCGCGGCGTCGTTGAAGCGGAAATCCGCCGACAGGTCGATCAGGCGGCAGCCCCGGCGCAGGATGGAGGGCGCCAGCCCCATCGGCATCTTGTGGGGCAGGGCGGTGAAGACCACCTGCGCCCCTTCGCCGATGCGCTCCGCGGCCAGATCCTCGCAGATCAACTCCACGCGGCCGGCAAAGGCCGGGAAGATCCGATCGAACCGCTGGCCTGCAAACTGGCGCGATGTGATCGTGACGATCTCCACCCCGGGGTGGGCGGCAAGGATGCGGACCAGCTCCGCCCCGGCGTAGCCGGTGGCGCCGGCAATCGCGGCTCGAATCATGGCAGGGCCTCCTGAGATGATACGGAAGGTGTGTGCTGCGGAAGAACTAGTTAGCAGAGGCGTGGGCGAAGTTCAACTGGATTCGGATCGAACCGGGGGGTTCGGTATCACCCCAGGGCGCCCTCCAGGGCCACCAGCCACACGCGCCCCGTGGTCGCGGTCTTCAGCGCGGAAACCACCACTCTCAGCATGCGCCCGTTGAGGCTGGCCATGAAGGCCCGGTGGGGGACGCCCGCCTCGCGCCCGGTTTCCTTGAGCGCATCGATCAGCTGCGAGGAGCGGCCCGGCGGAAAGAGGGTCAGGATGGGGATGTTGAGCACTTCGAGCAGGGTTTTTCCGAGCGCGCCCAGCGCCGCGCAGTTGGCGTGGATGATGCGGGTGTCCTGGTCCACGATCACGACCCCGACCCCGAGCCGCTCGACCACGGCCTGCTGGAACCCCAACGAGACCAGCAGCTCCATGGCATCGCGACGCGGGAAGACCCCGCCGGGCTGGAGGATTTTCTTTTCGGCGGGCGGCAGACCCGGCCGCTCTTCGATGCCGGCGATGAAATCGTTCAGCTGCCCGGAGAGTTTCTGGATCGGGCCTTTGGCGATAAAGTAGTCCGCTCCGATCTCATCCAGCGCGTCCATATGTTCGATCATCGTGCCGGAGAGCGCCACGAGGGGGCAGCAACGGCCGTTGAACCGGCGCCGGGCGGCGTGGAAAAACTGCCGGCCGTTCACCTTGGGCATCACCAGGTCGGCGAACATGATATCGAAGGGCCCGGCGTCGAGCCCCGCGATCCCCTGCTTGCCGTCGTAGGCTTTGTGAACGAGGTAGCCGCGTTCTTCCAGCAGCCGGCTCAAGAATTCGACGAAGAAAAAATCGCTGTCCACCACCAGGGCCTTCCTATACATGCTGGCCTTCCTTTAGCGCCTAAATTGCATGACGTACTCTAAAGTGCCTAAAATGAAATCGCCAGCGGCGATTTAATCGACGCACACCCGCCGGACTTCCCGGATGGTGGTGATGCCGTCGATGATTTTGCGAATGCCGTCCTGCTTGAGCGTCGTCATGCCCTCGGCGGTCGCCTGCCGCGCCAAATCGAAAGAGGTGGCGTTTTTCTTGATCAGCAGCTTGATCGCGTAGGTGGCCTCCATCAGCTCATGAATGCCGATGCGGCCCTTGAAACCCGACCCGCTGCATTTTTCGCACCCGGTCGCGCGCTTGAGACCGAAACCGGGCCCGTAAACCAAACCGGCCGCGTCGAACGCCTCGCGGCCATAGTCCATGCGCAGGTCCTCGAACTCCTCTTCGCCGGGGTGGTAGCCTTCGAGGCATCCCTGGCACAACCGGCGCACCAGCCGCTGGCCGAGCACGCCCAGAAACGCGTCGGAGATGTTCAATGGGTTCATGCCCATCTCGATCATGCGCGTCAGCGTCTCGGGGGCGTTGTTGGTGTGCATCGTGGAAAGCACCAGATGGCCCGTCAGTGCCGCCTCCAGGCCGATCGTCGCCGTCTCCTTGTCGCGCATCTCGCCGATCATGATGATGTCCGGGTCGAGCCGCAAAAAGCCGCGCATCACGCGCGCGAAATCCAGGCCGATTTTGGGCCGCACCTGCACCTGGCGCAGTCCGGGCTGGGTGATCTCGACCGGGTCCTCGGCCGTCCAGATCTTCACCCCGGGCTGGTTGATGTGGGCGAGCGCCGCGTGCAGGGTCGTGGTCTTGCCCGAGCCGGTCGGCCCCACGCAGAGCAGCATGCCGTAGGGCCGGGCGATGAGTTTCTTGAGCAGGTTCAGGTTGCGTTCGCTCAGCCCGATGTCGTCGAGCCGGATGGAGCCGGTGCGGGTCAGCACGCGCAGCACGGCGTCCTCGTATTTGCCCGCCGTGGGCATGGTGGACATGCGCAGTTCGAACTCCTGGATCCCCTTGCGCCGCACCTTGATCTTACCGTCCTGGGGCAGGCGCTTCTCGGCGATGTCCAGCTCCGCCATGATCTTCAGCCGGGAGATGATGGCCGGCGCCATGGCGTTGGGGACCTGGATGTACTCGTAGCACACCCCGTCGTTGCGGAAGCGGATGGTGGTCTTGCGCGTCAGCGCGGAGGGCTCGATGTGGATGTCGGAGGCGCCGTTGCGAAACGCCGTCACCAGGATCTGGTCGACGAATTTGACCACTTGGCTGGAGGACTCGTCCAGCGAGACATCCTCGTGGATGTCGACTTCCTCCTCGAAGCTGACATCCGGGAGGATCTCGTCGATGCTTTCGACGGCGCTTTCGGAGCTCCGCTCCGAGCGGGGGTCGAAAAAGTGCTGGATGTACTTTTCGACATCCTCTTTCAAGGCAACGGAAAAAACGACCTTCTGGTTGCCCATGAGGGCGCGGATGTGGTCGGTCTTGCGCAGGTCCTTGGGGTCGTCCACCAGGATTTCGATCCCCGATTTGTCCCATTTCAAGGGCACCCAGACGTAGTAGAGCAGGAAGGACTTCTTGAGATTGCGGATCAACTCGAAGGGGATGGGCCAGTCCGGGTCGAATTGGCGAAAGCTGCAGCCGAAGAACACCGTCAGCGACCGGCCGACCTCCTTGAGATCGACCTTGAACCGGTCCACCAGAACGTACTCGACGCTGCGGTTGATTTTCTTGGCAATCGTGAGCGCCTCCTGCAGCTGCTGGGTGCTCACGATTTTGTTGCGCAGCAGGTAGTCGTACCGCGAATTGCTGCCGAGCTTGCCCTGGAGGGCGTTCAAGCGCTCGGCGGTCTGCGCATCGGCGGGGTCCAACTCGACGGCCGCCTTGTAGAGCTCGAAGGCAAGGTCGCCCTGGTCGCGGGTTTCCATCTGCCGGCCGAGCCACGCCTTCATCCCGGCGATCTCTTTTTCCTGCAAATGGTGCGTGAGAATCAAACGGCCGGCCTTCTGCGCGACGTCGGCCGGCGGTGCGACCTCCAGCAGGCAGGTGAGGTAATCGATGATGATCCTGGCCGCCGAATAGTCCGAGCGGGAGTCGCCGCCGGCCAGGTTGTCCTGCGCCAGCAGTTTTTCATATTCGGCGACCGCCTCGTCCATCAACCCGAGTTCTTTGAGGGCGGCGGCCCCGTCGATGAGGGCGGGCAGATCCTGGTGGGCGGCGAGGGTCTTGCGGAAGAGGGAGATATCCTCGGGGGAGAGCCCCGGGCCTTCGGAGGCCTGCTGATCCGAAATCTCCTTTCTGAGACGATCGACTTTCTCCGCGAGCGCCTGCTTAGCCGGTGCGGTGAGGCCTTGGCCTGCGGCGATGACCTGCTCGTAGAGTTTGAGGGCCTCCTCGGCCATGCCCATGGCTTGGCAGGTCTCCGCCTCTTTCATCTTCATGCCCACGTCATTTGGGCCGCAAGCCGCAGTTCCGTTCATTGAACGCCGTTTCGTCTTCGCTGAGAATAAATTCCTGAAATGCGCAGCGGCCGCGGCCGCCCGGGTGCGACCGAGACCGCCGATGCGCCCCCCCCCGCGGGTGTGATTTATGAATCCGATCGGCTGTTTGGCATAAAACTTTAGCCTGAACTTGGACGGCTTGGGAAAAGGGGGCGAGCATGATAAAATGGGGGCGTTACGTCCGTGTGAGCGGCAAGACAGCAGGAGGAAGCGCCGTGCCCGTCTACGAGTATGAACACCTGGGCGAACCCTGCCGGTCAGGCAGAATCTTCGAGCAGCGCCAATCGCTGGCGGAAAAGGCCTTGAGCCGCTGCCCCCACTGCAGGGGCGTCGTCCGGAAGGTCATCTCCCGCACCCATGTCAACACGCCCAAGACCGACAGCGAGCTGCGCGATCTCGGCTTCACCAAGCTCGTCCGCCGGGACGAGGGCGTCTATGAGAACGTCACCGCCCGCAGCCGGGACAGCCGCTACATGATTCGGGGCAAGCCCGAAACCATCCCCGACATCAAGAAGACCATCTCCGACTAAAACTGCGCAAGCCCCCGTCACTGCCGGGGGCTTGCGCAGTTTTAATTCGAACGGATTTTCAAGCGGTGCGCTCGCGTGCCGCGCTCCTCTAAGGCCGAGCGTGCGGGGGTCACTTTTTCAGCTTGAGGACCAGAAACCCGGCGTTTTTGCGCCAGATGAAGAGCTGCAGGGTCTTCTCCTTCTCGAATTTCTTCAGCGCCGCGGTGTAGTCGCCGACCGACTCGATGGCGATCCGGTTGACCTCCTTGATGACGTCCCCGACGCGCACCCCGGCCTCCTCGGCGGAGCTCCCCGTCTGGACTTCGGTGACGATCACGCCGGCGGTTTCGCCGATGGTGAAGCGCTGGGCGATCTCAGGCGTCAAGGCCGACACCCTCAGGCCCAGCGGGTCCTCGCTGCGCTTTTCAGGCGCCTCGCCTCGGGCAGCTGTGCGGGTGTCATCGCGTTTGCCGATCTTGACGTTGAGCGTCCGGGGCTGGCCGTCGCGCAGCACCTTGACTTTCGCCGTCTGCCCCACGGGAATGTCGGCCACCAGGCTGGTGAGCTGACGGGTGGTCTCAACCTTCTGACCGTTGACCTCGACGATGATGTCCTTGGGTTTGATCCCGGCCGCATCGGCCGGATCGCCTCTGAACACGTCGGCCACGAAGACGCCCTTTTTGGCTTCAACCCCGTAATAATCGGCCATCTCCGGACTCACGTCCTGAATGGCCACTCCCAGCCAGCCGCGCGTGACTTCGCCGCCGGTCTTGAGCTGGGCGATGATGCCCTTGGCGAGGTTGATGGGGATGGCGAAGCCGATGCCCTGGCCGCTGGCGACAATGGCGGTGTTGATGCCGACCACCTCGCCTTTCATGTTGATCAGCGGTCCGCCGCTGTTGCCGGGGTTGATGGAGGCGTCGGTCTGGATGAAGTCGTCGTAGGGGCCGGAGCCGATCACACGGCCCTTGGCGCTGACGATGCCGGCGGTCACGGTGCGCTCCAGTCCGAAGGGGCTGCCGATGGCCACCACCCATTGGCCGATTTTAAGCTGCGCGGAGTCCCCCAATTTGACCACCGGCAGGTCCTGCACCGATTTGATTTTGAGCAGAGCCAAATCCGTGCTGGCATCGCGGCCGATGACCTGCGCGTCGAACTCCTTCTCGTCGCCCAGTTTGACCTTGATCTGGTCGGCATCTTCGATGACGTGGTTGTTGGTGACCACGTACCCCTCCTTGTCGATGATGAAGCCGGAGCCCAGGCTCGGTTGCTTGAACTCGCGCTGCATCTCCTCGCCGAAGAAGCGCTCGAAGAAGTCGTTGAACGGCTGCTCGCGGCCGAAGGGCCCTCTTTGGAAGTTGCGAAAGACCGGTCCGCCCCCTTTCAGGGTCTTGACGGTGCGGATGTTGACCACGGCCGGGCTGACCATCTCCGCCAACTGGCTGAAGCTGGCCGGGATCATAAGCGGCTCGGCGGCCTGCGCCGACACCGATGATGCATCTGCCACCGGCCCGAAAGCCACCAGTGCGGCCAGGGACAGCCCGAAAGCGCTTCGGCAAACCCAAGAGACCCCAAGACGACCGAAACCTCCCATCTGCAAAACCCCTCCTCGGTAGAACGCTGCGCGCCGCGCTCACACCCCCCAAGATCCCGCAGACCGGAATCCCGGGGCGGTCGGCAGCGCGCCGCGCTGGCAAGATGTGAAGATGCTTTTCGCGCGGTTCCCCTGCAAAGTCAACACCGCCGGCAGGCAGGCGCCGCGCCCGCTGCGGCGGGCAACGGCATCTATTATTGACAAGTTTGCAAGGATTTTTTATAGAGTTTGGTTCACCTGCGATATAAACTCAGGAGCATCCGCATGATCCACATCGAGGGTTTGACCAAGTATTTCGGCGACGTCTGCGCGGTGGACGGCATCAGTCTGATCGCCCGGCAGGGTGAAATTCTGGGGCTGCTGG
Organism: Desulfobacterales bacterium; assembly: GCA_025454255.1. GTDB lineage: Bacteria > Desulfobacterota > Desulfobacteria > Desulfobacterales > SpSt-501 > SpSt-501. The sequence goes on along the minus strand of JALOOU010000002.1, from coordinate 103,614 downwards.
GCCCCAACGGGGCCGGGAAAACCACCACCTTGCGCATGCTCACGGGGTTTCTGAGGCCCACCGCCGGGAGCATCCGCGTCAAAGAGCACCGCATCGAGGAGCAGCCGCTCGCGATCAAGGCCATGCTGGGGTACCTGCCGGAGTCCGCGCCCCTCTACCACGACATGCTGGTCTACGACTATCTGCGGTACGTGGCCGCGATCCGGGGGGTGGCGCCCGACCGCCGCAGCGAGCGGATCCGCGGGCTGGGTGACCTATGCGGCATCAACGAGGTCATGCACCAGACCATCAGCGCGCTCTCCAAGGGCTACAAGCAGCGCGTGGGGCTGGCCCACGCCATGATGGCCGACCCCGATGTCCTGGTGCTGGACGAGCCCACCTCGGGGCTCGACCCCAACCAGATCGTCGAAATCCGCGAGATCATCAAGCGCATCGGCCGCGAGAAGACGGTCATCTTCTCCACCCACATCCTGAGCGAAGCCGAGGCCACCTGCGACCGGGTGGCCATCATCCACCGCGGCAAAATAGTGGCCGACAGCAAGACAGCGGAGCTCAAGGAGCGCCTGGGCGGAGGCAGCCGCATCCTGATCACACTGGACCAGGCGGACGCCGCGCAGGTCTCGCGGGAGCTCGGCGTGCTGGCGGGGGTCGCCCGCCTGGAGGTGCTCGAGCAGGAAGGCCCCCTCGTGCGGATCGCCATCATCTGCACTCCGGCGCCCGACCCGCGCCCGGAGCTCTACCGCCGCATCAAGCAGACGGACTGGGTCCTGCTGGACTTCCACCAGGATACCCAGAGCCTCGAAGCCGTTTTCCGGGAACTGACCAAGGAGAGCTGACATGCGCCAGGCCCTTCGCATCTGCCGCAAGGAGTTTAACGCCTATTTTCTCTCGCCCATCGCCTACATCGTGATCGCGATGTTCCTTCTGGTGACGGGCTGGTTTTTCTTCTCCACCTTCTTCCTGTTCAACCAGGCCAGTCTGCGCGCTTTCTTCGCGATGCTGCCGACGGTTTTCGCCTTCGTCGTGCCGGCGCTCACCATGCGCCTGCTGGCCGAGGAGTTCAACATCGGCTCCTACGAAACCCTGCTGACGCTGCCGGTGGGCTTTGCCGACGTCATCCTGGGCAAGTTCCTGGCCTGCGTGGCATTCATCGCGGCCATGCTGGTGCCGACCCTGGCCTACCCCATCACCGTCGCGATGCTGGGCTCGCTGGACTGGGGCCCCGTGGCCGGCGGCTACTTAGGCGCCCTGCTGCTGGGAGCGGCGTTTTCCGCGGTGGGCCTCTTCGCCTCCAGCTTGACGCGCAACCAGATCGTCGCCTTCATCGTCGGGGCGGCGATCTGCTTTACCCTGACGCTCATCAGCCAGATGCTTTTTTTCCTGCCGCGCAACCTGCTGCAGGTCTTCAGCGCTCTGGCCGCCGACGTCCACTTCCGCACCATCGCCAGGGGGATCATCGACACCCGCAACCTGGTCTATTTTGCGAGCGTGATATTCATCGGCCTTTACGCCACGAACCTGGTGCTCAAAGCCCGGCATTGATATAAGGAGCCGCCGATATGCCTCGACCCAAACGCTCCACCGGCCTCGTCACGTTCGGCCTCTATGTGATCGCCGTCGTGCTGATCAACATGGCCGCGTCGACGATTTTCGCCCGCTTCGACCTGACCCGGGGCAATGTGTTGTCTCTTTCCGAGGCCAGCCGCACGGTCGTGGCGACCCTCTCCGAGCCCCTGACCATCGACGTTTTCTTCAGCCGCAACCTGCCCCCGCCCTACAATGCCGTCGAGCAGGCCCTGCGCGATCTGCTGGAGGAGTACGCCAACCACAACCCCCGGCTTTTCAACTACCGCTTCCGCGACGTCAGCGCCGAAGACGGGGACATGACCGCGGAGGCGCGCGACAACCAGAAGCTGGCCGGCTCCTACGGGATTCACCCGGTGCAGATCCAGGCCATCGAGAAGGACGAGGTCAAGTTCCAGCGGGCCTACATGAGCCTGGTCATCATCCACGGGGACCTGATCGAGCAGGTCGCCAACATCACCACGACCGATGGGCTCGAGTACCGCCTCACCACCGCCATGCGCAAAATGAACAACAAAATCAGCGCCCTGCTGCAGGTGCAAGGCCACATCCAGGTCAAACTGGTCATGTCTGCGGCGCTCAAGACGGTGGCCCCCCTGATGGGGTTGAAGGGTCTTCCGGATTTGCCCGGCGAGGTCGAACGCGCCGTGAGGACGCTCAATGCCCGCACCTACGGCAAGCTGGCCTTCAGCTTCCTCGATCCCCCGGCCGACGCCAACCTGGAGGAGCTCTCCCAGGCCGACAACCTCCTGCTGCTCTCCTGGCCGGCCTCCAACGACGGCCGAATCCAGGCCGGGCGGGGGCTGATCGGCCTGGTGGTCGAACACCGCGGTCGCAAGATCGCCCTGCCCCTGATCGACATCGTGCGCCTGCCCATCCTCGGCACGCAGTACAAGCTGATCGAGGGCGAGGCCTTGGCCCGTATGATCAACGACAGCGTCGAGACCCTCATCGAAATCCACGACGGGCTGGGCATTTTGACCGGCCGACGCGCCGCGCCGATTCTGGGCGGCGCGGCCCCCGGCAGCCCCCAGGACGACCCCCAGGCGTTCAGCAATCTGAGGGAGCAACTGGCCTCCGGCTACTCACTCAAACCCGTGAACATCACCGAGGGCCCCATCCCGGAGGGCATCGGCTGCCTGCTGGTCGTCAGCCCGCGGGAGCCGTTCAGCGAGCACGAGCTCTACCGCATCGACCAGTTTCTGATGCAGGGCAAAAGCCTCGCCCTGGTCCTGGACGCCTTCGATGAACGGCCGACGGGGGCCCCGGGGATGCCCGGCCAGTCGTCGGTGTTTGTGCCCGTTGAGACCGGCTTAGAGCGGCTGCTTGCGCATTACGGGGTTGAGATCCGCCGCTCCATCGTGCTGGACGAGAACGCCTACCGCCAGCAGATGCCGCCGCAGATGGGCGGAGGCGAACGCCCGCTCTATTACGCCCCGATCATCAAGCGCCAGTTCATGAACCAGGAGCTGGCCTTCATGCGCAACATCAAGGGGCTGGTGGCCGTGAAGGTCTCGCCGGTGGAGCTCGCCCCGGAGGCGGCCCGCCACTCGTCGGTCAGGGCCCACCGGCTCTTCTCCTCCTCCGAAAAATCCTGGGAGATGAAGGAGCGCATCACGCTCGACCCCATGTTCCTCCGGCCGCCCTCCGACAAGGAGGAGCTGCGCAGCCGCCCGCTGGCCTATCTGCTGGAGGGCGAGTTCCCGAGCTACTTCGCCGGCAAGCCCCTGCCGGTGAGAGAGCTCGCAGAGCCGTCCGGGGAAAAACCCGCGGACCCGGCCGCCGCCTCCCCGGCCGCGATCGACCTCGCGCAGGTCGAGCACCGGGGGCAGTTCATCGCCAAGGGCAAACCCGGGAAGCTTTTCGTGCTGGGCTCTGCGGACATGCTCAAGAACATCGTCATCGACGAGACCGGCCGGGGCGCCAACACGGTGTTTGTGCTCAACACGGTCGACGCCCTAAACGGCCGCGAGGACATCGCCGTCCTGCGGGCCAAGGAGCAGACCTTCAACCCGCTCGCCGACACCAGCCCCGGGGAGCGGACCTTCATCAAGTTTTTCAACATCGCCGGGCTGCCGTTTTTGGTGGCCATTTTCGGAATAGGGGTGTGGGTGCGGCGTTCCGCCCGCAAACGCAGGATCCAGGCGATGTTCGCCGCCGCAGGCGAATGAGCTCGGCGGCCAAAAGGATTACCGGCATGAAGATCAAGAAAGAGGTCATCGTACTAGGGGTCGTCATCGCGGCCCTGTCGGTCTACCTGCTCCAGCGCGGGCAGGACCGGACGCGCTACAGCCTGCCTGAAATAGCCTCCCTGGCGGCGGCCGACATCACCCAAATCGAGATTTCGCGGCAGAACCAGGTGGTGACGTTGACCCGGCGCGACGGCCGCTGGATCATAGAGCCGCAGGGGTTTGCGGCCGCCCCGAAAAGCATCCAGGACATGCTCGCCGCGCTGAGCGGACTCCGCCTGACCGCGCTGGTGGCGGAGTCCAAGAACTACGCCCTCTACGAGCTCGACGACGACAACCGCATCCACGTCAAGGCCTGGCAGGGCGACCGGCTGGGGCGCGAGCTCTACATCGGCAAGGTCGCCCCCTCTTTTCGCCACACCTTCGTGCGGTTGGCCGGGGATGAACGCGTTTTCCACGCCCAGGACAACTTCAGGTTCTACTTCACGGGGGGGGCCGAAGAGTTGCGCAACAAGACCGTGTTGGCCTTCCAGCGCGCGGATATAACGGAGGTCGCGGTCGCCGCGAAACAGGCGACGGCGGTCTTCCGCCGCCAGCCGGGCTCAGGCGGGGAGGCCGCCGGGGGAACTGCGGCCGGCGCCGCAGAGGTCCCGGAGACCTGGGTGCGGTCCGATGGAAAGCCGGCGGACGGCGCGCGCCTGCGGCAGCTGGTCGGCGAGCTCTCCGAGCTGCAGTGCGAGCGGTTCCTGCCCGAGGCGGAGCGATCCGGGTTGGGACAGCCCGTCTATACCCTCACGCTCAGGGGCTCGGCCGAGCACACGCTCGCCGTCTTCCCCCCGTCCGGGGACGACAAGACCCACCCGGCCGTCTCTTCGCAAAGCGACCAGGCATTCCTGCTGGCGGGGGACCAGGCGCAGCGGCTCATGGTCGACCCGCAGACGCTGCTGCGCGCAGAGAGCAAAGCGCCGTGACCCAGGCGCGGCTGCGGCCCGCCGGCGTCAGCCGCCCAGGTAGGCTTTCTTGACCTCCGGGTCCTTGAGCAGATCCTGAGAGGGGCCGGCCATGACCAGCCGGCCGTTTTCGAGCACATAGCCGCGCTGAGAGAATTTCAGCGCCAGGCGCGCGTTTTGCTCCACCAGCAGGATCGTGGTCCCCTCGGCGTTGATCTCCCGCAGCGCCTCGAACATGCTCAGCATCAGCAGCGGGGCCAACCCCATGGAGGGCTCGTCGAGGAGCATCACCCGGCGGCCGCTCATGTAGGCGCGGCCCACGGCGAGCATCTGCTGCTCTCCGCCGCTCATCGTGCCCGCCTTCTGGTTCTGGCGCTCCTCCAGGCGCGGAAAGATGGCAAACACCCGCTGGAGATCCGGCCGGATGCGCTCCGCATCCCGGCGGGCGAAGGTGGCCAGCTTCAGGTTCTCCATCACCGTCAGGTTTTCAAACAGCCGCCGCCCCTCCGGCACGTGGGAGACGCCCAGTTCGCTGACCACCCGGTCCGCGGGGTAGCGCAGCAGGTCCTTGCCGTCGAGCGTCATGCGGGAGCCGGCCTCCACCGGCACCATGCGTGAAACGGCCTTCAGGGTGGTGCTCTTGCCGGCGCCGTTGGCCCCGATGATGCAGACGATCTCCCCCTCGGCGATATCGAACGTCAGGCCGTGCAGGGCCTTGATGTTGCCGTAGGACACCTTCAGGTTCTCCACCGATAGCAGCGTCACGCCACCGCCTCCTTGCCCAGATAGGCCTCGATCACGGCCGGGTTGTTCTGGATCTCGTGCGGCGTGCCCTCGGCGATCACCTCGCCGAAGACCAGGGCCTGGATCTGCTCGCAGAGCTCCATCACGACCCGCAGCCGGTGCTCGATCAGAAAAATGCCGACGCCGATCTCATCGCGCATGCGCCGGATGATATCCATCATCTGGGAGAGCTCCTCGGGGTTCATGCCGGCGGTGGGCTCGTCCAGGAAGAGGATCTTGGGCTCGGTGGCCAGCGCGCGGGCCATCTCCACCCGGCGCTGGGCGCCGTAGGGCAGGTTGACCACGACCTGGTCCGCCAGATGATCGATGCCCATCATCGCCAAAAAGCGCCGCGCGGCCGCCTCGTGCTCGGCCTCTTTGCGGTGCCGCCGCCGGGTCCCCAGAAACGCGCCGGCAAGGCCGTAGCCGAGCTTCGAATAGCGCGCGAGCCGCACGTGGTCGATGACCGTCATGTGCCGCCAGAGCAGCATGTTCTGAAAGGTGCGCCCCAGCCCGCGCGCGGCGATCTCGTAGGGCGCCAGACCGACCAGGTCCGCGCCTTCCAGCGTAACGCGGCCTTCGGTGGGCCGATAGATGCCGGTGATCAAATTGAAAACCGTGGTCTTGCCGGCCCCGTTGGGGCCGATCAGGCCGCACACCTTTCCGGCCGAAATCTGCAGGTTGTAGTCGTAAACAGCCCGCAGCCCGCCGAAGAAGTGGGTCATGTGCTCGACGTTCAGCAACGCAGTCATACCCCAAGCCCGCTTACGAGTTGGTTGTGGTTATGGCGTCGGGGTCGGGCCGCAGCGGCAAGCCCTTCCCGCAAAAGCCCCGCCCCGGAAGTAGCGGCAACCCGCCTCTCCGCTTTCAACTCCGGCGTTTGGCGTTCGAGGCGTCTTTCGGTTGAATCAGCCGAAAGGGGTCGAACTCCTTGAACGATATCAGCCCGGTGGGCCGGAAGATCATCACCAGGATGAGCAGCAACGGGATGAAAATCCATTTCCAGATTTCGAGCGGCCGCAGCATTTCGCTCAGCATGTTGATGCTCACCGCCCCCACGATGGACCCGTAGACCGAGTTCAACCCGCCGAAATAGACCATGGCCAGCACCTCGGCCAGCTGCTGCAGACCGAAGGTGCCCGGGTTGACGTAGCGCAGCACGTGCGCGAAAAGCACCCCGGCCACCCCGGCCCAGAAGGCCGAGAACAGAAAAGCGACCATTTTGGTGTGCTGGGTGTTCACGGTCATGGCCTCGGCCGCCATTTCGTTGTCGCGCACGGCATTGAGCGCCTTGCCGTAAATGGAGCGCACGAAGTTGTTGATGACCCCGACGCAGATCACCGCGCAGGCGAAGACGACCGGCAGCGTGGACCAGTCCGGCTGCCCGCTCATCCCGCGCGGGCCGCCCACGACTTCCACATTTTCGATCAGGCTCTTGACGATGAAGGTGAAGGCCAGCGAGATGATCGCGAGGTAGTCGCCCCGGGTGCGAAAGGAGGGAATCGCCACCACCAGCGCCCCCACCGCGGCCACGCACCCGCCGGCCAATAGCGCCAGTGGGAAGAGGTAGGGGCCGATCGCCGCCGGCAACAGCGCCTTGCCGAACAGGCTGCTGTTGGTGAACAGGGCGATCGTGACGACCGAGCCCGCATAGGCCCCCAGCGCCATGAACCCGGGATGGGAGCAGGAGAACTCGCCCATGTAGCCGTTGATGACATTCAGGCTCAGGGTCACCATCACCGCGATCAGGGTGATCTTGACGACGATCAGCCGGTAGTCGTTCACGTCGGACCACAGGTGCAGCACCGCATAGAGCAGCGCCAGATGGAGCCCGATGGAGACAGCGGGCCAGTTGCGGGCCAGGACCCCCGCCAGCCGGTTGGCGGGGGTTTGGAGCACCCGCCCCACCAGCAACGTGGGGGCCAGGTAGATCGCCAGGATGTAGAGAACGGTTCCGGGGATCATCTCGGGCCGCTTCAGCGCATTCTCAAACCCGAAGAGCACCGGGATCCGGGGAAGCTCCACCAGGTGGGCCAACTCCAGGCCCACGAACTGTTCGGCCGAAACCGCCGCCAGCAGCCCCGCCAACCAGCCCAGCAGGGGAACCAGCTGGAAATGGCGCCACAGCCGCAGCCGGCGGCCCGGACGGTTCGGAATGTCGTTGGGTGTGCTCATATGGAAGCTCGTTTCCGATGTTCTACCGGCGGCCGGAGCGCACGGGAGTTAGAGTCTCAAGCGAACGGAGTAAGGTTCCCCGAAAAGACCGTAGGGCCGGAAAACCAGTATCAGCAGAATGATCGAGTAGGCGATGAAGTCCCGCAGCGTCGAGGGAAACACCATGGCCACGAAAATCTCGATGAACCCGAGGATGAAACCGGCCAGGGTGGCGCCCAGGATGGAGCCGCGTCCGCCCAGGATAGCCGCGACAAACGCCTTCCAGCCGAACATGATCCCCATGTAGGGATCCAGCACCGGATAGGCCATGCCGAAGAGGATGCCGGCGGCCGCGGCGAGGCCCGAGCCCAGGGCGAAGGTCATCGCGGCGATCTTGTTGATGGGGACCCCCATCAGCGGCACCACGACGTAGTCGAAGGCCATGGCGCGCATGGCCATACCCCACTTGGTGTGGCGGATGAACTGGTGCAGCCCGAGCGCCAGGGAGAGGGAGACCACCACGATCATGATCTTCTGGTTGGTGACGAACACCCCGCCGAGATCGTAGGTCACCGGCTGGATCAAGGCCGGGAACTTGACGCGCTGCGCCCCCAGCAGAATCAGGTTGCCGGTCTCCAGGATGATTCCGATCATCAGCCCGGTGATGGCGGCCGAGGCTCGCGGCGCGTCCCGCAGGGGGCGGTAGCCGACGCGCTCGATGAACATGCCGAGACAGGCGGTGAGCACCATGGAAAACAGGATCGTGAGCACCAGGATCAGCCAGCTGGGCAGCGCGATGATGCCGGCGGCGCTCAGGGCGATCAGGGCCGTGGCCACGCCGAAGCCGATGTAGGCCCCGGTCATGAAGACGTCCCCATGGGCGAAGTTGAACAACATGAGGATGCTGTAAACCATGGAGTAGCCGATCGCGATGAGGGCGTAGAAGCTGCCCCACTGCAAGGCGTTGATCAGGTTCTGAAGAAAGACGCTCATGCCGGGTTCCTGCTCAGAAGAATGCGGGTTAGGGTGCCGGGTGATCTATGCTGCGCAATGAAATCCCCTCTTCTCCCTTTTTTTAAAAAAAAGGCGGGGGAGGCCGGAGCGCTGTTTGGAGGCCACCTCCTGCCGAGGGCGGGAGACCGGTGGCCCGGTGAGGCAACTGCCCGTTGCCGGCCTCTTGACCGGCAACGGGCAGCGCCCTCTCTCTCTTAGTTCTCGACGCCGCTGCGGCGAATTTCGATTGGAAGCACGGCAAAAAGCCCCTCTTCCTTATGAAGTGGCCACCGGCCCTGCCGATGGCCACCGCCGTGAAAGAGGGTGCCGGTGTCACGGGCAAGCGAGCTTGTAGAACTCGAATTCACCCTTGTCGTTGATCTTGACGATGTTGGCGCACTTGATGGGGTCGCCGCTGCCGGGCGGAAAGCTGATGGTGCCCGTGATGCCCGGGAAGTCCTTGGTGGCGGCGATGGCGTTGCGCACGGCCTCACGGTCCTTCTTGATGTCGCCGGTGATCTTGCCGGCGTTCTTGATGCCGTTGCCGATCAGCCCGATCGCATCCCAGGTGAGGGCGGCCACGTCGTCGGGGATCGCGCCGTACTTGGCCTTGTAGCGGTCGATGAACTCTTTGGTGGCGCCCTTGGCGCCGGCCGAGGCGTAGTGGGAGACGAAGAAGGAGCCCAGGCAGTCCTTGCCGCAAAGCTTGACCAGCTCGTCGGAGGCCCAGCTGTCGCTGCCGAGGATCGGCTTCTTCCAGCCGAGCTGCTTGGCCTGCTGCACGATCAGGGGCACCTCGTTATAGTACTGCGGGGTAAAGAGAAACTCCGCGCCGGAGTTGATGATTTTGGTCAGCTGGGAGCTGAAGTCGGTGTCCTTGGTGGTGAAGCTCTCGTAGGCCACGACCGATCCCGCCCCATGCTTGGCTTCCCAGTCCTTCTTGAAGAACTCGGCCAGCCCCTTGGGGTAGTCGCTGGCCACATCGTAGAGCACGGCGGCCTTTTTATACTTGTACTCGTCGGTGGCGAAGATCGCCAGCGCCGGCCCCTGGAAGTCGTCGAGGAAGCAGGCGCGGAACACGAAGGGCCGCCCCTTGGTGGTGTTGGGGTTGGTCGACCAGCCGCTGATCATCGGGGTCTTGTAGTTGTTGGCGATCTCGCCCGCCGGGACGGCTTGCTTGGAGGCCTGGGGCCCGACGATGGCGATGACCTCATCGACGGTGATCAGCTTGGTGGCAGCCTTGGCTGCGGACTCGGCCTTGGCCTCGTTGTCCTCGACGGCGAGCTCGAGCCGGTACTTCTTGCCGCCGACCTCGATCCCGCCGGCCTTGTTGACGTCCTCCACATACATCTGGGCGGCGTTCTTGGTGGCTTCGCCGACCTTGGGGATGTCGCCCGTGATCTCGGCGTTGATGCCGATTTTGAGCACGGGTGCTTTCTGGGCGACGGCCCCCGATACCATGAGAACCCCGGCCAGCAACAGCACGGCAAAGACGGTGATCTTCTTCATGCCTTCCTCCTTTGGGTGACCCCGGTTGGTGTTGCGGAAAAGCGTGATTGAACGTGTCGCTGGTTAGCACAGAGATATCGGCAATGCAACTATTTCGGTGCCGGCATCCACAAAATTCAAAAAGGTTCCGGGAGATGAGGCCGCTTTTTCGCCCGGCAGAAAAGTTCTTAAACTGGCTCGGCGGATGTGTTATGATCCCTCGCCAGGCGGCGCGGCGGTCGCAGCCCCCGCGGACGCCGTCTGCGCGGCCGGCGCGGCGGCGCGGAGCATGCGCACCCCGATCGTCACAACCCATCTGGAGGAGGAGAGGCATGAAAGAGCTTTCAGAACTCACGTTCCCGGAGAACCTGCGCTACGCGGAAAGCCACGAGTGGATCAGCCCCGGCGGCAGCCCCGTGAGAATCGGCATATCGGACTATGCCCAGGACCAGCTGGGCGATGTGGTCTACGTGGAGCTGCCGGAGGCGGGCAAGACCCTGGCCAAGGGGGCCCCGTTCGGGAGCGTGGAATCGGTCAAAGCGGTCTCCGAGCTCTACCTGCCGGTGGCGGGCAAGGTGGTGGAGACCAACGCCGCGCTCGCCGACTCCCCGGAGCTGGTCAACAAGGCGCCCTACGGCGAAGGGTGGATGATCGCCATCGAACCGGCGAACCCGGAGGAGGTCGACGCGCTGCTCACCAGCCAGGCCTACCGCGAAAAGCTGAAAGGATGAGGCCCCATGCGCTACCTTCCGCACACGACTGAGGACGTGGCCGAAATGCTCGCGGCCGTGGGGGCGGGCTCCCTGGAGGAGCTGTTTGCCGCCATTCCGCCGGAGTGCCGCCGCCGCGCGGAGATGAGGCTGCCCGAGCCCCTGACCGAGTGGGAGCTGGATGCGCACATCGACCGGCTGGCGGGCCGCATGGCGACCGCGCCCGAAGCCAAGGTGTTTGTCGGCGCCGGCAGCTACGACCACCACATCCCGGCCGCGGTGGGTTTCCTCGCCTCCCGCTCGGAGTTCGTGACCTCCTACACCCCCTATCAGCCCGAGGTGAGCCAGGGCACGCTCCAGGCCGTCTTCGAGTACCAGACCCTGACCGCGCGGCTGCTCGGGCTTGAGGTGGCCAACGCCTCCATGTACGACGGCGCCTCGGCCCTGGCCGAAGCCCTGCTCATGGCCGTGCGGGTCACGCGGCGGCCCCGGGTCGCCCTGGCGCGCGCCGTGCACCCGCTCTACCGGCGCGTGGTTGAGACCTATCTCGCACCGGCGGGGGTCGAGGTGCGCGAGCTGGCCTTCGGCCCGACCGGAGCCACCGGCGCCGCCGCCATCGGAGACGCCGCCGAGCTGGCCGCGGTAGCCGTGCAGTCGCCCAATTTCTTCGGCTGCATCGAGGACCTGCCGGCCATCGCCCAAACCGCCCACGCCGCCGGCGCCCTGTGCGTGGCGGCCTTCAGCGAGCCCCTGGCCTTCGGACTGTTCAAGAGCCCCGGGCGGCTGGGTGCGGACATCGCCTGCGGCGAGGGCCAAAGCATGGGGATCCCGCGCTCCTTCGGCGGCCCGGGCTTGGGGATGTTCGCCACCCGGATGCAGCACGTGCGCCACATGCCCGGCCGGCTGGTGGGCGAAACCACCGACGTCGAGGGCCGGCGCGGCTTCGTGCTGACGCTCGCCACCCGCGAGCAGCACATCCGCCGCGAAAAGGCCACCTCCAACATCTGCACCAACAACAGCCTCTGCGCCCTGACGGCGGCCGCCTTCATGGCCTGCCTGGGCGGCAGCGGGCTGCGCGAGCTCGCCCGCCTGAACTACGACCGCAGCGAATACCTGAAGGCCCGGCTGCGGCAGGCGGGCGTCGGCCTCGCCTTCGACGCCCCGACCTTCAACGAGTTCACGGCCGTGTTCCCGCCCCGTTTCCGGGACACTTACCGCCGCCTGCTCGACCGCAACATCATGGCCGGCCTGCCGCTCGAGCCCTACTACCCCGAACTGGCCGACCACTACCTGTTCGGCGTCACCGAAACCATGCCTCGGGAAGATATGGACGCCCTGGTCCGGGAGGTGCAGTCATGAAGGAGTTTCCAGGTGCCGGCGGCCTGATATTGAACGAACCCCTTTTGTGGGAGCAGGGCCGCAGGGGCCGCTCAGGCTACTCCCTGCCGCGCCCCGACGTCGCGCGCGCCGAGCCGCCGGCCGAGCTGGCCGGCGAGGGGCCCGACTTTCCGGACCTCAGCGAGGCGGAGGTCGTGCGCCACTACATCCGCCTCTCGCAGTGGAATTTCTCGGTCGACGCCGGGTTCTACCCGTTGGGCTCCTGCACCATGAAATACAACCCCAAGACCAACGAGCGCCAGGCCTCCCGGCCGGGATTCGCCGGCGCCCACCCGCTGCTGCCGGCCGCCCTCTGCCAGGGGGCGCTCGAGCTGATGGCGGCCCTCGAGTGCCTGCTGGCCGAGATCACCGGGATGGACGCGGTGACACTCCAGCCCGCGGCCGGCGCCCAGGGCGAGCTCGCGGGCATGCTGATCTTCCACGCCTACCACCGCCAGCAGGGCCGGCCGCGCTCCAAGATCATCGTGCCCGACACGGCCCACGGCACCAACCCGGCGAGCGCCGCGCTCTGCGGCTACACGGCGGTCCCGGTCGCCTCCAACGAGCGCGGGGTGATCTCCCCCGAGGCGGTCGCGTCCGTCATGGACGCAGAGACCGCCGGCATCATGGTCACCAACCCCAACACGCTCGGTTTGTTCGAGGAGAACATCCGCGCGGTCGCCGAGATCGTCCACGGCCGGGGCGGGCTGGTCTACGGCGACGGCGCCAACATGAACGCCGTGCTCGGCCAGGTGCACATGGGGGAGATCGGCGTGGACGTGCTCCACCTCAACCTGCACAAGACCTTCTCGACCCCGCACGGCGGGGGCGGGCCGGGCGCCGGCCCGGTGTGCGTGCGCCGCCGCCTCGAGCCGTTTCTGCCCGTGCCGCGGGTGCGCTACGCGGACGGCGTCTACACCTTTTCCGATGACTACCCGCTCTCCATCGGCAAGCTGCAGGCGTTCTGGGGCAACATGGGCAACCTGGTCCGCGCCTACAGCTACATCCTGAGCCTGGGCGCAGCGAACCTGAAACGGGCGAGCCAGCTGGCCGTGCTGGCGGCCAACTACATCAAGGAGCGGCTGAAGGGGGTCTATCACCTGCCCTACGACCGGCCCTGCATGCACGAGTGCGTCTTCTCCGACAAGCTCCAGCAGGCCCACCGGGTGAGCACGCTCGACATCGCCAAGCGTCTGATGGACTACGGCTACCACCCGCCCACGATCTATTTCCCGCTGGTGGTGCCCGGGGCCATCATGATCGAGCCCACCGAGACCGAATCCAAGGAGACGATCGACCGGTTCATCGAGGCCATGCAGGCCATCGCCGCCGAGGCCGAGCAGTCGCCCGACACCCTGCACCAGGCCCCCACCCGCTGCCGGCGGAGACGGCTCGATGAGACCGCCGCCGCGCGCAAGCCGCGTCTGACGGGGTAGGAAACGAAAGATGGGCGATCAGAGCAGCGAGCGGTTAGCCTTGAGCACCGCCTGCGGTGGCGCTTATCATCCAGACAGAGTGGGAGCGGCTCCCAGCCGCGATTCGATCGCGCCCGACCTGCTGAGAGGTGCCGAGCAATGAGGCACAGGGTGATAGTGTCTTGACCGCAAAGCGGCAGAGCTGGGGGATCGTCGACCTCGGGCGGGTCCCCTACGAGGAGGCTTGGGCGCTGCAGACCCGCCTGGTCGAAGCGCGCGCGGATGGACGCCTGCCGCACGATGTGATCCTCGCGCTCGAGCACCCGCCGGTCTTCACGCTCGGCAAGCGCGGCGGGCGCGAGTGCCTGCTCGTGCCCGAGGAGCGGCTGCGCCGCTCCGGCATCGGCCTCGTCCAGGTCGAGCGCGGCGGCAACATCACCTACCACGGCCCGGGCCAGCTCGTGATCTACCCGATCCTGCACCTGCTGCAGTTGGGCATCGGGGTCGTGGACCTGGTCGACCGGCTCGAAGAGGTGATGATCCGCACCTGCGCCGGCTGGGGCGTACGGGCGCAGCGCAACCCCATCAACCGCGGGGTCTGGGTGGGCCCTAAAAAAATCGGCGCCATCGGGATCGCCGTGCGCCGCGGGGTGAGCTTCCACGGCATGGCGCTCAACGTGGACCCGGACCTGGCCCCGTTTTCCTGGATCCAGCCCTGCGGCCTGCAGGGCGTGGGCGTCACCTCGATCGCTGCGGAAGCCGCGGCGCCCGCCGGCATGGCCGAGGTCAAAGGCGAGGTCCGGGCGCACATCGAGGCCGTTTTCCAGATCGGTTTAGAGGCGCTCGAGCGGCGGGAGCTGCTGCGCTTGCGGTCCCCCAGCGCAGAAACTCCCTGCGGAAACGACGTTCCCGCCCCCGCCGAATGCCGCGAAAGGGTTCGAGGGTAGACGACATGGCGGATGCCGCACCAAAACGCCCGGCCGCCCGCAAGCCGGACTGGCTCAAGCGCCGGCTGCCGGCCGGCGAGGCGTTCAACCAGGTGCGCGCGCTCATCGAAGCGGGCAGGCTCCACACCGTCTGCCAGGAGGCCAAGTGCCCGAACATCTGGGAGTGCTACTCCCACGGCACGGCAACCTTCCTCATCATGGGCGGGAGATGCACCCGCAACTGCCGCTTCTGCTCGGTGGCCGCCGGCGTCCCCGAACCGCTCGACCCCCGGGAGCCGACCCGAGTGGCCGCGGCAGTCGCGGCCATGGGGCTCAAATACGTCGTAGTCACTTCCGTCACCCGGGACGACCTGGCCGACGGCGGGGCCGCGCATTTCGCTGCGACCATCCAGGCGATCCGCCAGCAGGTGCCGGGGGCTGAGATCGAGGTGCTGATCCCCGACTTCCAGGGGGATCTTGCTGCGCTTAACACCGTGCTCGGCGCCCGGCCCGACGTCCTCAACCACAACATCGAAACCGTTCCGCGCCTCTACCCGCAGGTTCGGCCGCAGGCCGACTACCGCCGCTCGCTCGAGCTGCTGCGCCGCGCCGGAGAGATCGCCCCCGGGATCCCGACCAAATCGGGCCTGATGCTCGGCCTGGGCGAGCGGCCGGAGGAGATCCGGCAGACGCTCGCGGGACTGCGCGCCGCCGGCTGCCGGATCCTCACCCTGGGCCAGTACCTTCAGCCCTCGGCGGAGCACCTGCCGGTGGAGGACTTCGTCCCCCCGGAGGAGTTCGAGCGCTGGCGCCAGGCCGCGCTCGACATGGGGTTCTCCGAGGTCGCGAGCGCCCCCTTCGTGCGCAGCTCCTACCATGCCAAGGAGAGCTTCGAGGCGCTGAAGCGTTAGCGCGTTGGGCGCGTTATCCGCGTTGCTCGCGGGATGGATGCGTGCTCGCTTATGGCAGGGCAGCAGGCGTCACGCCTTGCAGTCAGATACCGCCATTGGAATATTGCGTTTCCGTTCCGCTTCGAATAATGTCTATCATCCTGACCTTCCCGAGCCTGTTTTCAGGCCGACTTTCAAGGCGGCCAACGATAAAACGCGACCAACGCAAGCAACGCGATGAACGCAAGCAACGCCCCCCCCTTGATCTGGGCCGAAATCGACATCGACGCGATCGCCCACAATGTCTCGGAGCTGCGGCGCATCACCCACCCGAATGCGCGGCTCATGGCCGTGGTCAAAGCCAACGGCTACGGGCACGGCGCCGTCGAAGTCGCCCGCACGGCGCTCGCCAGCGGCGCCGCGTGGCTGGGGGTCGCCCGGCTGCCGGAGGCGGTCCTCCTGCGCGAGGCGGGGCTCGGGGCGCCGATCCTGGTATTCGGCTACACCCCGCCGCAGGCGGCCGGCCGCCTGGCCGAGTTCGACCTGCGGCAGTCCGTCTATTCTCTGGCAGCGGCTGAAGCCTACTCCGCCGCGGCGGCCGCGCAGGGCAAGCGCATCCGCGTGCACCTGAAGGTGGACACGGGCATGGGCCGGCTGGGAATGGTGCCCGCGGCGCTCTCCGGCAAAGCGTCCGGTAACGGCGTGGGGCAGGAGTTCATCCGCGAGGCGGCCGCCATCGCCCGCCTGCCGGGGCTCGAGGCCGAAGGCATCTTCACCCACTTCGCCGCCGCCGACAGCGCCGACATAAGCTACGCCGAGCGCCAGCTGGCCCTCTTCGGCGAGGTGCTCTCCGCACTGCGGGCGGCCGGCCTGGAGTTCGCGCTCCGGCATGCCGCCAACAGCGCCGCCCTCATCGCGCTGCCCGACTCCCACCTAGACCTGGTGCGCCCCGGGATTGCGCTCTACGGGCTCGCGCCCTCCGACGAGGTCGATCTTACGGGAATTTCCCTGCAGCCGGCCATGGCGCTAAAAACCCGCATCATCCACCTGAAGTCGGTCCCGGCCGGAACCTGCATCAGCTACGGCATGACCTATCGCACCCCTTCCCCCACCCTCATCGCCACCATCCCCGCCGGCTACGCCGACGGCTACCGCCGCCTGTTCTCATCGAAAGGCGAGATGCTGGTGGGCGGCCGGCGCACGCCGGTCGTCGGCCGGGTCTGCATGGACCTGACGATGCTCGATGTGGGCGCGCTCCCCAACGTCCAGCTCGAAGACGAAGTCGTCATTTTCGGAAAACAGGGGAATGAGTTTATTTCGGCAGACGACCTCGCCCGGGCGCTCGGGACCATCAACTACGAAATCACCTGCGACCTCACCGCCCGCGTTCCGAGGGTTTATGTTTAAAATCGAAGAAAGTCTCCAATTAGCTGCAGATGCCGCCTGGCAGAAAGAGTTATTTACAGATTGCCTGCTTGTTATGATACCATCGACAAATCACAACGTAGTGGTTCCTTGTGATATAGACTCCGCGAGCTGATTTCTTTTAGTTTGATTCCCTGACCCTGACCGGGGTATATTTCCAATCAGTTCTATCAACTTTTCCATTGCACCTGACTTGAAGGGGGAGCTGGTTTGTCTGCGTAGTTATGCTCCATCCCCTCCTTTCCAGCAACGCTTCCTTTTACGGGTACCCCTCTCATCCTGAATTTGCAGAAACCTTTTGCCTCGGAGGGTTCTTGCCCTTGCCTTCAGTTACGGAAATTACTGAGAAATTATTTTTATAAAAATGAGACTATATTTGCACACACATTTAAGAAAATTATTTCATATTAGAGCCTATGGTGCTGTTTTTTTATGACTATTTACAATATTAATCGGGCATATTTTTTGCAATGTAGCCGTAAACAAAAAATTTTTCACAACAAAAAAAAGGAGGGCTTATGAATCGTATTAGAGTTGTTGCTGTAGTAATTTTGTCCTTTTTATTGTTATCCACTTCAACAGCTTTTGCTACCTGGTACAGCACGTTTGATACTAATGCCGAAGGTTGGGAAGCCTTTTTTGGAATAAACAAACCAACTGAGGAACCAGATTTATGTTCAGGTTCTATTTGCATCACATCAAACACTTCAACCGCCTTTTTTATCAATGAAAATTGGAAAAACTGGAGTGGTTATTACGGGGGGGCAATAGAATTTGACATAAAAGTGACAGGCGAATCAGACCCGAAGATTGAATCTTTTCCCCTTGTACTTCTTAATTTGCCTGGCGAATCAAATTCCTTTGCTGAAGGAACCGATTTCACAGTGAGCCAAAAAGGCGAATGGGTTCATTATAAAATTGACATATTAAATAGCAACTTTTATGTCACTGATCAAGCAGGTGGCGGCACACTGCAGGAAAGGCTATCTGATATAGAGGGAATACTTATTAGAGCAGATTTGCTCAGAAATAGTTCATTAGAAACAACTTGCATTGATAATGTTCGTGTAAGCCCAGTCCCCGAACCAGCAACCATGGTTCTTCTTGGAGCTGGTTTACTCGGGATAGTTGGTTGCAGCAGAAAGAAGTTTAAAAACAACTAAATAATCTGTGTTGCTGAATAAAAAGGCAGAGCTTAGTTTTAGCTTTGCCTTTTTCTTTCTGTCGATTTCACATGAAACAAATCATCTAAGAACCGTTGATACTGACAGCCTACTTCCTGGCAGTTTTTCCTGTCTAAGGCAAGGGGTGTCAATTTGAAAGACAACCCGGTTCACGATACGTATATCGGAGGGACGAACCGAATTGGGGAAATGCAAGAAGTTGATGTTGTTGGTCAGCTAATCCGCAATTCTGCGCCTTTCAGAATGTTCAGTTGATTTCGTTTGACCTCGTGGCCAAGTCCCTATAGAAAGTCCGAGGCAACAGCCTTGGCCGGCCCATGGCGAAACAAAGGCCGCTCTTTCTGGTGGCCGCCCCCGCAAGCGATCGAGTTGCTTTTAACTGAACCATAGACCCCTTGCACCCTTGGACCATTTTTGCCATGCGCGAAATCGTACTGATCAACATCACCGGCAAGGACAAGTCGGGGCTCACCGCCCAGTTGACCGAGACCCTGGCCGGGTACAACGTCACCATCCTGGACATCGGGCAGGCCGTCATCCACGAGTTTCTCTCCCTGGGGATCCTGATCGAGATCCCCGACGAGCACCGGTCCGCCTCGATTTTGAAAGACCTCCTCTTTGCGGCCCACAAGCTGGGCATCACCGCCCAGTTCACCCCGATCGAAGAGAATCGCTACGAGGAGTGGGTCGCCCAGCAGGGCAAGGAGCGGCGGATCATCACCATGCTGGGCCGCAAGATCAATGCCGCCCAAATCTGCCGGCTGGCGCAAAGCATCGCCGATAACGGCCTGAACATCGAGGTGATCACACGCCTCTCCGGCCGCGTCTCGCTCCTCAACCCGGAGACGAGCCCCAAGGCCTGCATCCAGATGAGCGTTTCGGGGCGGCTCGCCGACCCCGACGGCTTCCGCGCCCGGCTGCTGTCGATCTCCGAGCAGACCGGCGTCGACATCTCCTTCCACGTCGACAACCTCTACAGCCAGAACCGGCGGCTGGTGGTCTTCGACATGGACTCGACCCTGGTGCAGGCGGAGGTGATTAACCTCCTGGCCGAGCGCGCCGGCGCCGGCGCCGAGGTGGCCCGGATCACCGAGGAGGCCATGAACGGCAAGCTCGACTTCAAGGAGAGCCTGACCCGACGGGTGGCGCACCTGAAAGGGCTGCCGGAGACGGTGCTGGCCGAAGTGGCGGAAGGCCTACGGTTGACCGACGGCGCCGAACGCGTGGTCGCCACCCTCAAGGGCCTCGGCTACAAGCTGGGGATCATATCCGGCGGGTTCGACTATTTCGGCAGGTACTTCCAGCAGAAGCTCGGGCTGGACTACGTCTTCGCCAACCAGCTGGAGGTCGCGGACGGCAGCCTGTCCGGCCGGCTGAAGGGCGACATCATCGACGGGCCCAAGAAGGCCGAAATCCTCAAGACCATCGCCATGGTCGAGAACATCAGCCTCGAGCAGACCATCGCCGTCGGCGACGGCGCCAACGACCTGCCCATGCTGCACACGGCCGGCCTGGGGGTGGCCTTCCACGCCAAGCCCATCGTCCGCGCCAACGCGGACCGCTCGATATCGAGCGTGGGCCTCGACGGCCTGCTCTACCTCATGGGGATCAGCGAGCGCGAGATCAGACAGGCCTGAGCGGGCCGGCCCTGCCCGCCGACGAACGCCTCTTGCGCTTCCCGGCCCAATCTGATCGCTCGGGTGCTCCCCGCCCATACGCACCGGCCGCTATGCGGGGGACGCGCGGTGCGCCTTTACCGCAAGGCCGTTTTAACGCTCGACAGCCTGCGGCTGCGCCGGGAGGTTTGCGGGCAAGGGCGCAGCCGTCTCGCTGGAAACTTCATTTTTCTCCCGGGCGATCAGCATGTAGATGGAGGGCACGACGAACAGGGTGAAGAATGTGCCCACGGCCATGCCGCCGACGAGCACCAACCCGATGGAGTTGCGCGCGGCGGCGCCTGCGCCCGTCACCAGGACCAGCGGGAAGTGGCCGGCGATCGTGGCCGCCGTGGTCATCAGGATCGGCCGCAGCCGGGTCATGGCGGCCGCGCGCACGGCGTCGCGCTTGGAGCGGCCCTCCTTCTGGAGCTGGTTCGCGAACTCGACGATCAGGATCCCGTTTTTCGACACCAGCCCCACCAGGGTGACCAAACCGACCTGGGAGTAGATGTTGAGCGTCGTCGTCCAGCCGCTGGTCCAGAAGACGACGTTCGGGTCCGGCATTTTGAGAAAGGTGAAGATCAGCGCCCCGAAGACCGCGAGCGGCACCGAGCCGGCCAGGATGACGAACGGGTCGCGGAAGCTGTTGAACTGGGCCGCCAGCACCAGGAAGATCAGGATGATCGCCAACCCGAAGGTCGGCAGGAACTGGTTGCCCTCCGCGCGCAGCTGGCGGGACTCGCCGGTGTAGTCGAGCACATAGCCCTGCGGCAGGATTTTCGCAGCCTCGTCCTCCAGAAAACGCAGGGCCTCGTCCAGCGGCCGCACGGCAACCCCGCTGATCGTAACGGCGTTCAGCTGCTGGAAGCGATTCAGCGAGCGCGGCACGGTCGAACTCCGGATAGTGGCGATCGTGCTGAGCGGCACCAGCTGCCCGGCCGGGCCGGTGACGTGGATGTTTTTGAGCTGCTCCGGCGTCAGCCGGTCAACGCGCTGGATCTGCGGGATGACCTTGTAGCTGCGGCCGCCGATGTCGAAGCGGTTCACGAAATTGCCCCCCACCATGGCGGCCATGTCCGATCCGACCCGCTGCAGATCCAGGCCCAGCTCCGCCACTTTGTCGCGGTCGATCAGGATCTCGGACTGCGGCTGGTCGATCTTGACGTCGATGAGCGGCGGGAAGGCAAACAGCCCGCTCTGCTGCGCCTTGGTCTGGATCTGCTGCGCAAACTCGAGGATCCGGTCGGTTTCGGCCGTCGATGCCAGCACGAACTCCACCGGGAACTGCCCGCCGCCCGGCAGGGCCGGCGGCAGCACGGGAAAGATCCGGACGCCCGGGATGGAGTGCAGCTTTTCCTGGAGCTCGGGCAGGATGCGGAAAACGCTGCGCTCGCGCTGGTCCCATGGCTTGACCACCATGCCGGCAAAACCGCTGCTGGGCTGGGTCACCTGAAAGGTGAAGTCGGTCTCAGGGAGGCTGCGGTAGATGCGGTCGACTTCCGCGGCGTAGATGCGGGTCTGGTCGAGGGTCGAGTTGGCCGAGGCGTCCAGGATGCCGAAGACCACCCCCTGGTCTTCGGTGGGGGCGAGCTCGCGCGGCGACATGCTGAACATCGGCAGCGCGAGCAGGCTCACCGCAATCCATACCAGATAGACCGCCGGCCGTGCAGCGAGGGTGCGGTCGAGCCAGCGGCCGTAGAAGGCCGTGAAGCGCTTGAAGTCCCGCGTGATCCGTCCGGCCAGGCCGCGCTCCGCGAGCCCCGGCGCGAGCAGCCGCGCGCACATGACCGGAGAGAGCGTCAGGGCCACCACCCCGGAGATCGTGACCGCGCCGGCCAGGGTGAAGGCGAACTCCCGGAACAGGGAGCCGGTCAGACCGCCCTGCAGGCCGATCGGCGCATAGACCGCGGCCAGGGTGACCGTCATGGCGATGATCGGCCCCACCAGTTCCCGGGCGCCGATCAGGGCCGCATCGACGGGCGTGCGCCCCTCGCGCAGGTGGCGCTCGACGTTTTCCACCACCACGATGGCGTCGTCCACCACCAGGCCGACGGAGAGCACGACCGCCAGGAGCGTCAGCAGGTTGATGGTGAAGCCGAAGAGCTGCATCAGGAAAACCGCGCCGACGAGCGAGAGCGGGATGGCCACCACAGGCACCACGACCGACCGGACCGATCCCAAAAACAGGAAAATGATGACCATCACGATGAGGAGGGTTTCGGTCAGCGTGCGCAGCACCTCGCGGATCGCGGTGTTGATATAGTCGGTTGCATCGTATGCGACCCGGGCCTGCAACCCCTCCGGCAGCTGCCGCTGGACGGCCTCCATTTCGGCGCTCACGCGCTTGATGACGTCGATCGAGTTGGCGTTGGGCAGCGGCCAGATCCCCATGAACACCGCGGTCTGCCCGGTGAAGCGCACCTCCGTGTCGTAGTCCTCCGCCCCGAGGACGACGGTGGCGATGTCCTCCAGGCGCACCAGGGCGCCCTCCTGCTGGCGGATCACCAGCCGCTTGAACTCCTCGACCGAGCGCAGGTCGGTGTTGGCCGTCAGGTTGACCTGGACGAGCGAGCCCTTGGTCTGGCCGACCGCGGTGAGAAAGTTGTTCGCCGTCAGCGCCTGGCGCACCTGCACCGGGCTGATGTTGAAGGCGGCCATTCGTTCGGGTTTGAGCCAGATCCGCATCGCAAAGGTCCGGGCGCCTAGGATATCGGCGCGCTGAACCCCCGGCAGGGCCGAGAGCCTCGGCTGCACCGCGCGGATGAGGTAGTCGGTGATCTGGTTCTGTTTGAGCGCCTCGGAGGTGAAGCTCAGATAGGCGGAGGCGAACTGGCTGTCGGCCGACTCGACGTTGAGCGTCGGGATCTCGGCCTCGGGCGGCAGATCGCCGCGAATCTGATCGACCTTGGCGCCGATCTCCGCGAGGGCCTTGATCGGGTCGTAGTTGAGCTTGAGCCGGACGCTGATGACCGACAGCCCCTGGGAGCTCTTGGACTGGATGTAATCGATTCCGTCCGCGGCCGCGATCGCCCGTTCGAGCGGGGTGGTGATGAAGCCGCGCACGAGCTCGGCGCTCGCCCCCACGTAGACCGTTGCCACCGTGACCGTCGCGTTTTCGCTGCGCGGGTACTGGCGCACGTTCAGCCCGCGGATGGCCTGCAGGCCGGCAATGATGATCACCAGGTTGATCACGACCGCCAGCACGGGGCGGCGGATGAAAAGGTCGGTAAAGGCCATGGGGTTGCGTTTTTCGGCTGCAAGGCCGGCCCGGCCGCCTTGAAGAGGCGCAGGCCGGCCTTGCGGCGGCTCAGTTTTCCTCGGGTGCGGGGTTGAGCTTGAACTCCGGCGCGAGGCGGTTGTCGACGGCGACGGCCTGCCCGTTGCGAAGTTTGAAGACGCCCGTGCTCACCACGGTTTCGCCCTCCGAAACGCCGGAGAGGACCGCAACAAAGTCGCCGCGCTTCGGCCCCACCTGCGCGAACCGCTGGCGCACCACCGCCGTCGGCGCCCCCCCCGCCTCGCTCACGGCGGTCTCCACCACGAAAATAGAGTCGCCGTAGGGCGCATGCAGCACGGCCGTGGCCGGGATGGCGAGCACGCGCTCCTTGGCCGGCTGCACGAGGGCGACGTTCACGAACATGCCGGGCCGCAGCCGCTCCTCGGGGTTGGCCACCGTCGCCTGGATGCGGATGTTGCGGGTGGCGGCGTCCACCTGGGGGTTGATCGCCGTGACCCGTCCCTCCACGAGGCCGCCGGGCAGCGCATCGCCGCTGACGCGCACGCCCAAGCCGGCGCGGATCTGCGGCAGCTGCTGCTGGGGCAGGGAGAAATTGACGTAGATCGGGTCGAGCGACTGCAGCGACACGATGGGATCCCCGGCGTTGACCACCTGGCCCAGGTTCACCAGGCGCAGCCCGATGCGTCCGGCAAAGGGCGCCCGGATGGTTTTCTTGGCGATGGCCGCACGGATGGTGTCCGCCTGGGCGACGGCCTGTTTGAAGGCGGCCTCGGCGTTGTCGAACTGCGACTGGGCGATGGTCCGCTCGGCCAGCAGCTTGCCGAAGCGTTCCATGTTGAGCCGGGCCAGGGTGGCCGCCGCCTCGGCCGACCGCAGCTGGGCCTCCTCGCTGGAGGTGTCTTGTTTGACGAGCAGATCGCCGGCCTTGACTTTTGAGCCGGGCGTGAGGTCGATCTGCACCACCTTGCCGCTCAGCTCGGCCGTGACCGTTACCCCCTGAACCGCCTCGAGCGTGCCGACGGCGGTCAACACCGACTCCCAGGACTGAATCGTCGCCACGGCGGTCGTCACCGCCTCGGGCGGCGGTGCGAACTGCTTGCCGTGGGCGATCATCCGCTCGATCTGCAGCCCCTTGATGCCGCCCAGGAGCGCCGCCAGCAGGAGCACCAGGCCCAAGGCCAGAAGAATGGGTCTTTTCATTGCAGCCGCTCCGGGCACACGATTCCCCGGCCCCCTCCAAATGAAATGGACGGTTCCGTGTCTCTGGAAACCGTCCGGATGATGGGAAAGTATAGACCGAACCGGAAAAAAGTCAATTCCCCGGCCAGAGATCCCCGGAGCCGACCGCTACACCCGGGGAGCATCGGATTGGCGTCAAGCGAATCGGTGATTATAGTGGCCGAGCCAAGGAGCATGCGATGAAACCGAAAAAGGCCGTTGCGATCCTTTTTTTTCTTGCGATTTTCCATTTGGCCGCCGGGGGTTGGCACGCGCAGGCGGCGGTCGTCGAAGGGGTTCGATTCTCCGCGAGGATCCAGGCCGGCGATGCCGACCTAAAGTTGAGCGGGGCCGGACTGCTGCGCTACATGGTGTTCATCAAGGCCTATGTCGCGGCCTTCTATCTGCCGGAGGGAGTTCCCTCCGCGGAGGCGCTGAGCGACGTGCCCAAGCACCTCGAGATCGAGTATTTCCACGCCATCGCCGCGGCGGACTTTGCCAAGGCCACCCGCAGCGGGATCGCCCGGAACGTGAGCCTGACGGCCTATGAGCGGTTGACGCCGGCGGTCGAGGAGCTCAACCGCCTCTACCGCGACGTCAGGCCGGGCGACCGCTACAGCCTCACCTATCGCCCCGGGCGGGGGACCACCCTGGCGTTGAACGGCACCGCCCTCGGCACGGTGGCGGGGGCCGATTTCGCCGCCGGGCTCTTCGCGATCTGGATCGGACCGGCCCCGCTCGACGATAGGCTCAAGGCGATCCTCTTGGGGGACGGATGAGCGCAGCGCCGATCGCGAAGGTACCCGCCCTCAAAAAGCTGGCCTATGCGGCGCCGGCCTTCGCCCTGGCCGTGGTCGGCATTCCGATCTACGTCTATCTCCCCAAATTCTACACCGACGTCGTGGGGGTCGAGATAGCGTCCCTGGGGGCCATCCTGGCCAGCGTGCGCATCTTCGACGCCCTCACCGACCCGGCCATGGGCTACCTCTCCGACCGCACCGCCTCGCGCTTCGGGCGCCGCCGGCCCTACATCGCCGTGGGGGCGCTGTTCGTGGCGCTTTTCATCTACCTGCTCTTCACCCCGCCGCAGGCCTCGCCGCTGTTCGAAACCATCTATTTCGGTGTCTGCATCTACGCCCTGTTCCTTTTCTGGACCGTCGTCACCGTGCCCTACGAGTCCCTGGGACCCGAAATCACCTTCGACTACAACGAGCGAAACGCCCTCTTCGGCCTGCGGGACGGGTTGCTCATCGCCGGCACGCTGGCCGCCGCCGCATCCCCGGCCGCGGTCCAGGCGGCCTTCGGGCTCAGCGCCGACCCCGCCGGCGAACGGGCCAAGTTCTTCTGGATCGGGGTCATCTACGCCCCGCTGGTGGTCGGCACGGCGTGGTGGTGCACCGCCGCCGTCCGCGAGCGGCCCGCCGCCGAGGTCCGCAGCGCTGGCCTCTGGCGCGGCCTGCGGCTGGTCTTGCGCAACCGGCCGTTCATGATCCTGCTCAGCGCCTACACCATCAGCGCGATCGGCAGCAACCTGCCGGCGACGTTGATCCTCTTCTACGTGGAGCACGTGCTCGAGTCGCCCCACGCGGATGCCTTCCTGCTGCTCTACTTCGCCACGGGGATCGTTTTTCTGCCCGGCTGGGTCGTGCTGGCCCGCCGCATCGGCAAAAAAACGGCCTGGCTGCTCTCGATTGCGATCAACACCGGGGCCTTCGTCGGGGTCTTTTTCTTGGGCCCCGGCGACGCCGCCGTCTACGGGGTGCTGGTCTTCCTCTCCGGAATCGGCCTGGGCGCCACCCTCGCCCTGCCCTCTTCGATCCAGGCCGACGTCATCGACTACGATGAACTCCTGACCGGCGAACGGCGCGAGGGCCGCTACATCGGGCTGTGGTCCATCGCCAAGAAGCTGGCGGCCGCCGTCGGCGTGGGCGTGGGGCTGTCGACCCTCGGTTTGGCCGGCTACGTCCCGAACGCCGCCCAGCCGCAGGAGGTTCTGCTGGCGCTCAGGATCCTCTATGCCCTGGCGCCCTCGGTCTGCAACCTGGCCGCCCTGGTGATCGCCCTCTTCTACCCGATCACCGCGCCGGTGCATGCGCAGATCCTGGAGGCCGTCGCCCGGCGCAAGCGCGGCGAAAAATTCACCGACCCTCTGCAGAGGTGAAAACATGGATGCGTTCTGGACGTTGGCCCTCTGGAACCTGGCTGCGGCGGCCGCCCTGATGACGGCAGGCTGGCTGGTGAGCCTTGCGATCCGCAACGTCACCGTGGTCGACAGCCTCTGGGGGCTGGGGTTCGTGCTGATCGCCTGGATCAGCTTCGCTCTGGCCGAAGGCTATCCCGGCCGGCGTTGGCTGGTGGCCGTCTTGACCACGCTGTGGGGGCTGAGGCTCTGCGCCTACCTCACCTGGCGCAACTGGGGCAAGGGCGAGGACCCCCGTTACGGCTCCTGGCGCCGGGCGAGCGGCGATCGCTTCTGGATCGTCAGCCTCTTTAAAGTGTTCTGGCTTCAGGCCCTCTTTCTGTGGGTGATCTCCATG
Source organism: Desulfobacterales bacterium (assembly GCA_025454255.1). Classification (GTDB taxonomy): domain Bacteria; phylum Desulfobacterota; class Desulfobacteria; order Desulfobacterales; family SpSt-501; genus SpSt-501. The sequence continues at coordinate 76,895 of JALOOU010000002.1, read as the reverse complement.
GTCGTGCAGGTGCCCCAGGCGTCGGACCGGCCGGCGCACCTCACCGCCTGGGATGCGGCCGGAGCCCTGCTCTGGGCCGCAGGGTTTCTCTTCGAAGCGGTGGCCGATGCCCAGCTCGCAGCCTTCAAGGCCGACCCGGGAAACAAGGGCCGGGTCATGGAGCGCGGGCTATGGCGCTATTCCCGCCATCCCAACTATTTCGGGGAGAGCCTCATCTGGTGGGGGCTGTTTCTGATCGCCCTCCCCGTGCCCGGCGGGGTCTGGACCGCCGTCAGCCCGGCCATCGTCACCCTGGTGCTCTTGAAGATGACCGGGGTGGCCCTGACCGAGCGCACCATCGTCGCAACCCGGCCGGCCTACCGCGACTACCAGCGCCGCACCAGCGCCTTCATCCCCTGGTTTCCCAAGGAGCCCGACCATGAGCCTTCTGCTTGAGCTGGCCGAACGCGGTATCCTGCCGGACGCGTTGATCCGCTGCGGCATCCGGCTGCTGGACTACCGACGCCTGCACGCGCAGCGGCGCCCGGAGCCCGCCTCCGAGCTCGATGCCAAACGCGCGTTTCTTGCGGCCATGCGCGCCGCACCCATCGCCGTGGTGCCGGAGATGGCCAACCTCCAGCACTACGAGGTGCCGCCCGAGTTCTTCACGCTCGTGCTCGGCCGCAACTTGAAATACAGCGGCTGCCTGTGGCCGGCCGGGGTCACGCGCCTGGATGCGGCCGAGGCGGCCATGCTCGAGCTGACCTGCGAGCGCGCGGAGCTCGCCGACGGCATGGAGGTTCTGGAGCTCGGCTGCGGCTGGGGCTCGCTCTCCCTCTGGATGGCCGAGCGCTTCCCCAAGAGCCGGATCCTCGCGGTCTCGAACTCCGCCCCCCAGCGGCGTTTCATCATGGCGGCGGCCGCGGAGCGGGGGCTTGCCAACATCGAGGTGCAGACCGCCGACATGAACCGCTTCGACACCGGGCGGCGCTTCGACCGGGCGGTGTCGGTCGAGATGTTCGAGCACATGCGCAACTGGCCGCGCCTGCTTGAAAACATCCACGGCTGGCTCGCGCCCGGGGGCAAGCTCTTCATCCACATCTTCACCCATCTCCGCTATGCCTACCTCTTCGAAACCGAGGGGGACGACAACTGGATGGGCCGGCACTTCTTCACCGGCGGCATGATCCCCTCCGACGATTTGATGCTCTACTGCCAGGAGCGCCTCGCGGTCGAGGCCCACTGGCGCGTGAACGGCCGGCACTACCAAAAGACGGCCGAGGCCTGGCTGGCCAACCTCGACTCCCGCCGCGACGCGGTGCTGGAGATTTTCGGCAGAGTCTACGGCAGGGCCCAGGCTGCGCGCTGGCTTCAGCGCTGGCGCATCTTCTTCATGGCCTGCGCGGAGCTGTGGGGGTTTCGCCGCGGCTGTGAATGGATGGTGTCCCACTATCGGCTCAGGCGCTAGCGCGCCCGGCCGCAATGCGATCAGCCGCGTCGCGGATCGGGGTCGAGCGCGCGGCGCATGCGCCGGCAGCGCTCGGAGCAGTAGCGCACCTCGGCCCAAACCCGGCGCCAGCGACGGCGCATCCGAAACGGCCGCCCGCACACGGGGCAGACCTTGGAAGGCAAATCGACCTTCTTGATCATCGCGGCCCTCGGCGGCGGGCTGCGCGCCCGAAGGCAACGGCGCTCACCGCCCCGCCCCTGCCGCGGAAGCGAGCGGCGGCAGCAGCGGCTCCTTGCGGGACATGGGCTGGGTGAAGATCATCTGCACGTCCCCCAGGTAGCGCTCGGCAAAGCCCCCTTCGCAGTAGCACAGATAGAACTCCCACATGCGAATGAAGGCGTCCGGGAAGCCCAGGGCCTTGACCTGCTCGATGTTGCGGAAGAAATTCTGCCGCCAGTGCCGGAGGGTGGTCGCATAGTGCGGGGTGATGTCCTCCAGGTGGAACAGGCGCAGGTCGGTGGCCCGGGCGACGGCGCCGCAGATGGCGGCCACCGAGGGGATGCAGCTTCCGGGGAAGATGTAGCGCTTGATGAAATCCACGTTTTTCTTGTGCCAGTCGAAGACCTGGTCGCGGATCGTGATGGCCTGGAGCAGCATCGCGCCGTCGGGCTTCAGCCGCCGGCTGCAGACCCGAAAAAACTGCTCCAGGAACTGGTGGCCCACGGCCTCGATCATCTCGATCGAGACGAGCTTGTCGAAGCTGCCGGTCAGATCGCGGTAGTCCTGCTTGAGCAGGGTGATTCGGCCGGCAAGGCCGGCCGCGGCGATGCGCCGGCCGGCCAGCTCGTGCTGCCGTTCGGAAATGGTGGTCGTGGTGACCCGGCAGCCGTAGCGTGCGGCGGCGTGCAGGGCGAACCCGCCCCAGCCGGTGCCGATCTCGAGCACATGGTCTGCGGCCGTAAGCTCGAGCTTGCGGCAGATGCGCTCGTATTTGGCCGCCGACGCCTCGGCGAGCGTGCTCTCCGGCTGTTCGAAGATCCCGCAGGAGTAGGTCAGGGTATCGTCCAAAAAGAGCCGGTAGAAGTCGTTGCCGAGATCGTAGTGGGCCACGATGTTGCGGCGGCTGCCCGCGCGGGTGTTCTTGTTCAGCGCATGCACATATTTGACGACCGGCGCCATGATGCGGGCCATGCCCGTGTCCATGCCGCTGAAGACCTCCGGGTGCAGCGCAAAGAGGCGCACTACGGCGGTCAGGTCGTCGGCCGACCAGAAGCGCGCCATGTAGGCCTCGCCGGCCCCGATGGTGCCCCGAAAGAGGCAGTCGCCGTAGAAACGCTGGTGGTGGACGGTGATGACGGCCTGCAGCGGGAACTCGGCCGACGAGCGGCCGAAGACCATCCGCTCCGCGCCGTCGACGATGACCAGCCGGCCGCGTTCGATCTTCTCCAGCAGTCTGATGAGGATCCGGCGTGAAAACCGGTCCAGGGAGCGGACCTTGAGGTTCTCCAGGACCGGGGCCTCGGCGGGGATGATGTGCGCAGTCATTTCAGGCTCCTTGGCGCCGGGGTCGAGCGCTTCTTGGGGTGGGTGAAGACCGGAGCGCCTTTGCGCGTGAGCTGCAGGGCCTGCCAGTAGATCATGGCCACGACCTTGACCGTCATGAACGGGTACCGGATCAGCACCCTCGTCATGCTGGCCGGCGTTATCGGCGTGCGCCGCAGCGCCAGGCTGGCGTCGAAGATCCGGACGCCCTTTTGAGTGTCGATCATGTGGACCCTCAGATCATCCCCGGGCTCGCGAAAACGCCAGTCGTAGCGGATGTCCATGTCGATGAAGGGCGAAACGTGGAACTCCTTGGCCATCCGGTGGCGGTGCCAGGCGGCGACGGGGTGCTCGTTGCCGGCCCGGTCGAGCACGTAGGTGTGCACCTCGCCCCACGGGGTGTTGTGGATCTCAACGATGATCGTCTCCACCCGGGTGTCGGAGGAGTCCCAGCAGTAGAAGAAGCTTGCCGGGTTGAAGCAGTGGCCGAAATAGCGCATGTGGCAAAGCAGGCGGACGGGGCCCGAAGGCCGCCGCCCCGTGCGGGTCTGCACCAGATCGCGCACCGCCTGGTCCAGGGGGATGCGCGGCTCCCCGAAGTGGTCCCGCCGCCTGAACCAGGCGATGTTGGGCCGCGTGCACGACCACAGCGGGTGCAGGGCGAAGACCTGCTCCACCTCCGCCAGGTCCAAGTAGACCATGAACAACCGGTAGCGGAAGGCGTTCACGACCGGCAGAAACCGCCGGTGCCGGATGGTGCCCTCGTAGATGCAGCTCTGCAGCATAAAGCGAAGAAAGGTGTTTAGAACTGGATTTATGACCCCGGCCGCTCGAATGGGCTCACAACCTGTAAAGGTTGCTGCGCTTTCGAATCGGTCTGCCGCCTTGCCCGCAAGCGTGATCCGAGGTTTTGAAACCAGTTTTAGTGTTTGGACGCTCTACAATTTTTTCCCGAAATGCCGGCACACCTCGAGGGCGCTGTTGACACCGTCTTCGTGGAACCCGTAGCCCCAGTAGGCGCCGGCGTAGTAGGTGCGGTTGACGCCGTTGATGCGGTTCAGCCGCCTGCGGGCGGCCAGGCTCTCCACGGAGTAGACCGGGTGGTGGTAGAGCATGCGCCGGATCACCTTGGCCGGGTCCAAACGCTCCTCGAGATTGAGCGAGACGCAGAACTCGACCGGCGCCGGAATGCTCTGCAGGATGTTCATGTCGTAGGTCAGCGCCACTCCGCCGCCGCCATCCCCCTCCGGGACCAGGTAGTTCCACGCAGCCCAGGCGGCCTTTCTGCGGGGCAAAATCGAGCTGTCGGTGTGGAGGACGGTCCGGTTCGCCTGGTAGGCAATGGCGCCCAGTATTTCCCGCTCCTCCCCCGAGGGGTCGGCCAAGAGCGCCAGCGCCTGATCGCTGTGGGCGGCGACCACAACGGCGTCGAAGCCCTCGCGCACCCCGCCGGCCAAGACCTCCACGCGGTCGGACAAACGCCGGATGGAGGTTACCGGGCAGTGGGTCCGGATCCGCTCCCGGAAGCCGCGGGTGATCGGATCGAGGTATTGCCGGGAGCCGCCTTTCAAGGTCAGCCACCGGGGCTGGCGGATGTCGAGAAACCCGTGGTTGTGAAAGAACTGGGCGAAGAAACGGGCCGGGAAGCGCTGGAAGCCGGCAGGATCGGAGGACCAGATCGCGGCCCCCATGGGGATGAGAAAGTATCGCTTGAAGAACTGCGAATACCCGCGCCGCTCGAGAAATTCGTTCAGCGTGAGGGTGAAATCGGAGCTCTCCAGAAGCCGGCGCATGTCCCGGCGAAAACGCACGATATCCCAAATCATCCGATAGAAGGCCGGGGCGAGCAGATTGCGCCGCTGGATGAAAAGGGTGTTGAGGCTGCTGGGCCGGAATTCGAGGCCCGTCTGCGGGCACTTCACGCTGAAGCTCATGGCCGACGGCTGCCAGTCCACCCCGAGGCGCCGCATCAGCCGGATGAAGTTCGGATAGGTCGCCTCGTTGAAGACGATGAAGCCGGTGTCCACCGGGAAGGAACGCCCCCCCGCCTCGATGTCCAGCGTGCAGGTGTGGCCCCCGATGCGGTCTTCGGCTTCGAAAAGCGTTATGTCGTGATCGCTGTTCAGGAGGTAGGCCGTCACCAGCCCGGAGATCCCGCTGCCGACAATCGCTAATTTCATGGCGCCGTGAAAATCGGTTGAGACAAGCTATTGTGGTTGCGTGCGCGGCTGCGGCCGCGAACGGGCCGGGGTGCGAACATGCTCGGGCACCGGCCGCAGATCCCACACGATGCCCAGCCAGGACATCGCCTTGAGCAGGTAGTAGGTGATGTCGATCTCCCACCAGAAAAACCCCTGGCGGGTGGAGATGGCGTAGTGGTGGTGGTTGTTGTGCCAGCCCTCGCCCAGGGTGATGAGGGCCAGGGCGAGGTTGTTGCGGCTGGTGTCCGGGGTGTCGTAGCGCCGGGTTCCCAGCATGTGGTCGAGCGAGTTGATGGTCACCGTAGCGTGGAAGAGCAGCGTCGAGGAGATGAAAAAACCCCAGATGAGCATCTGCGGCCCATTGGTGCCGAGCTGCGGGGCGGCTGCCTCCAGCCCCGCGCCGAAGGCGTAGAGGCCGGCGGCGAGCAGCATGGGCACCAGGGTGTCGAAGCGGTTGAGCCAGACCAGTTCCTTATAGCGCATCCAGTCCTTCACATAGGCGCTGCGGGTCGGAAAATGCTTGGCCGAGGTGAGCCAGCCGATATGGCTCCACCAAAACCCCTGCCGGGTGGGGGAATGCGGGTCTTCGTCGGTGTCGGCGAAGCGATGGTGGTGCCGGTGGTGCGAGGCCCACCACAGCGGGCCGCGCTGCACGGCGGAGTTTCCCAGCAGCGCGAAGACGAACTGCCGGTAGCGGCCGGTCTTGTAAGAGCGGTGCGAGAAGTAGCGGTGGTAGAATCCCGTGATGGCGAACATGCGGATGAAGTAGAGCCCCGCCGCGGTGAGCACCGCCGCCCAGCTCCACCCCACCCAGATCACCCCCAAGCACATGCCGTGCAGGATGATGAACGGCAGGATGCGCAGCCATTCCACGCGCCGGCCGGTCTCGGGCGAGGCATCGCCCAGCCCGGCATCGGAGTCGACCCAGCGCAGAATGCTCTTCAGAAAACGGGCTGTTTTGGGGTTTGTCATGTCGCGGCTCCGAATGGAAAATTACCTTCAAGCCGGCACTATTGTCAACAACAGCCGAGGCCGAAGCCCCCCAATTCCGATCCACTCGCTTCCCAGAGTTCCGCCATCAGGATGCAGCGCCGAGATCGATAATGGCTAAACCGGCAGCGGCACAAAATAATGGGGGTGAAGCCGTCTCGCGTGATGGGTTGGCAAAAAGTCCTTGATCCGGGCGACTTTGCAAAAAGCCCAAGGTCAAGGCGCGCGAATTCCGTGTCGCGAGGCGTACTTCCTGTACGCCGCAGCGGCAACGGGATGACGCGCGACGCAGCGGTTGGGCTTTTTACGAAGCCGCCCTACTTGACCAAGCGCTTTTTCATAAACACGAGCGCCAGCAGGATGAAGATCACCGAGAAGAGGGCCAAGTAGAGAACGCTCAACACCGGCACGGTTTCGTGCAGCCCCAGGCAAATGAGCCGGGAGAGCTGCACCAGGTGGTAGAGCGGGAAGGCCAATGCCAGGGGCTGGGCCCAGAGGGGGAGGTTCGAGACCGGGAAGAAGGTGCCGCTGAAGAGAAACATCGGCGTCACGAAGAGAAAGATCGGCAGGTTGAACATTTCGATCGTCGGGATGATGCCGGTAAAGAAAAGGCCGACCGCCCCGAAGGCGATGCCCCCGAAAAAAGCGAGCGGGATCATGAGCAGCCCCAGCGGCCACTTGACGTAGCCGAAAGCGCCCAGGACGGCCAGCATGATGGTGGCGGCGGCGGCGGCCTTGGTGGCGCTCCACACGATCTCGGCGATGATGATCTCTTCGATGGAGAGCGGAGTGGCCAGCATCCCGTCGAAGGTCTTCTGGTAGTACATGCGCACGAAGGAGGCGTAGGTGGTTTCAAAGAAGGCGTTGTTCATCACGGCCGTGGCGACCAGGGCCGGGGCGATGAAGGCCGTGTAGGAGATCTCCGCCCCGGCGTAACGGATGGTGCTCAAAAGGCCGGCAAACCCCAGCCCGAAGGCGGCGATGAAGAGCAGGGGCTCGAGCAGCGGGGTGATGAAATTCACCTTCCAGATCCGCTGGAAGGTGACCAGGTTGCGCTGCCACACCTTGACGAAGCGCCAGGAGATGGTCTGTGGGTCTATGATCATGTTTATTCTCTCAACTCCCGCCCCGTTAGCCTTAGGAAAACATCCTCCAGCGACCCGCTGCGGAAGGTGCACTGGTCGTGGCAGAAATTGTCGCGCACGGCGGTGCTGATCTCGTTGCCGTCGGGGGTGTAGAGCAGGAGGCGCTGGCCGAGATCGTCGTGCGCGATCTCATGCGCCTTGAGGTAGTCGCGCAGGGCCTGGTCCGGCCCCCCGATCTCGATCACGCTGCGTCCGACATGCCTCAGGGTGAGCTCCTCCGGGCTGCCATCCACGAGGATTTTGCCGTGGTCGACGATGATCAGCCGGTCGCAGAGCCGGCTCGCTTCCTCCATGTAGTGGGTGGTGAGCACCACGCTCAGGCCGCTCGCCTTGAGCTTTTCCAACCGGTCCCAGACCTGGTGCCGCGACTGCGGGTCGAGCCCCGTGGTCGGCTCGTCCAGGATCAGCAGCTCGGGCCGGTTGATCAGGGCGCGCGCGAGGGTCAGGCGTCGGATCATGCCGCCGGAGAGGTCCATCACTTTGGCGCTGCGCCGATTGGCCAGCGCGAAAAAGTCTAGCAGCTCGGCGGCCCGCGCGCGCGCCTCGCGCCTGGGTATGGAGAAATAACCGGCGAAGAGGATCAGGTTCTGCTCCACCGTCAGGTCCGGGTCCAGCGTGTTGTCCTGCTGGCACACCCCGATGCGGGCCTTGATGCGGCGCCAGTCCCGGGAGATGTCCATTCCGAAGACCCGGATGACTCCGCGGGAGGGAGGCGAAAAACCGTACAGCATCCGAATGGTGGTGGTCTTGCCGGCTCCGTTGGGGCCGAGCAGGCCGAAAAACTCCCCGGCGCCCACCGTAAAGGAGATGCCGTCGACGGCCGTCACTTCGCCGAACCGTTTGCAAAGGTGCTGAACCTCGATGATGTCGGCCATGAGATAGTGCGCCCACCGGGCAGACCCGGCGGCCTAAGGGTCAAAAGATTAAAGGGGTCGAGGGTTCGAGTGAAAAAATGAGCACCGCTCGCGCCACGGCTACCCTTGGTTCACCGGAATCTTCCAACGTTCCGGGATAAAAATCAACCCGATCTTTTCTGCCGCAGCCGAGGGCGGCCCGACGCGCAGCGCCGAGCCCGGGCCTTCAGCGCCTCTCCTGCAAGCCCGTCTCGACGGCAGCGATCAAAGCCCGACATCAAGGCGCGCGAGGCTTGTCCGAGCGAGGCGTACTTCCGGTACGCCGCAGCCGAGGGCAAGCCGACGCGCAACGCCGAGGTCGGGCTTTCAGCGCTGCCGTCACTGCAGGGCGGAAACCGGGCCGGCATACCCCGTCATCTCCACATACCCGTGCCCGTCGATCGGGCTGCCGCCCTTGGTGCCCTTGACCGCGACGCTGCCTTCCCAGTAGGTCACGCCCGTGGTCCCGGCCGTGCGCATCTCCTGGTCGGCCAGGTTGGAGGAGAGATCGAGATCGATCCCAAGCAACGGAACGGCGAGGTTCCAGCGCCGGGGGTATACAGCACCGGACTTGGCGCTCTTCCAGGTGTCCTTGACGCGAATCTGGAAATAGCCTTTTTCCAGGTGCCGCAGGGCGCCCGAGGCGTCGATGTAGGTGCCGCTCGAAGCCGGGTTCACGCCCCCGTCCTCCGTGCGAAGAAGGTAAATCATGATTTCGGTCTTGTCCGAAAGCTGGATGCTGAACCAGTCCCAGCCGACGGTTCCGGGTTCGAGCGGGGCGGTGCTGAACTCGTGGTCCATCCAGCTCTCCCCGTCGATGTCGTAGGTCTTGCCGCCGGCCGTCACGGTGCCCGTGGTCTCCAGCCGGGTGAAGGAATAATAGCAGCTCGCACGCTCCGGCGTCGTGCCTTTGCGGCTGTAGCCGTCGATCCCATGCAGGACCGGGGCCTTGGCGGGCTTCATTTCAAGGGTGAATTTAAACTCTTCACCCTCCGCGTGCAGGCGGTGGGCGTCCGGCAGGATTACTGCATACCAGTTGCGCAGAAAAAGGGTGATGTCCGGCCCCCACCGCACCCAGCCTCCGAGGCCGAGGGCCTGGCGGGCGGCCCGCTCGGACTGGAAGTGGCGCTTGCCGGCCAAATCGGAAAGCGCGGCGTGGCCCAGATAGATCTGCCGGCTGCGCCAGGCCGAGGGCGGGTCCGGCCATGCGGACGCACCGCCGAAGGGGGTCAGTTGGTAGCGAAAGAAGGTGAGTTGAAAACCGAAGCGCCTCCCGGTCTCGGACTTGAGGTTTCCGGTCCAATACCACCACTCGGTGCGAAAGCCCGGGTGCGGTCCGTGGTCGCGCGGGAACTCCAGCCGGCAGGGCCCGGTAACGGAAAGAAAGCCGGAGTCCCCAGCCGCGGCAATGCCGCCGGAAGCGACAAGAAAAAACAGCAATAGCATGTATCTTAAGGGACTAAAGGTCATCTCACATCCCTACATCTCTCGAGTGTCGCCTGGAAAAACACCCTGCCTGCCCCCCCTCGCCGACGGCGCAGCCCAACGCCCGAGATCAAGGCGCCCGAGGCTCGCCGAGCGAGGCGTACTTCAGGTACGCCGCAGCGAGGGCGAGCCGCTGGGCAACGCAGAGATCGGGCGTTCGGCTGCGCCGTCTCCGTTTGGCCGTCACCGCTCCCGAAGCAGCATCGCCGGCGGCTCCCGCAGCGCCGTGCGCACCGCCGGCAGTGCGGCGGCCAGGGCCGTCAGAACGATCAGAGGGGCCGAGAGCGCCAGCACCCCCCAGTCGACGGTGTAAAGAAACGTCCAGCCGAAGGACTGCCGGTTGATGACATAGACCAAGAGATAGGAGAGCACGAACCCGCAGAGCAGACCCGCCAGCTCCCCTGCCGTCACCAGAAAGCCGGCCTCCCAGCAGATCATGGCGCGCACCTGCCGGCTGCTTGCGCCGACGGCCAGCAGCGTGTTGAGCTGCCGGGTGCGCTCCAGCACGAGCACGGTCATCGTGGTCGTAATGCCCAGGGCGGCCACGGAGAGCGCGATCAGCAGCAGCACCGAGGTGATGGCGAAAGTCTCGTCGAAGATCCGCAGCACGGCTTCGCGCAGATCCTTGCCGCTGATCATGTCCAGCCGGTCCCCCCACCGGCCGATGAGGAGCTCCCGCAGCGCTGCGGTCTGCACATCGATATCGCCGCTGCGGTCGCGGAAGTAAAAGCGCACCCCGCTCCACTGCGGGTCGTGGAAGCGCTCCTTGAAATGGTCCCAGGAATAAAACACCACCCCGCCGTCCGTGCGGTAGTCGCGGATGACGCCGGCCACGGGCAGCTCGACCCGCGATCCCTCGATCCAGGCGCGAAACGTGTCCCCCGGCTCAAGGCCGGTGCGGTTGGCGAACACCTCTGAGATGAGCAGACCCTCCCCGGCCACGAGACGCGGCTGGACTTCGGCCGCCTCGCCCTGCAGCCAGACGAAACCGCCGTGTTTCAGGAAGGGTTCCATCCCCATGGCCTCGAACTCGTATGGGAAATCGCCGTAGGCGAGAGGGTAGCGGCGGCTGGGCACCAGATCCGCATAGGAGCCGGCCTCGCGCAGGTTGTCCACGATCTCCGCTGGGATGGGAAATTGGAAGCGGTTCACCTGCCCCATCTTGGTGGTGACGAACAAATCCCCGCTTACGGTCTGGCGCACCCAGAGCTCCACTGTTTGACGGAAGCTGTGGATCATGACGACCAGGGCGGTAAAGAGCGCCACGGCCGTGATCAGGGCCCCCACCGAGATGGAGGTGCGGGCGCCGCTGTCGCGCAGGTAGCGGCCGGCCAGATAGGCCGGCGTCCCGGCCAGCCGCCGCAGCCCGGGGGACACCGCCCGCCCGAGATGCTCCAGCAGCCAGGGCGCCATCAGGGCCGAGCCCACAAACAGCAGCAGGATGGCCAGGTAGCCGGGCAGCGGGACCCCGGCAACGCCCGGCAGCAGCGCCAGCGGCACGCATGCGAGCAGGCAGCCGGCCGCCCAGGCCGCAAGCCGCCCCGCCATGCGCCGCCGCAGCCGGCCGGTGTGGGCGATCTCCATCGCCTCCTTGGGGGGCACCCTCATGGCATCCCTCGCCGGCTGAAACGCGGCGGCCACCGCCACGCACAGCGTCACGCCGAAGCTGACGGCCACCTCCGCCGGGCTGAGCAAAAGCCCCTCCACGTGCACGCGCACGAAAAGGGTGGAGATGGTCTGGCTCACGGTGTGCAGCAGGTATTTGACCAGCACCGAGCCGAGGGGAATCGCCAGAAGCCAGCCGCACACGCCGAAAAGAGCCCCTTCGGCCAGAAACAGGTTGAAGAGCAGCCGCGGGGATGCCCCCAGCGCGCGCAGAATCGCAAGCTCCCGGCGCCGGGAGGCGGCATTGAGGGCCACCAGGCTGTAGACGAGGAACATACCCACAAAAAGCGATGCGAAACTCAGCACGGAGAGATTCAGCTGGTAGGCCCGGATCATGGCGCTGCCGCTGTCCCTGGCGGCCGAGGGCGAACGGATCTCGATCTCCTCGGGCAGCTTGCGCGCCAAGTCCTCCAGCTGGGCCGGAGAAGTCTTCGGTCTGAGGCGCAGATCGATGCGGTCCACCAACCCGAACAGGCCGGTGAACTCCTGGAAAGTGGCGATGTCGGTCAGGGCCACCCGCCCGCCCTCGACCAGCGCCAGCCCCTCGGGCACCAGAACCCCGGCGACGCGGAACTCCGCTCGGTTGCGGCTGTGATCGAGCGTGATGCGCGCCCCGGCGACGGTGTCGATCTCACGGGAGAGCGGCTCGGTCAGGATCACGGTTTTCGGCTCACGAATCAAATCGAGCCAGCGCTCGGCTATTTCCGTGCGGCCGCCGCGCAGCCGCCAGCTGCGAAAGGGCTGGTCCAACAGCGGATCGATGCCGACCAGCAGAAAGGCCCCTCCCTTGGCCGGGTGGACGCGGACATACGTGGTCAACAGGGGCGAGAACTCCTTCACGGCGGGGTGGGCGAGCAAAACGGGCAGTACGCCTTCGGGCACATGGCCGCCCGGGCGCACCAGAACTTTATCGGCCGTTCCCGCGAAGAAATCCATGCTGCGGGTGAACGACTGCAGCGAGGCATGCACCGACAGGCGCACGCTCGTAAAAACAGCTGCGCCCAACGCGATGCCGAAGAGCACGACCAGTGCGCGTCCCAAATGACGACGCAGGTGCCGCACGCTGAACCACAGGAAGATCTTAAGTAAGAAATTCAGCTGTGGCATGGAGGGTCCGCAAGGGCTCCATCCTGCAGGCGGATGCGAACGGTCGCCAGATCGTCCGCCAGGTCGCTGTGGGTCGCGACCACGACCGTCCGCCCGGATCGGCGGTTCAGCTCGCTGAGCAGATCGATCACGATGCGGCCGTTGCGGCTGTCGAGGTTGCCTGTGGGCTCATCGGCCAGGATGAGGGCCGGGTCGTTGATCAGCGCCCGGGCGATAGCGGTGCGCTGCATCTCGCCGCCGGAGAGCTGCGCCGGTGTGTGGTGCAGTCGGTTTCTCAGCCCGAGCCAGTCCAGCAGCTCGAGCGCCTTGTTTCGGACGGGTTCAGCCGGCTTTTCCGCCAACAGCGCCGGCAGACAGACATTTTCGAGCACGTCCAGGGTCGGCAACAGGTTGAAGGACTGGAACACCATTCCCACGACCTCACGCCGGTAGCGAGTGAGGTCCACCCCGCCGGCACCGGAAAGCGAGTGCCCCGCCACTACGAGTTCGCCCCCGGTGGGGCGATCCAGGCCGGCCAAAAGGGAAAGCAGCGTGCTCTTGCCCGATCCGCTGTTGCCTTTGAGCACCACCATCTCCCCGGCCGCCACCATTAAATTGACTGCGTTGATGCCGATCACGGCGCCGTCGCCGAGCGGGTAGCTCCGGGTCAGGCCGCGGGCGATGATAAGGGGTTGCGGGGTGGGGTCCATCATGTCGATCGAGTCTGTTGGGTCCATCGCGCCTGTTGGGTCCGTTGAGTCGAGAGCCGGGCGGATATGGGTAGAGGTTATAAGTGCTTAAAGTGAGCGAACGTGCCTAAAGTTGAAAAACTGGGCACGGCGACCCAATGCGATGTTTTAGGTGGATGCGTCGAAAAACGGATCCTACTCGACCTGGGTCCAAACGGATTCGACAGACCATTCTTTTTAACTTTAGTCACTTTAGTCGCTTGCATCTTTAGCTCTCTTAAAACCGCTCACCCCTTCAGGTAGCCCTTCGCGACCGCATCCCTGATCAGGTTTTTGACATAGTCCCACAGCGCGGGGGCGCCCTCGGCAACCGGTTGCATGCGCGCCAGCACCTGCTCCCGGCGGATGGCATGCCGCCGCCACATTTCACCTTCGGTGACGTAGTTGTGCATGAAGGCCTGGAACCGGTCCATGGCGTGGGCGAAGCGCGCCTCGGGAGTGTCCCGCCGCTCGAACTCCTCCCACAGGCCGCGCAGCTCGAGCGCCTGGGCGTCGGGCAGCATCCCGAAGATGCGCGCGGCGGCGATCCGTTCGCGCTCCACCTGGCTCAGGCGACCCCGCTCGTCGTAGCAGTAGGTGTCGCCGGCATCGATCTCGACCAAGTCGTGGATGAGCATCATCCGCAGGGCCCGGCACAGGTCGATGTCCGCCTGACCGGCATGCTCGGCCAAGACCATCGCCGCCATGGCGATGTGCCACGAATGCTCGACGGAGTTCTCCTGCCGCGAACGGTCGGTCAGGATGGTCTGGCGCAGGATCTTTTTTAACCGGTCGATCTCCAGCAGAAACTCGACCTGGCGCTTGAGCCGATCGCTGCCGCCCGGGATCAACCCGGCGTCCATCTGAATTTGCGCCGTCGAATGCCCGCTACCACTACCCATTCGATGCCCTCGTTTTCCGTCCCGCTTGGGCGGAATCGCGGCTGGAAGCCGCTCCCACAAAAACCGTCACGTTCAGGAAGAGCTGGAGCTCTTCGGACGTGATCGGCTCATGCAACCCTGCAGACTCAACGGGCTCGATGCCCCCACACCGCGTAGACCGGGTCCGCGTAGGGGATCTGTCCGAAGTATTTGTCGTCTTCCGGCCGCGGCAGCCCCCGCAGCGAAAATGTTTCAAGCTGGGAATATTGACCCGTTTTCAGGAAATATTCAAGCACCATCCCCATGCGTTCGAACTCGTGCAGCAGCGGCCACACCCGAATCGCTTTGGGCGGGAACCAGCGGTTGGAAAATGTCGCCGCCAGCACCCCCCCCGGCTTCAGGACCCGCGCGGCTTCGGCAAACACCGCGAAGGGGTGCACCAGGTACTCGACCGAGGCAGTGCAGATGACGGCATCGCAGCTATGGGGCGGCAGAGGCAGGCGCGGCTCGCGATTCAGGTCGTGGACCACCCGTTCGGTGGCGCGCGGGTTGGCGGCCAGCTCCTCGCGGTTCATGCCGAGCACGGTCAGCGAGCCGATGGGCAGCTCCTCGGGCAGGTGCGAAACCCAGCTTCCCATCAGATCCAGCACATCGGCCCCCGGCCGGATGAGCTTCCCGTACAGCCGGCGGATGGCCCCCCGCGCCGCGGCGTCGAGGTGCTGAACCAGCCGCGGCCGCTCGTAGAAACGGCCATCATCGGCTTCATCCTGGCGGGCGAACGCATCGTCCGCAAAAAAATCGGTGGCGGTGTCCCCCGCGCGCGCCTGCATGCCGGGCCCCTCGGCGGTCAGCTCCAGCCAGTCGAGCGTGGTGCCTCCGCGCTCCTCGAACTTGGGGCGCAGACCGTGCAGCCACACCTCGAGGACCGGCCGCTTCCCGGCCAAGGGGTGGTTGAGATCCGCGGTGAGCATCCCCTCCTCCAGCCCGATGCAGCGAAACGGCTGCACGTTCTCCCGGAACACCCCCGGAACCCCGCTCAGAATACCTCGGGGATAGAAGCGCCCCCGCCGCGGCCTGATCTCGACCCCGGCAACCCGCCGCGCTTCGACGGCAGCAAGCGGCACACGGTGGACATCGGACTCGTTGAACGCCGGCGACCATGCGCCCGCATTCAGTTCAAGGTCGATCTTTCCGGTTGCGGGTCCGCGTGCGATCGCCTCGGACAGCCCCGGGGGAAGCACGTCGCGCCAGAAATTTACGCGCTGCGCGTGCCGGCAGTCGGTGTGGTGGATCCCGCTGTGCTGCCAGCGCAGCCGGAACTCCATGGTGCCCAGCATCTCATCCAACGATGTCATTTGGGGGTTTCCTTTCACAACTTGTTGATATCGGCGCGGTAGCTTTCGGCCTGCTTGAGGATGCGCTTGCGCTCGGCGGCCGCCACGCGGTCCCAGGTCCGGATCATCATGCCGATGCGCGGGTTGGAGGCAAACGTCTCCCGGTGGCGGGCGAAGAACTCCCAGTAGAGCGAGTTGAAGGGGCAGGCGCCCCCGCCTGCCCTCTTGCCGGCATCGTAGGCGCAGGCGCCGCAGTAGTCGCTCATCCGCCGGATGTAGTTGGCCGAGGAGACATAGGGTTTGGTGGCCACGCGGCCCCCGTCGGCGAATTGGCTCATGGCGCGGGTGTTCGGCAGCTCCACCCATTGGACGGCGTCGATGTAGACGCCCAGATACCAGGCATCCACCTCGTCCGGGTGGACCCCGGCCAGCAGCGCGAAGTTTCCGGTCACCATCAGCCGCTGGATGTGGTGGGCGTAGGCCGAGCGCAGCGACTGGCCGACGGCCTCGGCCAGGCAGCGCATGCGGGTCTCTCCCGTCCAGTAGAAATCCGGCAGGGGTAGGTCGTGGCCGAGATAATTCATCTGCGCAAAGTCCGGCATCAACGCCCAGTAGACCCCGCGCATGTACTCCCTCCAGCCGAGAATCTGGCGCACGAAGCCCTCGACCTGGTGCAGACCGATCCGGCGCGGGGCCTCCTGCCGGGCCTGCACGCACGCCTCGATCACCTCCAGCGGGTGAAGCATCTTGGTGTTCAGGGCGAACGAGAGCCGGCTGTGGAAAAGCGACCCGCTGTGGAGGCTCATGGCATCCTGGTAGGTCCCGAAGTGCGGCAGCCCGTCGCGGATGAAGGCCGACAGGAGCGCAAGCGCCTGGGTGCGGTCGATCGGCCAGGGCAGTCGGGCGGCATCGATCTCGCCGAAGGTTGCCACCTTCGCCGCCGCTGCCATTGCGGCGATGTCGCGCACATCGTTTTCAAAAACGAGCGGCACGGGGATCGGCACGCGGCCGTCGTAGGGAGATCGGTTTTCGGCATCGAAGTTCCAGGACCCGCCGGCCGGCTTATCCCCATCCATCAGGATCCCGCAGCGCTTGCGCATCCGGCGGTAGAAGGATTCCATCAGGAAGCGCTTCTTGCCGGCAAACAGCTCCCCCAGCTCGCGGCGTTCGGTCAAAAAGTGCTCCGTGTCCACGGCCGCCGACGGTACGGGCAGCGCTGCGGCCAGCTCTTTGAGCTGCAGGTCCAATCGGTGTTCGTCGGGCAGCAGGTACTCGAAGCGCTCGAACTTGCCGGCGCGCAGAAGATTTCGAATGTTGGCGGGAATGCTCTGGCGGTTCTGCGGGTCATCCAGCCGCAAATAGAGAACGCGGTGGCCTGCGGCGCTGAGGTACGCGGCAAAGGCCCGCATGGCCGCGAAAAAGGCGGCCACCTTTTGCACGTGGTGCTTGACGTAATCGGTCTCCTGGCGGACCTCCATGAGCACGTAGGCGACCCGCCGCTCCGCTCTCCTGAACCAGGAGTGGTTCGGGTTGAGCTGGTCTCCGAGAATCAGGCGCAGGGTGGCGGGAGGGGAAGGCATCGTTGATAGAAGGTTCACGGTTGAGGGTTCACGGCTCAGGGTTTGAAGAGAAACCCGGTCCAGATGGGTTGCCTCTTTCGCGCGCCGTGAATCAGTGAAAATTTTTAGTCATTTTAGCGCATTTTAGGTGCTAGAGGCATTTTATTGATTCTCCTCCATGCACAACCGGCCCACCTTCTCCACATAGCCATGGATGTCGCACTTGCGCTCCAGGCCGGCGGCCACCATGGTTCGCACCTTGCCGAAGACGGGCCGCGAGGGCCAGGCCCGGTCGTGGACCCCGTAGATCCAGGCGACACCGGCATAGGAGTTGGGGTCGCGGCCGTCGAGGAAGAACCGGTTGTTGAGGGCCAGCGTGGTCGCAAAACCCTCCTCCGGGCTCCGCGACCACTCCAGGATCTTTTTGCCCCAGTACATGCGCATGTAATTGTGCATGTAGCCGGTGCAGGCCATCTCGCGCATCGCCGCATTCCAATAGGGGTCGTGGGTTTCAGCCGTTTCGAGCTGCCGGTCGGAGTAGCGATACGGCCGGCGGTCGCGGCGGTGCGCGGCCAAGCTCTCCCGCGCCCAGTTCGGAAGGCAGCCGTAGGCGTCGTAGTCGGACGTGAAGTGGGTGAAGTTGCAGGCCAGCTCGCGGCGGACGATCAGCTCCTCTAAAAAAGCATCCTTGGCCTCCTGCGGGGCGGCCGCCTTTGCGATCTCCATCGCCATGTACAATGGAGAGATCTGGCCGAAATGCAGATAGGGGCTCATGGCAGAGGTGTCGTCGGTCTGGGGCTGATTGTGGTTGCGGGCGTAGCGCCCCAGACGGTGTTTCAAGAAATCCGCGAAACGACGGTGAGCCTCGGCCGCCCCCCCCTTGAAGCGGCGCACGGAGCCCACACGGCGGTCGATCTTGAGGCCTTTCAGAATCGACTCGATGTCGCTCAGGTCCAAGCCTGCCAAGCGGAGCTCCGCGTGCCGCACACGCACCGGCACCTCTTTCACTTCCAGCAGATAGTCCGCCATCCGCCGGTGGATCCGGGGCCGCAGCGTGCGGGCGCCGATTTCGGCTTTCAGCGTGGCCGCCTCGACCGGGACCACCACGTCGCTCTCCACCTGGATGACCCGGCAGGCCGCCCGGCGGGCCACCTGCTCCCGCCACGCCCGCTGGTGCCTCAGGTAGCCCCGGTCGCAGACGATCAGCGAGGCCTCCCGGCCGAGATCAAGGGCCGCCTCCGGCGGGGAGCCCAGCCGGACCGTCATCCGAATGCCCCGCTGCTTCAGCGTTTCTGCGGTTTCCTTTAGTCCTTCGAGCATGAAGGTGTAGTGCCGCAGATTTGCCTCGGGATAGGCGTCCGTCAGGCCGAAGGCCACCACCACCCCCTGCCCGCGGGCGTTCGCCTCGTGCACGGCGGCCTCCAGCGCGTGGTTCATCTGCGGCCGCTGCGACTGCTGCATCCAGTAGAGCACATAGCGCCCCTGAACGGGCTCGCACTCGTTCAACTGCCGGATGCGCGACTCCTGGATCCCAGGATAGGCCATAAGGGGTATTCCTACAGCGCAAAAACCCGGCGAGCAAATCCTGCATCGGTGAAGGCCGGGGTCTAATAAGGCTCCGAGGGTTCAAGGGTGCGAGTGAACGAGCATCACGGTTTCCTTGCGGGCGGCAGCCTGCGTCTCACCTCCATCCAGTCGTGCAGATCCATGATGGTCTTGTTCAACTGGTAGCGGCCGTCGGCGAAGACCCCGTAGTCCCCCCCGCAGCCCATGGCCGAGGCGAATCGGATCGTGTTGGCATAGATCAGCCAGGTGTCCGCCCAGCGCCGCTCGACGGCTTCGTCGAAGGGGCTGCCGCCCTTGGCCGGGCCGGCGGCGTAGCCGGCCGCCCAGGCCTCGGAGAGGATCCGGGTGGCGCTGAGGGTCTTGGCGTTGGTCTCGCGCAGGGTGTTTTCGAACCGCGCCCACTGGCCCTCCACCCAGGAGCTGCCGTGGCAGGCGAGGCACATGGCCTGCAGCGTCCGGCGCCGCTGGTCCATCTCCTGGGCGTCGATTAAATACGGGCTCGCGAAACCGCCCTCGAAGTCCGTGGGCAGCGGGAGACCGTCCTTGTTGCGGATCACGGTCGTGTCCGGCTCGCGGGGGTGGGGGTGCGCGTAGATCAGACCGAATATCCGCCACGGCAGCCGGTCGCTCATCTGGTGCGAGCGCTGGGCCACCACGTCGCCCTCGGTGTTGACCACCAGGCTGACGTGGCAGGCCGCGCAGGTCGGGGCAGTGAAATCCTTGCCCACGGTCCAGGGCACGGCATTGAACTCCCACTCCTTGTTGTGGGTCGAAAAAAGGTTGCCGTGCTTGCTGGCCTCGTAGACCTTGGCCGCCGGCACGTCCGGGCCTACGTGACACTCCTTGCAGGTGTAGGGTTTGCGGGCCATCTCGATCGAGAACTGGTGTCGGGTGTGGCAGGCGGCGCAGGAGCCCAGGGTCCCGTCCAGGTTCACCCGCCCCACGCCCTGGTTGGGCCAGCCCTCGATCTTCGGGAACTCGAGCTCGCCGGCAAGCTCGGTGTCGCGTGTCTCGCGGCCGGCGACTTTGAGCTGCGTGCCGTGGCAATAGTAGCAGGCCTCGGCTTTGGTGGCCGCGTTGGCGGGCTGAAGGGCGATCTTTCCTGACCTGCGCTCGATCGAGCCGAGGATGCTTCGCTCCAGATCTTGGTAGACCGGGTTGCCTGCCAGGTTCCGGTAGGCATGGGACATGATGTTGCGGCTGTATTGCTCCGCCTCCTGGGCGTGGCAGGTGCGGCAATCCCCGGGGCTGACGACGATGTGGATGTCGTGGCCGTTGTGTTCGAAGGTGTCGGCGTGCGCGCCGGGCCGCAGCGTGTGGCACTCCGCGCAGCCGACCGCAGTATCCTGAAGCTCCTGGGGCACCTGCTTGCTCGACACCTTGAGCCCGAGCCCCTTGACCGCCATAGCCTGCCGTGGGGTCGCCTTGGAGTGCCGGCTTTTTTGCCAGCTCGCAACGATCCCCGGGTGGATGATGGTGTGGCACTCGATGCAGGCCTGGGTGGCATCGCTCACCTTGACTTCCGCCGCCGCCGCGGGCCCCGAACCGGCGATGAGGGCCGCTGCCGCAAATAGAAAGACCCGATGTTTCATGGCTTTTCCCTTCACGCGAAGAGGTTCATCTCTGAGGCCACGCCGCAGCGGGCCGCCACCCAGCGCGGCTGGAGGCCGCTGCCCGCCATCGGTTTGCCTCTTGGCCGCTGCCGTGATCCGAGGGTTCATCACTTCTAGCACGACTCGCGAAGCGGGTTCAAGAGGTGAAACGGGATGGGTCGGTGAGGCCGCGCAAGAGCGCAAAAAAAGGGCAGCCGATCCGACCGGCTGCCCTTTTTTTTAAACCGAGAAGGGTCGTGGTATCAACCGGGGATGGAAACCGGCGCGGCTTTGCCGATGTACTCCATGGTCTGCTCGTACTTGCCACGCATGTCGACGCTGCCTTTGTCGATGTCCTTCTTCTGGGGGCTCCATTCCGTGGGGCACTCGTTTTTGAGCTGCTCGATGCGGTTGGTCATGTCGGTGATGAACATGTGAAGGTCTTGGATGTTGGGCAGGATCTTCTCTCTCTCTTTGGAACCGAGCGTTTCGACCTTGCGGGTCAGGTCGTACACCTTGGCCTTCCAGGCCGTCAACTCCATCTCCATCCCCTTGCAGTAGTCGATCACGTTCATATTACCCTCCTTTTTTGATTTGGTGGTGGTTCCTGCCTGCGCTATCGAAAACAGTAAACAAACCTAACGCAAAAAAGACGGATGTCAAGAAAAGATAAAAACCGACCGACATTTCAACCGGGATGTTTCTCGAGTCGAGGCGGTTTGAGCCGCCAGGCGTCGGGCTTGCACCATCGGCGGAGAACATAGATACGGCGACCCGTAGTTCGGCAAAGTCGGGACGTGTGCAGCCAGAGCGGCTCGACCGCAGGGCGGAACATCGAGGTTAAGCCGCCCCGGCGGCCCGCGCGATCCCCGCCAGCAGCTGACGGAACACATGCACATGGGCGGGATAGAATGCGTGCCAGTAAAGCAGCCCCGCCAAGCCGCGCGGAATAAAGGTCGACTTGAGGCGAAGTTCGGATGAAGTGCTTCCGGCCGCGCGGATCTCCAGTTCCAAAAGCGCATCGCCGGGGGCTTTCATCTCCGCGAGCAGACGCAGGCGCCGGGGCGGCTCGAGCTTTAGGACCCGCCAGAAGTCGAACCGCTCGCCCACTTTCGGCAGCTCACCGTGCGCACGCCGTGGGCCGAGGCCCCTGCCGCCCGCCAGCCGGTCAACCAGCCCGCGCAGCCGCCACAATCCATCGCAGCTGTAATAGCCCCCCTTGCCGCCGATCCGGCTCACCGCCGCCCACACCTGCCCTGGCGCTGCCGCGGCCGTCAGACTGCAGGCGTAGCGGAAGGTGGTGCCGCCGGCATAGTCGGCGTCGCCGGGGTGCGGCCACTCGGGAGGGATGGGGCCGTGTTCACGAGCCGGGACCTCCTCCCACAGCTCCTGGCGCAGCCGCTGCAAGGCGATGCGTATCGCCTCGCGGCAGGAGAGCAGATCCTGCGGGATGATCTGGCGGATGCGGCTGTCGCGGCAGACGGCTTCGCTGGTCAGCCCCTCGGTCAGCGGCAGGGCGATGGCGGTGGGCACCGGGCTGATCAGGTTGATCCAGAGGGCGCTCAGGGTCGGCGTGAGCACCGGCACCGGAATGATCACCCGCTTGCGCAGGCCGGCCTCCTCGGCGTAGATCTGCAGCAGCTGCGCGTAGGTCAGGATGTCCGGGCCGCCGATGTCGTAGGTCTGCCCGACGGTTGCGGGACGCTCCAGGCAGCCGACGAGGTAGGCGACCACGTCTCGGATGGCAATCGGCTGATTCAGTGAGTGCACCCAGCGCGGGGTGGTCATGGCCGGCAGGTGCTCCACCAGGTAGCGCATGATTTCGAAAGAGGCCGAGCCGGAGCCGAGGATCATGGGCGCCCGCAGGTCGGTCGCCGGCACCGGCCCGGACTGCAGGATCTCGGCCACCTCGATGCGGGAGCTAAGGTGCTTGCTGAGCTTGCCGTGCCGGGCTTCGGCGAGCCCCCCGAGGTAGATGATGCGCTTGACCCCGGCGCTAGCGGCCGCCTGTGCCATGTTCCGCGCAGCGGTGCGGTCGGCCGCGACGAACCCGCCCTTCTGGGCGATCATCGAGTGGACCAGATAGTAGACCACCTCGCAGCCGGCGCAGGCGGTTTTGAGCGATTCGAGGTCGAGGACATCGCCGCATGCCGGTTCGAGGCCGGCATGCCCGCTCCAGTGCCTGTCGGCGAGCTTTTCCACCGTGCGCGCCATGGCGCGCACGCGGCAGCCTTTTTCCAACAGCGCCGGAATAAGCCGATTGGCCACATACCCCGTCGCCCCCGCAACAAGAATCGGTTTCATGATTTGCGATCCTGAAGGTTGCAAGGGTTGACCGGTCGTGATGGCTTCGTAAAAAGTTCAAGGCGCGCGAATCCCGCGTCGCGAGGCGTACTTATGGTACGCCGCAGCGACCGCGGGATGAAGCGCAACGCAGAAATTGGGCTTTTTACGAAGCCATCAGGCATGATTCCTCAGCTTCAAGGCTATCGGATGCGGATTCAAGTAAACCTGCTGCTTCAGATAGGGCTCGTCGTATTTGCGCACGTAGTGGTTCAATAGCGTAACCGGCACGATGAGCGGCACGATTTCGCGCCGGTAGTGGTCGAGGATCTCCACGAGCTCCTGCTTCTCGCCGGCGCTGAGCTGCTGCTTGAAATAGCCCATGATGTGCTGCAGCACATTCAAGTTTTTCTTGAGGGTGGCCTTGGCGCGCAGCGCCTCGACCAGCAGGTTCTCGTAGCGGGTGAACGCCTCCGTCGGGGCCATCCCCCGGCCCTGAGCCACCAGCTTGCCCATCTCCTTGGCGATGGCCGGGCTGTGGGAGAGGATCAGCAGCTTGTGGCGGGTGTGAAACTCCACAAGATTTTTCATGGTCCTGCCCGCCGCCAGGGTCTCGCGCCAACGCTTCAAGGTGAAGAGCTGCTCGATGAAGGTCTCGCGCAGCTTGGCGTCGTTGAGCCGCCCCTCCTCCTCCACCGGCAGCAGCGGAAAGCGGCGCGTGAAGGCCCGCGCGAACAGGCCCACCCCCTTTTTTTCGGCCATGCCCTTGCTGTTGTAGACCTTGACGCGCATCAGCCCGCTGCTGGGCGAGTCGCTCTTGAAGATGAACCCGCACAGGTTCTCCTGCTCGAGCTCGCGGACGCGCTTCTCCGCCCAGGCCAGCATGCGCTCGGTGTGGTCCACGCCGGTGCGGGTGGTGAGCAGCCGGGGGTTCTCCGGGTCGCCCACCAGCCGCATCGTCTCCCGCGGAACGGGGAACCCCGACTCCACCTCGGGGCAGACCGGAACGAAATCGATGTACTCGCCCAATGTGCCGGTGATGTAGCGGTCGAGCTTGCCCATGCCGTCGTATCGCACCGGTTGACCGAGCAGACATGCGCTGACGCCGAGGCGGATGCGTTCTTCCATGATGGGAATCCTTTATTGGTAGGGAGTAAATAGCTGCTCGGTGGGGAGGCCGACGTGGCGATAGCCCAAAATGATCGCTGCTGGAAGCCGCTCCCACAACCGATCGGGCCCTGCGACTATGCGCCGGGACCCGCTGGCGAGGGGCGTGGGCGGCGCGGCCGCGGCCATTTTTTGATTCACGCCCGCAGCATAAAAGTGATAAGGGGAAAATACAACCAAAATATCCGGGGGGAAAAGAGATGCTCGATCAGATGAAGGCTCTTGTCCGGGAGAAAAACATCTGCGTGCTGGCAACGGTTTCCGGCAACCGCCCCTACTGCTCTCTGATGGCCTATGCCAGCGACGCCGACTGCACGCAGATCTACCTCGCCACCTACCGGGCGACCAAGAAGTTCCGCAACCTGGCCGGCAACGCCGCGGTCAGCCTGCTGATCGACTCGCGGGAAAAAGCGCCCCGCAGCCAGGCACAGGCGCTGACGGTGGAGGGGACCTGCGCCGAGGTCGAAGACCATGCCGACCGGGCGTGTGTCCGGGCCTTTCTTTTGAAGGCGCACCCCCATATGGAGGCATTCCTCGCCCACCCCGAGTGCGTGCTGCTGCACGTGCGGATCGAGTCCTTTCTGCTGCTCAAAGGCCTGAGCGACGCCCACCATGTGAGATTCGGAGATACTGCCTAAAATGCGCCGACTTGCCTATAGTGCCTGACATCGGGAACAGATGGAAGGTGTAAGTCGACCCGATTGAGCCCGTTTCCTTTAATGGCTTCTGTTGCCCTCTGCGCTCCGCCCCTTGCTGTTCGAGCTCCCTTGAATTTTAGGCACTATAGGCATTTATGGATCCCCCCCGGCTCACCGTCACGATGCCCAGGTAGCCGTCCACCGTCAGCGGGTCCCCGGTTCGAATCAGCTCGGTGGCATCGGGGATGCCCGTCACGCAGGGCAGCCCGTATTCGCGGGCGATGATCGCCCCGTGGATCAGCATGCCGCCGCGGCGCTCGACCACGGCAGCGGCCAGGGGCACCACGAAGGTCATGTTGGGGTCGACGGCATCGCAGACCAGAACCTCGCCGTGGCAGAACCCATCGAGGTCGGCATGCCGGCGGACCACGCGGGCGCTTCCCCGGGCCACTCCGGGGCCGGCCGGCTGGCCGACCAGCTGTCGCGGGGCGACCGTGGAGGCGGCTTGGGCGTTTGACCGAGCGGGCGACCTCTCCGCCGGCGAATCCAGTTTCACGCTTTCCAGAAAATCGTTCAGCTCGGATCGGGTCGAAGGCTCCTTGACCGAACCCGATTCCAGGCGCCGCCGGCCCTCCTGCAGCGCCGCCGTCAGCTGCGCCTCGATGCGGCCGAGGTGGATGTTGTCGTCGTCCCGCAGCCGGTAGCTTGCCCGCGCCAGCTCGAGGATCTCGAGCGCCTCGGCGCGCTTCTGCTCCGGGAAGGCGGCGGCGAACTGCTGCACCCGTTTCTCAAGAGCCCCCTGCCCGCTTTCGCCGCCGGCGGAGCGCCCAGGGTGCGCCGCCAGCTCGAGCAGCAGCCGCTCCAGCGGCCGGGTGGCCCCCGCGCACTGGGTGCCGCCGGTCACGGTGCAGGAGAGGTCCCCGAACCGCCCGATGAAGGCTTCGAGCGACCGCTGGAACGCGGGGACCTGCTCCCCGCAGTCTCCGCGCTTCAGGCACGCTGCCATGTCGGGATTGCACCGCACCTGGTCCGCCAGCTGCTCCAGCAACCGGTTGCGCGCCAGGCTGGCCATGTCGGTGCGGGTCAGCAGGTCGATAAACTCATACGGGTCGGCCGGACGAAGCGCATCGTTGTACACCTGCCCGAAGAGCCGGATCCCGTGGGCAAAGGGGATGAAATCGGACCAATAGACTTTCACCCAGCGGTCGTTGATCTCCCAGCGGCGCCGGATCTCCGCGATAAGTTCGGGATCGGAAAGCGCTGGGAGCTCGACGCCGGCAAGGGCCTCCGCCGCCTGGATCATGGCCGGAATCTGCTCATGCTCGATCCTGCGGCGCAGCGCCTTTAGGTTGTCGAAGCTGCGGTGCAGGCTCAGGTACCAGGCGCGCTGATCCCCCGCCTCGGCCTGCGGCCGGGTCGTCACCGGCCGGGACTGCAGGAGCAGCAGGCGCCCGTCGACGATGGTCCACTCGACATCCTGGGGCCGGCCGAAATGCGCCTCCGCCCGCTTGGCCAGCTCGTACACCGCCTGCACCTCGTCGGACGCGAGCGGGGGGCGCTGCGCCCGCTCGTCGGGCAGGGCGGCGAGCTCGATCCCGGCGGTACCCGCAACCGCCCAGCGCTCGCGCCGCGCCGGCGTGTGGCCCATGATCCGGCCGAAGTCGCGGTCCACGACCCAGCGGTCGGGTTCGACAGCCCCGTCCACCAAGCCCTGGTTAAGGCCGTGGACCGCCTCCACGACCGCCTGGGACGGTTCGCTCGGGTTCTGCGAAAAGGCGATGCCGGAGCGCTCGCCCGGCGCCATCTCCTGAACGACCACCGCCATGGCGCTTTGCGCAACGTCCAGCTTCAGCTCCTGGCGGTACAGCAGGGCGGCATCGGACCACAGGGAGGCCCAGACTTTGCGGGTGTGGTCGATGATGGCCTCGGCACCGCGCAGGTTGAGATGGGATTCGTGCAGGCCGGCAAACGAGCTCTGCGCATCGTCCTCGTCCGGGGCCGATGAGCGCACGGCGACGGGCCGCTCGCCGAACTGCACAGATACCGCCTGACGCAGCTCCTGCGCGAGGCCGACCGGCATGGCGGCGCGCAGAAAGAGATTGCGGATGCGCGTGGCGCAGTCCCAGATCTCCTCCCAGCGCATCTGCTTGAACTCCTTGCGGTGCAGCTCGAGCATGATGCGCTCGCCCAGGCCGGCCTGGGATACGAATTCCCGGTAGGCGCCGCTCGCAATGCTCAGAAAGCCGGGCACCTGGAACCCGGCCCGCACGAGGCGCGCCAGCGCAAATGCCTTGCCTCCGACCGTCGGGCGGTCGTTTTCTCCGATCTCATGGGGGTGGAGGATCAAGGGCATAGGGGAAGCGTGAGTGTCGAAAATGCCTGAAGTGAGCCAAAGTGCCTAAAGACGAAATAGCCTGTATTACAGAGCCGGAAAAAAGAGCTTCGAGTCTAAAGCCCCAAAGACCTCAACCGCCTTATTTGTCGATTTTTCCGCAAGCCGTTGGCCGTTTAACCCACTTCGATTTTTCGGTTTTAGTCGTTTTAGGTAATTGAGCTCACTTTAGCCGCTTTCCGCCTCAACCCTCCATTCCATCACATCCTGGAAATTGCGGACCAGGATGTACTTCTTCACGCAGACCCTGAAAAGCGCGCAGGTCGGCGCGCGCACGAACTCCTCCAGGTAGGGGTGCTTGGCAAGAAAAACCCCTAAAGCCCCCTCTTTCTCGACGACCTTCGTTTCGGTGGCGACGCCGATCACCGTTGCCGCCGCAGCCTCGTGAAAATCACCTTCCCGGTTGCGGCGGCTGTCGATCAAAAGCGCCACGCGGCGGTCGGCCGCGAGGTTTTCGTACTTGCGGGTCGAGCGCGCCGTGGCAAAGAAGAGGCTCATAAGATCCGGGGATTCGGCAAAGGCCACGAGATTGGCATAGGGCTGCCCTGCGGTGTGAGTGGCCACCACGGCGAGCCGCTGACCGCTCAACAACCCGCGCAGGGTCGCTTCCACTTTTTGTCGATGGATGAGGTCACCGCGTTCCATCGCCGAAACCGCACCCGTACCGGGCGTCAGGCGGGAGTGCCGCCGATCAGGGGCAGCTCCCGATTCAGTTTGAAATAGACCAGAAATTTGGGCTCATCCCCGTCGTCGGTGTATTTGCGGCGCTTGATCTTCTTGATCAGCTCCGGGTTCTGCTCCTCACGAATTTTCTCCAGGAAGAGCCGCTTGCCGTTGTAGCCGGGGCCGTGCTCCACGAAGAGGAAGGTGGCGTAGGGGTTCGACTGCAGGTTGTGGTGGGTCAGGCGGTCGCGCATGATGAAGGCGAGCGCCCCGTCTTCCATGAAGTGCGGCCGCGAGTAAACCGCCGCATCCACGAGCCCCTTGCTGTCGGCGGTGGCCAGCACGCCGATTCCCTTCGTGTTTTCGAAGTACTCCTTGAGCTGCATCATCGCCTCCTTGACAGTGAGAAGAACCCTTTGATTCGTCCGACCGGAACTCTGTCTTGGCGCCAGCGATCCACGCGGCGGGTGGCTGCTACGACATAGCCGGCACGGCAATGCAGCCCCCCGGCTCAGCGCGCGGATCAAGCAGCGTTGCTGCCGTCGCCGTTGGTCGACCGAACGGCTTGTTCGGGGGCCCTTTTGCTTGGAGAGTAATTTATGCAGTGGACCGAGGCGAGTCAATGGGACGGGCGGGGAAAACGATGCCAAAGGCCCGCGTGGCAAACGCGAGCCGAAGTGCACACGACCGATCGGGTGGTTTTCTTCGTTGCCGCCGGTGGGGAGCGCTGTTGATCGCAGAGATATGCCGGGCACGTGCCGGCATGGGCCGACGGGAAAAAACCCCGATTACGCACACCCTTTTCACATGCGGATGGCCGTTTTCTGCACCCACCTGGCCGCCCTCAGCAGGCCGGCCATGCTCAAGAGGCTCAGCAGGATCGCCGGGCTGCACCCGTTGGCGCCGGCCGCATCGATGAAACAGCCTCCGCCGCCCGAGGAGGCGCCGCCGAGGATCTCATCTACTTCGACGATGCCGGCCGGGTCGACGATGACGCCGTTGGCGATCCCGTCGGCATCGCCGTTGCCCCCGTCGGTCAGGGAGAGGGTGACGGACCTGCGGTCCGCGGCGAACCGCGCGAGGGCCGAAAAGTCGAACCAGCTTCCCGAGACGGGGTCATACTTGTACCACTTGCCGGAGCGCGGTGCCGGCCGGGAGAAATGGATCGTCACGGCAGCCGAGTCGCCGGGCCGGGCGACGGCGATTCTGAAATTGATCAGCCCGAAAGGCATCCGCAGCGGTTTCCCCGCTGCATGGGCATCCGCCTGCTGCGGGTCCTCGGACTCGACGTACTCGATGGCCAGGGCCGCCGGGCAGTCTTTGATGCTGACACCCATTTGGACCTGCGTGCCCTCCATCTTGAGCGACTTGATGTGGGTCTGCAGAAAATCCTTCACGCCATCTTGATCCAGGTCCGCCGCCGGGTCCGCCGCCTGGGCGTCGGGGATGCCGTCTGCATTGAGGTCCGCGCCGCTGTTGGCGGTTGTGAAATACCCGTAGCTGGACCACTCGGAGGCCGCCCCCCGCGAGTCGGAGAACTGCACCCTCCAGAAATAGGCCGTGGCCTCGTCGAGCACCAGCTTGGGCACCGTCAAACGGGTGAGCGCGGTGTTGCTGCGAATGTCAAGGACGCATGCGCTGTCCTCGTCGCGAAAAACCTGCCAGCGTGTTTCGGCATGCCGATCGCCGTCATCCGGGTCGCTGAAGTGCTCGGTCTGCAGAGTCGGCAGGGTGCTGGTAACTTCGTCGGTCGCTGGCGCAGCCAGGATCGGCGGCTGCGGCGCCTGGTTGGCCGGAGAGGACGGTGCGGGCCCGCCCGGGGTCTGACCCGGCTCGGGGTTGCCGCCGTTCGCCTGCCATCCGCCCGGATCGCTGGGGACGGGGACCGTGTCGTCAGGCAAACCGACGCCGCCCGCAGCCGCGGAACGCACCGTCACGGTGCAGGCGGCCGCGGCCGTCAGCCCGGCCGCATCGGTGGCGGTGAATTCGAAGACGAGGTTCAGGCTGCCGCTGGTGATCGCCGGGGCCGTGAAGCGCGCCTGCTGGGTCGCGGCGCCGGTCAGAGAAACCGCAGCGCCGGAGGTTTGACGCCACTGCCAGCTCGTGATCCCGTTGTCCGGGTCCGTGCCGGAGCCGGACAACGTCACCGATGCCCCGGCCAGGACGCTCTGGTCTGCCCCTGCGCTGACCGCAGGGGCCTGGTTGGCGCTGATGGTGACCGGGAGGCCGGCCGACCAGGCGGACTCCATCCCCATCGCATCGCGCGCCTGGGCTCTCACGCTGTACTGGCCTGCGGCGGGCCAGATAGTGGTTTGGCTCGCCGCACCCCATTCGGAGAGCGCCCCATTGCCCCAGTCGAAGCGGTACTGCAGGGCGTCGCCGTTGGGGTCGGTTGCGGCGGTGGCGAAGGCCATGGAGGTGCCGGCCAGAGCGCTCGCCGCCCCGGACGGCACCGCAGGGGTGGACGGCGGGCTGTTGGGCGCGGGGATGGCGTGGCTGACCTCGTCGGAGTAGCCGCTCTCGCTGCCGGCGGCATTGTAGGCCGTGGCCGCAAAGTAATAGGTCCGGCCGGCGGCAAGTTCGCTGATGGCGTATTGCGTAACGTTTCCGACGTCGATGCTCTGCGTGTAGCTCCTGCTCACCGTGCCGTAATGCAGCCGGTAGCCTGCCAGGTCCGACTCCGTGTTCTGGTCCCAGGCCATCGTCACGGTTTCGGCATGGGCCAGCATGGATAAAAGAATCCCTGCCAGCAGCATGGAGAAGATAATGAGGTTCCGGGACCGCCGCGGCAATCTGACTGCAATCGTCTTCATCCAAGCACCTTTCGGAAAATTCGACCGGCAATGGCCAGCACATTTCCGAATGATGCTGAGCCCGCCCGGCAGCCCCGCTACCGTATCACGCGCCCGCGCGACTTAGGCCGGTGGCTTTGCGTCCTGCCCTTTCAGGCAGTTTGCCATTATCAAGCAGTCTTAATGAGAGAGAGCGATTTCGCAGAGTCCTCAAGCAACAGGGATGCCAAATTCACCGGTGTCGGTAACTACCGGCTATCCATTGAAAGTTTATGTGAATTTGCGCGGCAGCGGGCAAGGCCGAATCCCGGAGGGGCTGCTTTTTTAGAAATCCGGCTTTCGCTCGCGTTATTCAAATTAAACCAGTGCCTCACCAGGGGGGCTTAAAATAAAAAGCCGCCCGATGCCTTTCGGCACCCTGCGGCGTTGATGACCAGGAAAGCAGCGGGATTCCGGCTAATGGGGAGCGCGACGCCCCCTGAGCAATAGCAGACACGCGAAGGCTCCGGCCAGGATCAGCCCCAGGCTCACTGGAGTGCCGGGGCCTTCGATGCCCTGCGACAAGCTGCCGATGAAACACTGTCCGCCTCCACCGCCAGAGGATGATCCGACTGCGGCCCCGCCGGTGGGAGGCGAGTCGGTGATCGAGGACGGGCAGACCGAAACAACGCCGCCGACGGCAATGTCGGCGCAGACCGCGCTTGAGAAGGCGCTTTCAGCCCCGGCGGTATTGTATGCGGTTGCCGCAAAGAAATAGCGCCCCCCCTCCTGCAGACCGGTTACCGCGAACGAGGGCAGCGATGGGTTGGGCAGCTCGCCGACGGTCACATACCCTGCCAACGAGTAGGGGCCCGCCGCGTTTTGCCTGAAATAGACCCCGTATCCTTTTAAATCCGCCTCGCGGTTCGGATCCCACGCCAGTGTCACGGTCGCGCATAAAACGGGGGTGGACCAGGCCAGGCTGACAAGGACAGCGGATAAAAGTAGAGCCTGCCATCGTAGAAAGAATTTTCTTGTCTTCATATACCTTCCTTGGGCGGCCCCGGGGCGGAAGAAGCGCATGGCGGATACGGCAGAGCGAATCATTGGAGCCTGATGGTTTAGATTTTGATCATATCGAATTCGGTTCTGTGGTGCAAGGGAAAATGTTGCTCAAAAGTCTCACCATTAAGTAACCAGGCTATGTGCGCCGGGGCGTCAACCGGGCGGCCTCTATGATTAACCTTCCTGAATAATGTTGAATCCAGTGTGATCCGGCGAACACTGAATGGGTTGACAGAACCCGCATGTTAGGAACTAAATTTCCCAACATGCCGCCCCCCTTTCATGATCTGCGCTCCGACTGGCCGTCTGCTGAAGAATCTCTTTCAAGCGATCTTGAGCACGACCTTGCCGATATTGAGGTTCTCGCGAAGCCTGGCATGCGCCGCCTCTGCCTGCTCTATCGGAAACACCCGATCGATGATCGGGCTGAGCCTGCCGGATGCCACCAGCGGCCGAAATCGCCGTTCGAACTGCCGGGTGATCTCTATTTTCTCGGCCAACGGCCGAGGCCTGAGCCGCGAGCCGATCAGGCGCAGGCTTTTCCCAAGCACGACCCCGAGATCGATCTCTGCACGGCTTCCGCCCATCAGACCGATGTGGACCACTCTTCCGCCGGGGGCAAGCACCTGGAGGTTGCGCTTCAGGTGCGAAGCGCCCACCGGGTCAAGCACCAGATCCACGCCGCGGCCCGCCGTGCGGGCCAGGATATCCGCGGCAAAGTCCATCTTCTTGTAGTCGATCGCCGCGCGGGCGCCAAGCTCGCGGCAGGTGTCGAGTTTGGCCTCGGTGCCGGCCGTGGCGTAGACGTTCGCGCCCGCTGCGCGCGCCATCTGGATCGCGGCCGTCCCCACCCCGCTTGCGCCGGCGTGGATCAGAACCGACTGCCCCTCGACGAGGCCGCCCTCGACCAGCAGATTCACGAACGCCGTCAGCCAGGCCTCCGGCGCCGCCGCGCCCTGCTCGAACGACCAATTCTGCGGCAGCCGCATCAGCAGGTCCGCGTTCACGGCCGCCCGCTGCGCGTAGCCCCCGCCCTCGAGGAGCGCCATCACCCGGTCGCCGGTCCTCCAGCCGCGGACAGCCCCCCCGACCGCTGCGATCACCCCGGACATTTCCAAACCGAGTATTTCCGATGCACCGGCCGGCGGAGGGTAAAGCCCGCGGGCTTGCAGCAGGTCGGCCCGGTTGACGGCGGTGGCGCGCACCTCCACCAGCACCTCCCCGGGTCCGAAGCGCACCTCCGGAACCTCCCCCCACACCAAGTGCGGCGCTTTTTCGCCCGGCTTGACCACGATCGCTTTCATGGTTCCATTCTCATCCCCTACCGAACCATGCCATGCTCGGCCGCAATGGTCAATGTCGCCGCATAAAGCCGGTCGGCCTTTTCTCGACAGCGGCCGCAGCACACGTTACGGGCAACTGAGGTGCAATTACATGCCGGGTCAACCGGTTGACGCCATCGCCGACGATCGCGAACCTGCAGCGTGGCGGGAGAGCGCCTTCCTTGCCGCATGCCGGCTGGCGCTGCTCGCATAGAGCGCCTGCCATCTGCCGAATGGGATTTGTCGCCCACATTAAGGACGGAATGGTTTGACACGCAGCGCGGTCTGCCGTTATAATAAGGACTTAAAAAATGTCAGGACATTCCCTATAAATCCCTCCCGACCTCCCTTTGCCAATGGGAGGGATCACCCCTCGTTGACAATGAGGGGCCAGGGGAGATTTCGGAAACGATGTCAATTCAATTTCGAGACGATTAATAAGTATGGCGCATAGCCTCTCCCCTCAGCGCCGGTCCCGATATGAAGCCGGAGCACTTCCAGATCCATCAGCATTCGATCCCGTTCGAGATCTACGAGTCCGAGCTCACCGAGGGCCGCAAGGATAAAAATCCCATCACCCTGCTCACATTCATTTTCAAGGAGCTGCCGCCCCCGCTGCTGGACGAAATCGCCGCTCGATTGTGGGGGGAGGTCGCAAAGAGGTATTTGGCCCTCAAAAAGGAGAGCCTTGCGAAGTCAAACGGAGAGGTCATCGGCCGCATCAGTTTCGAGTGCAGCGGCACGAGGGTCGAATATGAATTCAGCAGGCTCACCCGGGAGGTTCTGCAAAACCTCGCGCGGCTGGGCGAGTTCGTGAAGCAGTACCCCGAGACCGGGGAGATCCGGGCTTCGCGCGACGGCCCCATCCTGGTTCGCTTTCGAAACCGCCAGCCTGAGGACCCCTCGCTGCGGTCCGTCGCTGAAAAAAAACGACGATGGGCGAAAGGCTGCTGGATGGAGGGGCTGAGCGGGTCGATGTTCCGGCGCTGGAGAAGCCGGAGCTGACGCGGCGCGAGCCCCGACCTCGATCGTTTCGAAGAGAACCCAACGTGATCCGCACGCCGGCCTTTTAACGGATTAGGCTTGAATTTTTCGGACGCTGCCATTACAATTGGATATCAAACAGGGAGGTGCGCATGAAATCCATCGGATGGCCTTTCTCAGGCCGGCTCCTGGTCGTAGTGGGGATCATCGCATGCAGCGGCCTGGCTGGCGCGGAGCTGATCCAACCGTCCCGAACGCTTGAGGGAGGGTCAACCGAATCCGGCCGCATCTCGGTTTTCAGCGAGCCCCCCGGGCTTGCGGTACGCATCAACGGCAAGGCGGTCGGGGAAACGCCGATCGTCGGTTTCGAAATCGGAGCCGGCGGACACCTGGTCAACGTCCAGGACAACACGACCGAGGTTCATGTTTCCGCCGGCCAGCGCGTGCGCTTGAGCTTTTTCAGGGGACAATTCCTGGCGCAGCCCGAAATGGAGATGGTCTCTTCCGGGTCAGCGTCGCCGCCTCCAAGCCCGTCTGCGGCCCCACCCCAAGCCCCTTCTCAGCCGGCTCGCAGCGGCAGGGCCAATGACCCCACTTACTGGCCCTTTAACCCTCGCGGCCCCATCCACTGATTCCGGCAATCCCCTGCGGCCTGCGTGAACCGCAAAGCCCGATCCCTCGGCTTCCCGGCCAGCCGGAAACTGATTGCGCCCACCCCGTGCGTAACGGGCGCCATCCTTGTTGCGGAGGCTCTCCGCGAGCGGTGATCGCGCTGCGTCCGGGCCGCTATCCTTCGAGGTGAAATGATGATTCGACTGCTTTGGTTTCTGATGGTCGGCATAACCCTGCTGCTCTTTCCTCCGAACCTCACGGCACGCACCTACTATGTGGCTCTCTCCGGCGACGACGCCTCCAACGGTCTCGCCGCGGCCCATGAAGGCGGGCTCTCTGGCCCGTTCAAGACGATCGGCAGAGGCGTAAGGGCGTTGAACGCCGGCGACACGCTGTATGTGCGCTCCGGTGTGTATCATGAGCAGGTCGTCGTCAGCGCCAGCGGGTCCCAGAGCCTGCCCATCCTGATCGCAAGCTTTCCGGAGGAGTGGGCGGTGGTTGACGGCCGGGACACCTTGCCCGCCTCGACTTGGGGCACCTTGTTTCAGGTCACCGGCAGCAACGTGATCATCCGCGACATGGAGGTCCGCAATTCGAAATGGATCGGCGTCGAGATCACCGGTTCTTACAGCCAGGCGCTGAACATCCATTCGCATCACCACATGGAGCATGGCCTTCTTTTGAGGGCCGACTACACCTTGGCGGCTCGCTGTAAAATATGGTGGAACGCAAAGCGCAACGAGAGTGGGCTGGCCTACCCCAAGGGGGGGTGGGCAACCGGAATCAGCGCCGGCCGATATTCACGGCACGCCACGATTCGCGACTGCATCGTCTGGAACAACTGGGGAGAAGGCGTTTCGACATTTGAATCCGAGAACACGACCATCGAAGACAACGTCGTCTATGACAACCAGACCAACATCTATATTTCAGATACGATCAACACGTTGTGCCAGCGCAACCTGGTTTATTCCACCCCCAACAATCCGCTGACCAAGAGCTACGGCAGACAAACCGGCATCATGATGGGGGATGAGCTCTATAAACCCGCGTCGGCCAACAATACCATCGTCAACAACGTAGTGGCGGGCAACAAGCACAATTTTTACTGGTGGCAAGGCACAAACGGCGGGGGACTCGTCAACACCCGGATCGCACACAATACGTTCGTAAATTCCGTGGATACCGCCAATCTCGAAATCAGTGCCGGCAGCCATTCAGGGACCCTGGTGGCAAACAATATTCTCCTGCAGGAGGGGACCCTGCCCGCCGCCGTCATTCCATCGTCGGCCGGCCTCAGTTTCGCCGGCAACCTGCTGTCCAAATCCTCGGCCGTCGCGGCTCTCAATGCATCCGCCGTGGTCGCCAACCCCGGCCTTTCGAAGCACGGGGAGATGATACCCGGATCGTTGACGGCGGCCTATTTCAGGCTGACGGCGGCTTCGCCCGCCAGGGATGCAGCAGTGGCGCTTGACTTCGTGCGCGAGGATTTTTTCCGCTCAGCCCGAGGGGTAAGGCCCGATATCGGCGCGCATGAATACACCGACGGCGGCACCATGCAGCCGCCAACCAATCTTCGGCTGCGCTGAGCGCATCTGCTTCTTTCGCCTTGCCCGGCGCTGAAAGCAGGCGGCCGGCTGAAGGGTGCGGCGCGTCCCTAGCGCCGGCCGCCGCCCAGATAAAATTTGAGCAGGCCTTCGCCCTTGGACAGCAGTTGATTGCCGGGCAGGCGTTTCAGCAGGGCGTTGATGCAGCGGTAGCTATACGTGTTGGCCAGCAGGCTCAGCCGCGGATGAATCACCACCCGTTGACGCACGGGTTTGATTTTATACCCCATTCTCAGCTTGAATTCATCGACGCTGTCCGGCGCATCCAACGACTGCAGGGCATAAAAGACGCTTTCCGCCGATTTGTTTTCGAACGCATCCCGCGTCGCCGCGAAGCTCAAGGCGTTGTTGACCTTGCTCTTGAGGTAGGCCCGGTCGCATTGGGTCGAGATGAACTGGCAGCATTTTTCCGACACGAAGGCAAACATCGTCGCCACGATTTTTCCGTCGCCCACGGCCCCCCAGGCATAAAATCCCGCCAACCCGTCGGCCGCCATATAGCGCCGCCGCCACTCCCGCTCTGAAACGAATTCGTCCCGTTTTTGACGCTCCACCGTGTCCATCTGCAGCCGCCAGCTGCTGTCGGCATACTCCCGGATCGATATCTCTTCGATCTGAAAGCGCCTCAAGCCGTTGCGGATGTTTTGGCGCGTCTTCTTGTTCATGGAGTGAAAATGGTAGTCCTTGTCGTCCTGGACCACATGATAGCTGGGATAGCCGTAGGCGCTTTCGATCGGCGTCGAGCAGCGCAGCGCAATGGCGCGGCATTGCCGCAGGACCTCCTCGAGCTCGCCCGGCTGGGGGCTGATGACCCAGTGGAAGGGAAACGCCTGGTAGGTCCGGGGGCCGGCGTCGAACCAATAGCTCGATGGAGACCGGTAGGTTTTATGCCCCTGCCGCAGAATCCATTCTGCAAAAATGTCAGCATTCATAGCAACTCGTTTCAGCCGCGACCGGCACACAGAGCATGCGGGCGCCCAGACCTATCTCTTCTTCAAAATAATCTGCCTGCGCCGTTCGGGCTGCAGGCGATGCACCGCGATGGCCCTGACCCGGCCGTCGTCCATCGGACAGGTGGTGACGATTTCGGCCCCCAGCATCAAGTTGATTTTTTGAGCGTTGACGTTGATCGTGTCATTCTCGAACCAGACGCTGTCGTGCCCCAAATCCTCCATGACGTTGAGAAAGGTCTTGAGCAGCCGGATGGCCATCCCCTTGGAGGGATGGTCGGGCAGATACCCCCAGAAGGAAAAACGGGCCCGGCCGCCAATGATCGAATTGGCCTGGTCCATGGACTGCAGCAGCTTCTTGCGCTTGTGCACCTCCTTGATCAGCCAGGGCTTGCGCACGAGCTCCGGCAAAGACCCGAGCAGCAACCGGTAGCGCCCGACATAAAGCGCTTGGGTCTCCGCCGTGGCATCGATCGTCCCCGAAGCGATGCCGACGATGCCGTCGGACGGGTCTTCCGCACATAAAATCACGGAGGTGGGCTCGCGCAGGAGGATTCGATAGTATTGCCTGAAGAAAGCGACGCCGAGGTGATGCATGAAGCTGCCCGGCTGATGGGCAGAGCAAACCTGATGGATTCGGGCCAGCTGGTCCGCATCGGAAGGCTTGGCAACGCGGATCCGGATCGGGTTGGACGCTTGGGAGGTCTTGAGATCGTTCGTCATTTTGAATCTGCCGTGTGGATCGTTTCGCAGCTAGCGTGCGACCTGCCCGACACTCGGCGAGGATGGGCGCTTGGCCGCGTCGATGATTTGCTCGTAGTGATCGGCAGCGACCCGGCGGTGAAAATGGGCGACCACATAGTCGCGCCCGTTGTGACCGAGCCTATGCCGCAGGTCCGGGTGGTCGACCAGATCAAGAATGCCCTGGGCCAGCGCCTCCGGGTTTTCGGGCTCCAGACAGACCCCGCAGTCGGCCCGGCGAATCAACTGGCCGATTTCCGAGTGCGGATCGATGGTCGCCACGATCGGAAGGCCTGCGGCCATGATGCTGTATGTTTTGGAAGGGACCGATTCGACCACGATGTCGCGCTTCAGCGACACCAGTCCGATATCGCCCAGCGAATAGGAGCGCGGGACCTGCTCGGGGCGCACGAAGTCCGCGAAGATGCAGTTGGTCAACTCCAGCTCCTTGGCGCGCCGCTCCAGCGGCTCCCGCATGGCCCCCTCCCCGATGATCAGGAAGACGATGTCGGGCCGGTGCGCCAGTCGGCGGGCGGCATCGAGCAGGTTGTCCAGGCCCTGCGAAAACCCGATGTTGCCGGCGTAGAGCACCACCCGCTTGTGTTCCACACCGAATCTGGCGGCAAGCTCCGGGTCCTTCGGCAGCGGACGGATGAAGTCCGTGTCCACGCACACCGGAATGACGGAGATTTTATCCGGCGGCACACCCTTGGCGATCAGATTGCGCTTGAACCCCTCGGACAGAACCGATACCCTGAAGCTCTGCTTATAGAAGAATTTCTCGATGCGATCAATGACGGCGATCGCCGCCGGGTGGTGAAGGATGTTCAGCCGGATCAAGATGTCGGGATAGATGTCGTAGACGAGATAAATAAAAGGCACTCTGCCGCAGGCTTTGACCAGCAGCGGCAGACTGCACCACAGAAAGGGCCCCCCGGCGATGATCACATCCGGGCGCCCGACCCGCACCACGGCCGCAGCGGCGAACAGGTTCAGCATCAGGTGATAGACCATCCTGCGCCACAGCGAACGCTTGGGCGCCGAGTAAACCCACGTGCGGATGATCCGGACCCCGTTGCGGCGCTCTTCGGCAAAAAGCGCCGGGCATTTCGCTTCGATCTGGGTGCGCTGGCTGTAATGGGGGAAGGTGGTCACGACCGTGACATCATGGCTGCGGGCGGCCAGATCCTCCGCCATGGTCGTGAAGATCGGCGTCGCCGGGCCGTAGTCGGGGTAGTAGTGCCCGGAGATGATCAGAATTTTGGCCTTGTCGGTCATAGCCGTAACATCCCCTTCGGAGGAGTCTGCAGTTCGGTCAGCATGTGTTGCGCTATTCCCTCGACAAATCGCGATTGATTTGTAATTCCGGACCGTCGCAAGGCCCTCGACAAAGGCCTGTCGGCAGCCATCTCCCGAACCGGTAGCGTTGATGCCATGCTCTCGGCCGAACTAAAAAAGCGATAGTGTTTCCATGGGCGCAGCTGAAGCCGAGTGCCCGCCCGAGATGCCCACTTAAAGATGCGCTCTCTTGAATGATTGCCGATTCGAAAAGGAAAACTTTCTTGCCTCGCGATAGCCTTTTATTTTGACTTGCAGTGAAAACGGGAGCCGATTAAAAATATTCCGAAGAACGGATGGGTTCCGGTTTGACGGCTCCTCGGCATCAATCGAACTCCACAGCGGGCGATAGTCGCTTTGCAAGGGCCAATTGCTAAACGGCTTTACGGCTTTCTTCTTGATCGCATGCACCATCATCATGATGGGGCCTTTGCTCAATACCCCTACTCGGTCTTGCACCTGCTCCGGGTCGAAAACCTGAAACACACGGTGGTTGGCGGTCAATTCGACGCTGGGGAATCTAGCCTCAAATA
This sequence comes from Desulfobacterales bacterium, assembly GCA_025454255.1. Taxonomy (GTDB): domain Bacteria; phylum Desulfobacterota; class Desulfobacteria; order Desulfobacterales; family SpSt-501; genus SpSt-501. Next base: position 37,733 of record JALOOU010000002.1, on the reverse strand, counting down.
GGAAGAGATCCTTCAATTCGAATCCGTTACCCGCTGTAAAAACTCTGAACATCAGTTCCGGACTGAACTGGTAAAATCCATGCCCGCACAGATTATTGCAGGGCGTGGTGATAAATAAACTTCCGCCGACCCTCGCCAGCCTCATCATGTTTTCAATGGCCACCGGGAAATTAAAGACATGCTCCAGAGAGCCGCAGTCTATCACAGCCGTATATTTTTCCCAAAAAGACTCTGGCAAAGGCTGGTTCAGATCATGGATGATAGTGGCGCCTTCGTAGGCCGAGACATCGAGTATGTCGAGCGTGTTCACCCCTAAAAATTGAGTCAGAAACTCGTCCGAGTAATCCCCAAATTTGTATCTCAGCAGCGGAGCTTTAGGCGCCGCAGGAATTTTTATTTTAAACTCCGCTTTCAATTCACGCACCTCTTGCGGATGCAAAAAGAGCGACAAGTGCCCGACCGTCATTAGCTCGCTGAAGTCGCTGCCGGACCAGCGCGCCCGCCACAACAATTTAGCATCATTGAAGCAAATTGCCATCGCAGCCTCCTGCGGCCAAGCTTGGGTGGAGATAATCGCATCTTCGCCTTCCATTCATCGCTGAGAAAGCCTCCCGCCGTTAGATGAGGCAGCTGACATTAGATCCGCATAGATATTTCTCAGGCGCACCACATAGTCGGCGGCGTCCAGCTTATTTCTCACGACATCGAGGCTCTTCCGCCCCATGGCGCTGCAGAGCTCCGAGTCGGTCGACAGGCGGATGAGGGCTGTGCTCAGCGCATCGACATCGCCGGGGGCGACCAGGCAGCCGTTGACATCCGGCGCCACGATCTCCGGGATGCCGCCGACCGGCGTGGCCACGATGGCAAGACCGGCGGCCATGGCCTCGACCACCACCATCGGAAGCCCCTCATGGTAAGAGGGCAGCACCAGGAACTCGGCTTTCCGCAGCAGCCGCTCCTTCTTCTCACCGACGACCGTCCCGAGCAGGAGCAGTCGTCGGTTAAGCCCGAGCGCATTCCGTCTGTCCCGAAACCGTTCGAGATCTCCACGGGATTCCTCGTAGCCGACCATCAGGATCTTAAGTCCCCGGCAGCGGCCGCCCGCGCGGTGAACGGCCTCAAGCAGATCGAACGCCCCTTTGCGGCGGCCGATGCTGCCGATGAAGATCGCATAGCGGATGGCGCGCCCGCTGCCCTTGGCGGGCAAGGAGCGATGAGCGCCGCCGATGCAGTTGAGCATCGCGCGGATGCGCTGCGCCGGGACGATCGCCTGCACCCGCCGGCGCCATTCCTCCGAGACGGTGATGACTGCGTCCGATTCGGCCAACACCCAGCGGAGGTAGCCTTTCACGACGGCATTGTATTTATAATAAAATTCCGCGGGGTCGGCGGCATGGACGTGAACCACGGCCTTGCGGCGGAAGAGCTTCGCGACGAGGACGAAGAAGGTGTCCTTGATCCAGCCCAGCCCCTGCGAGGTGTGCACGTGCACGATGTGGGGCGGCGATTTCAGAAACTGTTTGAGGAAGCGCCCGTACTGGGCGACGGCCCCAAAGGAATTGTTCGCTGAAAGCCGCCCGGAATCCTTGATCTCCCGGTTTTCAACGCTGATCACGTAGTTGAGCCGGACTAGATCCTGCAGGTGGGGAAGGATGTTGAAGACCAACGCCGTGATGCCGCCGACAATGCTGCGGCCGGGGCCGACCATCAGGACGCTAATGGGTTTATACTTCATTCCGACTCATCCCCATCGCCGCGGAGTTGCTTGCCTGAAAGGCGCTCCGCCGGAGCCGCAAGCCATTCGGTCGCCAGCAGAACGAAGGTGAAGGTCAGCCAGGTCACCTTGGTCAGCTCCCAGGTCAACGAAAGGCTGCCGAGCGCCCAAATCGCCAGCATGGCCAGACTGCGGTGCTGGCCGCACCGCGACTGCCGAAAACCCTCGCGCCCCAGGATCGCCAGCATGGCCATGTAGATCGCAAATCCGATCAGCCCCAGCTCGCAGAATACCGACAGGAAGGTGTTGTGCACCACGCTGCCGTAGACCGTGTAGTCCTTGAAGGCTCCGCTGCCGACCCCGAGGAGCGGATATTCCCGGATCAATTCGATGCTTCGCTCCCAGAGATCGACTCTTCCGCCCAGATCGCGGTCGGCCACCGACTCGCCGATGGTCATGAGCCGGCTCATCGTAACCCCCGGAATCTGGGTCGAGACCGCATAGATCGAACCGATCACCAGCATGCCGAGGATGAATTTCGTCCGCCAGGCCATCAGCCGCATGCTGGAAAAGAGGTAAACAATCCCCGGCAGAAGGGTGAACAGCGCCGTGCGCGACCCGGTCAGGAAGCTTGCGAAGACCGCCAGGGGGATATAGCCCAGATGGAGCACCAGACCGACTTTGTTGTGGAGGGAATCGCGCGGAGAGTTGAGGGCGAGAAACCAGGCGATCGGGATCCCCAGGGAGAGGATCACCACCATCTCCACCGCATTGACGTTGGCGCCGACGTAGCGGCCGGGCTCGACGGCGAACTCTCCCCGCAAAAAGTTTAAAATGGTGTCGACCACCACCACATAGCACCCGATGACATAGGCCATCAGAAATCGTCGATAATCGCGTTCATCCGCGGCCAAGTCGTAGACGATCCAAGACATGACCAGCAGCTGGACATAGGTCTGGATCTGCATCAGCGTTTCGTCCTTGCCCAGGCTCCAGAAGTAGCTCAAACAGTTCCATAAGACGAAGACGGCGCTGGCCAGGAAAAACGGCGGGGGTCTCTGGCAGGATCTGCGGACCAGGGCGAGCAGGATCCAGCCCCCCGCCGCCGCCATCCCCATGACCCGGGCGAGGGTCCCGATCTGCCCGACGGTGACCGCGGATTCCCACGGAACGGAGAAGACAAACGCGAGCGTCAGCATCGTCACGGCAGCATGCATGTCGTAGATCCCGCCATCAGGTCGAAGTATCGCCTGGCAATGGATTCAGAACTGTAGGACATCCAGCTCGCGGGAGGGGCCGCACCCCGCGGGTTCAGCACCCGTTCGTAGATCCTTTCCGCCAGTGCGGCGGGGTCGCCGACCGGGACCAGGTCGCCGTAATCGCCATTGTTGAGGATCTCCCGGGGGCCGCTCGGGCAATCGGTGGCGATGATCGGGGTCCCGCAGAAGAGGGCCTCGACCAGTACCGTCGGCAGCCCCTCCCAGCGCGACGGCAAAACGAACAAAGCGGCCTGCCGAAGATACGGCAGGGGGTTTGGGACGAACCCCGGCAGCTGGACGTCGCCGTTCAGTCCCTCCCGGTCGATCAGCGCCTCGAGCTTCGGCCGTTCTTCCCCCTCGCCGAGGATCATGAGCTTGAGCGGCAGCCGGTTGCGGACCGTCTTGAAGGCGGCGATCAGCGTCGGGTAATCCTTAGCGGCGGTGAGCCGGCCGATCGAAACGATCACCGGGGCGTCGCCGCCGTTGAACCACGGGTGGTCGAGCGGCTCCCGGCTCAAGGAGGACATCGCATCGGTGATGATCGGGTTGTAGATGACCCGGATCCGGTCCGCCGGCAGGCTTAAAAACCGGACAAGATCTTGCGCCACCCCCTCCGAGACCGCAACGATGGCATCTGCTTTCGGGTACAGGGTGCGGCTGAGCAGAACGGTGGCTGTCCGCGCCGCCGCCGACAGCGTCCCGATCTGGCGCGAAAAGGTGTTGTGCTCGGTGATCATGACGCGCGTCCTAGACTTCGCCAGCCTGTTGGCCATGAGGGCGACGAGGTTGGCATGCACCGCGGAGACCAGCCACGCCGGCTCGGCGGACCTCAGATAGCGGACCAGCGCAGGAAGGATGCGCAGCGTGCGAAACCGGGCGGAGGGGTTCCGGGACAGACTGACGAGGTTGACCCCGGCGGGGATTATGCTCAGAAGCGGCCCCTGCTCCTCGGCCAGGACCAGATCCACGGGATATCCGTTTGCGCAGAACTCCCGCGCCAGGTTGAGGATGATGCGTTCGGCGCCGCCCCCGTACAACCCCGGCAGAAAAAACGCAATTTTGCGTTCGGTGCGCATGCGCTTCGGTCGGCCTCAGCGGCCCGGATATAGGTTTTGCAGAACGTTTCGGAGCAAACCGACCCTCAGGCCCCATGCCATGCCCAGATAGATCACGGAGCCGAGGGCGAATTTGAACACGAGCCCCCCCAGATGGGAGCCTCCCGGCACCCAGGCGATCGCCAGAATCATCAGGCCACCGGCCAGCAGGATCTTGAAGCAGTCGCGGGCGGGCAACCGCAGCCGCATCACCCGTCGGCCGACCCAGGCGCTGATGACCAGGGCGATCGCCTGCGACAGCACCGCCGCATAGGCCGCCCCCATGATCCCGAAGCGCGCGATCAGCGCCAGATTGAGCGCCACGTTCGCCGCGGCCGCCGGCAGAGAGCAGAGCAGCTGGAGGTCGGTGCGCAGTCCGATTTGAAAGACCAGGTCGAAATAGTAGGCCTTGATTCCCCGCAGATAGGTCGCCAGCACGATCCATGGGATCACGGCGGCTGCGGGTTCGCGGAACCCTTCGCCGAGGACCACATTCGCAAAACCCGCCGCGCACACCGCGATGAGCCCTGCGATGGGGGTGGTGACCCCGAGCAGGTAGATGGAATAATCGCTCATCTGCTGAAAGAAGGGCCCCTTGTCCGTCTGCTCGGCCGCTTTGAGGATCAACGGGTAGATGGCGAGATTGAGGACCATGAACACGAGCGTGATCGATTGATCGGCCAGGTCGCATCCGGCGGCATACACGCCCAGCTCCTGGCTGTTCAGAAAAAAGCGGATGATGAAGCGGTCCGAGGTGGCGATCACCAGTCCGACGGTGGCCACGAGCGCCAATGGAATCCCGTAGCGCAGCAGCTCCATCGCCAAAGGTTTCGCGAAGCGGCCGGCCCTTCTTTTTCCAGCCCAGCGCGGCAAATCGACTGCCACGGCGATCCAGGTGCCGATCACCATCCCCAACACCAGCCCGAATGCGTCTCTGGCTGCGAAAACGATCAGCGTCACCGCCAGCCCTAAGCAGGCGATGGCGCGGGTCGCCGACAGCACCCCGAACCGCAGGGATTGAATGGCGGCGCGGTTGAGCTGGAGGATGATGTCGAAAAAAGAGTAGCCGAATAGAAACAGAAGCCCCGCTACGGCCAGTCGTCCGAAATCTCCGCCGTCGATGTAGAGCAGAGAGATCACCCAGCCGCAGGCGATTAAACCGGATACGATGCCGACGACCACTCCGGTCGTCGTCAAAAACTGGGGCAGGTTCCGACGCTCCGATTCGCGGTGGTAGAACCGGAAGATGCCCAGTTTGATCCATTCATACCCGATGGTCTTGAAATTGGTGATTAAAACGAGAAGGAAGATGTAGTTTCCATATTCTTCAGTGGAAAGCAGGCGCGTGTAAATTCCAAGCGCCAGAAAGTTGATCACTCCGGGAACGAGGACGGATGGCACATAGGCGGCAATTTGTTTGACAAAATCACGGTTGCTCATCAACACGCAGCGTCATCGGAATCGAACCGGCCGTCGCTCCGGAGAATTTCAATTCATCAGGTGGTCTTCGCTGTCCGTCAAGACCAGGAGCCGGCTGATTTCCCGATCAATGCTCCGCTTCTCCCAGGTTCTCTCAAACTTATCTACGAACTCCTTGAACTCCCTATGAATTTGTTCCTCGCTCAGCTTGGAGGGAGCCTTCGTTGCGGCAGCGGCCGCACCGGGGTCATCCGCCTCAATGGGCGTGATTCCCTGCAGGGCCGCCTTGGGCTCCTCTATGAAGACGATCTTATTTTCACCCCATCCATTCATATTGTAAAGCATGGAGATTCGGCTGGTGATATCGGCCAGCGAGATGGGCGTGCTGTAGCTGCAAACATTGACCGGATCCAGTACGGTGTTTCGTTCCCGCTGTCGGATCGTTTCGACGACAAAGGCAGCGGCGGATTTGCTTGAAATAATGTAGGTGGTGCTGTCGTGGGAGGAGATCGCAATTTTCTCCCCCTTGCGGATCCGCTTCTCCAGCTGAGCGATCAGCCCGCGATTGTTGTCAATGATGTCGCACAGGCGCGCCACTGCAAATCGGGTGGCGGACTCCTTGAAAAAATGTTTCAGCGAAATTTCGGCCACCCGCAGGGTTTCCCCAAGAGGCCCCTCTCTCTTTTCGGCTTCGCGTGAGGATATGAGAACGAACATGCCGCACCCATGTTGAATGGCGGCTTTGGCGACGGCGAATGTCTGCTGATAGTTGATGCGTTCGAAGTTGCTGATATCGACGGAGTCGTACAGCTGGAACTTCCGCAGGCTGGCGTGGATGATGACGTCCGGGCGGTGGCGTTTGACGATGCGCTGAAACTCTTTGTCATACGGATCTTCGATTAAGCACGGGACGATCAAGCGGGGATCGAATTCGTTATAAAGCGTGTTCAGTAGTTCGTTCAAATACGTCTCGAAACGCTCGACGATGATCAATTGCTTGCAGCCCAAATTCAGGATCAGGCGACAGGTTTCGAGCCCGAACGCATCGCCGGGCCCATTCAAAAGATACGTCCTGCCCTCGACCACCTCGCGCAGCTCCTCGACCTTGATCCCGCACTCATCCACCGGCAGGACATCGGCCAGACTGGGCATTTTCGCGCCGGAGAGATTCTCATCCGGGTTGGGCTGGCTGTGCGGCAGCGTGACCACGTGGATTTTGATGCCCGCCTCGAGGCAGATCGTGATCAGCTCCCGCAGGATGTGCGGGTTTTCGATCGCACCGGCCACCATCAGTTCGTCGACTTGATAAATCTTGGCCAAATCCTTGATGTGATGGCGGTTGCCGAGCACTTTTTTGCCGTGCAATATTTTCCCGTGGTTGTACATCCTGTCGTCGATGAACCCGACCACCTCGATCGGGTATTTTTTTTCGGAGCCCAGAATCTGGGTGACCGATCTGCTCTCGTCGCAGACCCCGTAGATCAGGACGCGCCGCTTCGGGGCCGGCTGTTCGGCGCGGTCCTTGAAGCGGTCCCGGTAGAGCTTCAACACGATCCGGAAGTTGGTCAGCAGCAGCGTCAGGATCAGCCAGTCGGCGAGCGCGATCGAGGCCCCGTAGGTACCGAACTTGAAGACGAACTCCAGCAGCGCCAGCACGATGGTCCCGACGGCGGTGCTTTTGACCACATCGATCAGCTCGTGATAGGACAGGTAGCGGATCAGATGGTGGTAGAGCCCGTAGAAGAAGTGGCAGGCCATGCGAACGCCGATCACCAGGGGCAGCCCGACCAGGCTCTCCAGGGGTCGGAGCTCCTCAAACCGGATGAGGAAATAGAGGTTGTAGGCGCACAGGTACGCCAGGCCGACGAGCAAGATATCCGATAGGGCCAGCAGCACCGGCGTCCGGTTGTCGCGCAGCTGATTCTTATGAAAGGACCCGAGCAGCGTGTCCCGGACCCCGAAAACGATCAGGGCGAGGTCCTTCCAAAAGGAGCTGTTTTCGATGTAGGCCAGGTCGATCTTGAGTTTGTCCGGCAGGATGTGCTGAAGGTAAAATTCCTTGGGATCGGCCCCGGGAGGATAGAGCTCCTCTTCATTTCTACCCTTCAGGGTGGCGGGGCTGACCAGGCCGGGTTTGACGCTGAAAATTTTTTCAGCCTCCGGCGGATAGCTCTCGGCCAGATCGGGGGCCTCCGGTCGAGGCCCGACAAAGCTCATGTCCCCCTTTAGGATGTTGACGAGCTGGGGCAGCTCGTTGATCTTGGTGCGCCGCAAAAAATGGCCGAATCCGGTCACGCGCGGATCATGCTGCGGACAGACGCTGTGACCGACCGGGACGGGCGTCTCATACATGGTCCGGAACTTGTACATCAGGAAGGGCCTGCGGTGGCGGCCGATCCGTTTCACCGGGTAGATCACCGGACCCTTGGATTCGATCTTGATCAGCAGGCCGATGGTCGGCAGGATCGGCAGCAGCAGCAGGATCCCGAACAGGGAGAGCAGGATGTCGAAGCCGCGCCTCAGTATTAGGGAAAATAGGGTCATTATGCTACCAATGTCGCCCCTTTGACCATCGGGGGCCGGATATCGTCCGCCCGGCGCGCGCGGCGCTGCTGCCTACCGCGCCGCGGCCGTGCGTCCTGTGAGCGCTCATAGCCGGCGGTATCGGATGTCGCCGGTCAGCAGCCGAGGACCAGGTTTTTGTAGTCCTTCATGAAATGCTCTTGGGCGTGCTTGAAGTCCTCTTCGCGCCCGATGTCGAGCCACAGCCCCCTGTGCCGGTACATGTGGACGGGAAGGTTCTTGTCCAGCATCGCGTACATCAGGTTGTCGAAGCCGAACGGCACGTTGTTGGGAATCAGATCGAGGATCGCGGGCTCCATGCAGTAGATCCCCATGCTGACCGAAAAATTCATCACCGGCTTCTCTTGAAAACCTGCCATTTTCTGGCCGTTGCCCGATAAAACCCCCAAATCCAGTTTTACCGTTTTTTCAGCCACCCCGACGGTGATGAGGCCGCCGTGGCTTTTATGATAATTGATGAACTCACGAAGGTTCATATCGGAAATGACGTCCCCGTTTACCGTCAAAAATGTGTCTTTCAAGTGAGCTTGGATCAATTTGAGCGCCCCGATGGTTCCGAGCGGGCTGGGCTCTTGGCTATAGTCGATTTTCATATTCCACTGGGAGCCGTCGCCGCAGAACGCACGGATCAAACCGCCAAGGTAGCCGACGGTGATGTAGGATGTTTCGACCCCCCAGCGCCGCAGCCATTGCAGCAACACCTCGAGTATCGGAAGTTCGCCGATGGGCATCAAGGGTTTGGGAAGGGCTAGCGTATAGGGACGCAGCCGTGTCCCCTTTCCTCCAGCTTGAATTACCGCCAGCATGAGATTCGCTCCCGTCCGAATAAGGTTGGCCCGTCTGAATTCCAGCCGCTGAATCCGATTGCCGCCGAGCCGCGTCGCTCTGCTTAGTCGACGTCGTAAACGAAGCCGAACGTCACCCCGCGAAACAGCAGGAGATTCTCGATGTACTGGTTGACGAACTGATTGGCCTTGGCGATCGGCGATTTCGGCACATAGACGACGTCCTCGGGTTGCAGCATGAAATCGGCCGCACCCTCCCCCCCGTTGATCACCGCATCCAGATCGACCTGAATGGGGATCGGCCTTCGGTCAGGGCCCTTCCGGATCACCAGCGTCTCGCTGGGTTGGGCGGTGACGCGGAAGCCCCCCGCCTGCATAACGGCCTGAAGCGCGCTGATGCGCCCGGGTATGGTTATCAGCCCCTGCGTGGTGACCTCGCCCCCGACATAGACCCGTTGTCCCGTGAAGGACCGAATGATGACGGTGATAACCGGCTTTTTGAGTTCAACCGCGTAGAGCCTGGTCAAAAGATCATCCAGCTCCTTTGGCTGCAGCCCGGCGGCCTTGACCTCATCCACCAGTTGCAGGGAAATGAACCCGTCGGGGCGTACGGTGACGGTTTCGTTCAGTTCGGGATTGTAAAAAAACTTAATGTCGAGTTCGTCGCCGGTCTGAATTTGAAACGGCGTGCTCGCCGGAGCGTTGATGCTCGAAGCGGCGACGATCGCCGGCGGCCTTTGGGGGTTGGTGCAACCCAGCATGCCGAGCACTGCTGCAAAAATCACTAATTGGCTGAATCCGATTTTTTTCATACCCACCTCCGGCGTTGAATGATTGGTTGAAATGTTGCTTTCGGGCATCGCATGCGAATTCGCCTCTTTCAAAGTATCGGAAAAGCCCTTTCGGTTATACTTGGCGGGCTTTTCCCTGCGGGTGCGGCATCTTGCCGCGATCGAATCGCGGCTGGAAGCCGCTCCCACAAAAGCTGAGCCACCTCGCTGACGAAGTGCCGCCGCAGGCGGCGTACAATCTACAGCCGCGAATAGAGCCATTTGGGGATATAGTATTTTCGCTTGTTTAGAATGACCCCGGCGATTTTCGCCCCGGATTGCTCGAGTTCGTCCTTGACTCGCAGCGCCACGCTCTTTCGGCTTTCTCCGGCACTCGCCACGATGATCACCGCGTCGGCTTTCGAGCAGAGCAAACGCGTCTCTATGCTTTGGGTGACATGGCCCGTGTCGAAAATGATGAAGTCGAACCCGCTGCGGGCCTTTTCGATAAATTGCTCCAAAATCTCGGATTCAAGCCAGGCATTGCCGTTCGAGGCCGAATCGCTGTCGTTGATGACCACGGCGAGGTTCTGTTTGAGGCTTCCAAAGGAATCGGTCTTTTGAAACGAGCTGGGGTCCAGAACATCCGCCAACAACGTATGCTCATCCGCGCTGAAAAAGCGCTTCAGGCCGGGGCTGCCGGTGTTGAGGTCGAGGGTCAAGACCTTTTTCTGGATTCTGACCGCCAAATAGACGGAAAAAATGGCGGCGGTACTGGTGCACCCGCTGCCGTTGGAGAGCCCGGTAAACACGATCGTCTTGGTCTCCTCCTGGTGGGAGCGCTGCTTCAGTTTGAGCCAAAGCTCCTGGCACCATGGCGGAGCGCTGTCCGCGATTCGCTTCAGGGGGTTATAGAGTTCTACCGCATTTTGGGCCTTTGGCACCGGCTGCAAAAACTTGAGCTCCTGCTCCTGCTCCGCTTTTTTGAGCGCATCAAACGTTTTTCCCATAAAGACCTCTCTCGGATAGATTGGAACGCAGTCAAACGCGATGCTTCAGGCCCTGAGCTTCTGCAAAAAGGGGGCGCCTTTCAACTCCGGAATCGAGGTCAGGACCGGAAGCTTCAAGACGCGCGTGACATCTTCCGGGCTTTCCAGCCGATCGCTCATGAACTCGGCGACGAAGGCCATCAGGACGGCGCCAAACAGCCCGATGAAGAGTCCGATGATCAGATTCAGGGCGACTTTGGGGCTGGCCGGCTTTACGGGAACGGATGCGCGTTCGATGAGGCTGAGGTTCGATATCTTTTCTGAATCCATGGCGTCCGAAATGCGCGCCTCCTCGAGCTTCGTCAGGTACAGGTCATAGTTCTTGCGGTCCACCACGACCTGTTGGGCCAGCTGATTGAGGCGCATTTCGACCGTATTCAGGTCTTTGATCTGGGCGTCGAAGTCCGCGATCTGCCTGTTCAGCACCTCGCGTTTGGCCGACAGGGCCTTCTTCTCGGTTTCGAACCGCAACAGCTCCTGCTGCAGCGTCTGGTGCATGGGATTGATGCCCGATGTCCGGCGGCCGTATGTCCGGCTCTCGCTTTCCGCCAGCTTGTCTCGTACGATGCGGATTTCTTCACGGGTGTTTTGCAGGGACCGATTCTCATCCGTGTAACGGCTGGAGAGGCTTTTTTCCTGCAGTTCCAGCTCCACCAGCCGTGACTGCAGCGTGCTGATCAGCACATCGTTGGGATCATCCTGCCGCAGCTGCGGAATGTTTTCCGGTGTCATCGCCGATCGCCTGCGCAGCTCCGCGATCCGATTCTCGGCCTCGGTCTCCGAGCTGACGGTTGCATTGAGTGCGGCGAACAGCTCCGCCCTCTGCCGCAGCAAGATGTTCTTCTGCTCCTCGAGGTTGGTGATCCGGTGCTGCGCTCTCAGCGCTTCCAGCTCTTTTTCGGTGGCGAACAGTTTCTCCTCCGCCAGCTTGGCCTGATTCTGGAAAAAATCGTAGGACTTTTTGTTTTTCCGCAACGCCGCATGCTGTTCCAGAAAGTTGCTCGACAGCTGGTTCACCACGGCTGCCGAAAGCTGCGGGTCCGAGTGGCTGAAGCCCAGGGTGATGAGGTTGGACTTTTTGCCGGGTTTGACGAAAAAAGATTTCTGAAATTCCATCAAGGCATTGTTCATGGCCAGTTGATCGGGCTCGGGATGTTTTTCGGCCTTGCGGGAAATTTCCGGGAAGAGCGCCTTGACGCCTCCCAGGTCGCGGATCGTTTTTTCGATGAGGGGTGCGCTTTTCAGCAGCTCGATTTCCGAGTTGATCACATTCTCGTGGTCGATGAAAATGTTGGGGGTCTGATCCCCGATGTTCGAAAACATCAAGTTGCCCCTGCCGATGCTCACCAATATCTGCGCCGTGCTCTCATAGCGGGGTTGCGCCAGGAAGGTATAGGCCGTCACGGATGCCACCACCGCAACGAAGACGGAAAGGATTAAATTTTTGCGTTTAAAGAGAATGTTCAACAGATCTCGGAGCTGTATGACCTGAGTTCGGTTGTCTGCCATGGTCGCGCCCTTTTCACGGTTGGATTCATTTGCCAAAACAAAACCGGATTACCCTTCCCAGGCAACCCGGCCATCCATTGCGCATCGATCGAGAGCCAGATGCGCTGCACCTTGGATCCGTGGCTTTCCGCCTCCCGATCTCTCAGGAGTTGGCTTTTCTGGAGTGAATCGAGTTCGAGGTCCCGCCGGGCCGTCGTCCGAATCAGGCTGCGAAAGCCTTTTTGATTGATCTTTGCCCGCTCTGGACTACTTCGTGGTCATGCCGTTTTGACCGACGCCCGCCGCATAATGCGAATTTTTAAAGCAAGGATGATGCCAGCTTCACGTTGTAGCAAAAAAATTATTTTAGATGATATCTCAAAACGTTATGTTTTAAATCGCGGAATCGACGCAATGATCGGAAGCATGTTTCATAGCACGATGGGCAAAATATATCCCATAAACCGGAAATTTTTGTAATATAGCCCCCTTTGCAACACCTCATAGCCGATTTCGATCTCTGCGTTGAACGTAGTAGACCGGCATCGGAGCAATGTAGGGCGGCCAGCCGGGGCCGAGGCGGCAAACCGCCTTGACTGCCGCGATATAGCCTGAAAGCAATGTCCTGAAGAGCCGTTCGGATTGCAAGGCCCCGCGCCCCACTTCCGTGACGATAACCTCCAGCCCGGCGTTTTGAATAAGATGTTTTAAAGAAAAAGGCGAAAAGTAAAAAGGGTAGGCCGTGAACGGTCGCGTTCGCTGCAATCTGAAAAAACGGCCGATGATTCCTCGCATTCGCAGATACCATTGGCCCGGGATGTCAAAAACAAACAGTCCATCCACCTTGAGGATGCGTGCGATTTCAGCCAACTCTTTATCAGGTTCCGGAAGATAGTACAAGGCATCCAACAGCGTGACCACGTCGAAAAAATTTCCCGGGAAATGGCATGATCGCAGCGGCTGGGCACGGATAGTAATTTCCGGCTGAAATACTCCTTGCCACCTGGGGTCCGGTTCGACTCCATAAAACCGCCACAACGGCTGCGGGGAGCGGCCCCTTTCGCCGGCGATGGGAGCCTGCCGCCGTGCCGTCGATGCGGATTCGCTTCGCAGCACGTCGAAAAACATTCCATTGGCGCAGCCCACATCGATCAACCGCCCGCCGTCGGGCTTTCGGGCGAGGAGGCTTCGCGCAATCCCCTGCATGATCCCGCGACGGTCGGCCGCCCCCCCGGACAAACCGGCGGGCCAACCGTCATAGGTGTGGAAGATATTTTCCGCGAGAGGATCCGTCCACTGCGGGACTACGAAAATGAGCTTGCAGCGCGTGCAGCGCATCATCGCTCTTCCCGAGCGCGCCTCGGCGATACGCCGGTGTTCGGTGTGCCCGCAGGCAACGCATGTAAGGGGGCGTGCGGTCGTCATAGGCCGAGCACGGCAACGACAGGACGATGGTCGGATCCGCCCGAATCCTTCAATGTACGCGCGCGGAGAGACGTAAAATGGGAATTGTGGAAAATGTGATCGATTCGAATCAGCGGTGGCACCGGGAATTTGGGCAGGGGCCCCAGCCGCCTGAAGCTGAAAAACCGCGAGGTGGTCGGAAAGGTGAAACCGAACCCGCAGCCGGCCGCGTCGTGCGCGTTGGTCAGGTGCCGTCGAATCATCCGGAAGGTCTCGGACTGATCAGTGGTGTTGAAATCTCCGCCCAGAATCAGGGGGCCATCGACGGCGACAACGTCCTCGTCCAGGATCGTCTGCATCAGACGATGGCGCTCCTGCCATCCATGCTTGTAGGCGTGCACGTTGATGACCGTAACCGGGCCGTGCGGGGTTTCGATGACCGCCTTCTGCGACCGGTTCTTCCAGAAGAAGAACTCGGAGCGCCCGATCGGATAGCGCGAGATGATCGCTTGCTGCGTCGCCGCATCATGCGACAGGACCCATTCCTGCTGGCTCAATCGCGTCCAAAGCACCGACATCTGATCCAGCGTGATTTCCTGCAGCAGCAGGATATCCGGGTTTTCTTTCAAGATGACATCCGCACAGGCATCCATCCGCTGGTTGTTGCTCCAGATGTTGAAGCTCATCACCGTAAGGATGTTGCCGCTGCCGGCGGCGTTGGCCTTGCAGTTTAAAAACAAGGGCGCATAGATGACCCCGACCATCAGGAACGGAACGCCTAGTGCCGCCGAGAGTTTTGCTTTTTTGGAGACAACCGCCGCTGCCAGGCAGGCCCCCGCGAGCACGCCCGCCCAGGGGAGAAAATAGTTGATGATCCGCACCCACAGGAACTGGTCCCCGGACAGCAGGCGGAAAAGGAAGAAACCGTTGGCAGCCAGCGCGAACGCCCACACGGGAAGCCATTTCAGATCGGCCTTGCGAACAATCATCCGGTTTGCTCCAAGCCACACCACTGACCCCAAACCGGAGGGCTGCCGGTCAGCTGAGTTTGCCGTGCCGTTTGAGGGTGTCCAGAATATCGCTGACGCTTTTCATCTCCTGCAATTCGCTCTCGGCCAGGAGGATGTTCAGGTCTTCGTCGAATCTTGCCATGAGCGTGAGAATCCCCAGCGAGTCCCAGGCGTTGATCTCCATTCGCGATGTCTCCGGAGTGATGCGTCCGATCGGCTCTTCAAAGATATCTGCAATCCACTTGATGGCTTCTTCCTGAGTCATGCCAGCTGCTCTCCCGCAGGGTTGTTTGTCTATTGCGCTGTAAAGCCGCCGTCCAGTGCCAGGTCAATGCCCGTCATCCATCGGTTTTGGGGCGCCAGGAGAAAAGCGGCCACCCAGGCCACATCCTCGGGTGTGCCGATTCCCAACGGGTGGGCATCCGTCATGGCCTTGACCTGGGACTCGGAAAGCACCGAAAAGGCCTTGGCCGTCATGGCGGTGTGCACGACCCCGGGCGAGAGGGTGTTCACGCGGATTTTCCGCCGAGCCAACTCCAATGCCATCGCCCGCACCGCCGCATTGAGGGCCCCCTTGCTGGCGCAATAACCGATTTGGCCGGGAGCCCCGACCCGCGAATAGATGGAGGAGATAAACAGCATCGCCCCCCCGTCGGGCTCCATGATATCGCGCCGGCTGACCGCCCGCGCCAGCTCGAGGCCGGAGATCAGGTTGACATCCATCAGGCGCCGCACGTGCTCTGCCTTGCCGGCGGTCAGCGGAAGGGTTTCGACGATGCCCGCCGCATGGCACAAGCCATAGATCCGCCCGACGGAGGCCGCAAATTCTCTTACGGCCGGGAACACCTCCGCCGTGTTTTGGAGGTCCAGCGACAGCAGATGCCGTTCTGCCGTGCCGGCCATCGCCGCCGTTTCCTCCAAGCGTTTCCGGTCCCGCCCCACTAAAATCAGGCCAGCCCCCCTGCGACTGAGTTCCACGGCAATGGCCCGGCCGATGCCCGAGGAGGCCCCGGAGACCAGCACCCTCATCCCCTTGAAGTCGATGCACGCCTCACTCATATCCATTCACTTTCCGGCGTCAAGTTCCGAATGCAGCAGCTGCGCGTTCGGCGGGAGATCGAGCAGAACGGACGCCCACGACAAGCCGACGCCATAGCCTATCAAGAGCATTTTCAATGCGTGGTCCTCCGCGCGTTGCAGTTCCCCTTGAGTGATTGCCAAAGGGATGGAACAGCCCCCGGTGTTGCCGAACGCGCCCAGGATGATCGGCATCTTTTCCAAGGGGATGCCGGTCTTTTTGGCCAGGTGCTTCATGATGAATTGGTTTGACTGGTGCAGGATGAAATAATCGATCGCCGAGGAATCCACCTGGGCGTGGCGCAGCGTCTCCTCGACCAGCTGAGGCACTCGTTTGATGGTGAAGTTAAAAATGCTCGCACCGTTCATGCGCACAAAGTGTTTGACCGGGTCCTGCGGAAAGCGGTTGCGGAAGCCGCCGCCCTCGATGATCATGTCGTTGTAACCCGAACCGTCCGTGTGCAGCTTGAAATACCAGTTCGGCGCCGACGGCGATTCGTCGGCCTCCAAGGCCGTCGCAGATCCGTTGTCGCCAAACAGCAAGGAGACCGATCGGTCCGATTGGTCCGAGAAACGGCTGGGGGTTTCGCCGTGAAGCACCAATACCCGTCGCAGACCGCCTTGGTTCAACATCATGGCGGCCAGCCAAAGGCCGTAAGGGTAGCCCGAGCAGCCCAACCCCACGTCGAACGCCGCGCATTCATCCGAAAGCCCCAAGTCCTTCTGCAGAATGCAGGCGGTCGAGGGCAGAAAATAGTCGGGGGATTGCGTCACCATGATGAGCGCCTCGATGGAGGCGGGCTCCCACGCCAGCCTCGTCAAGACCTCTTCCGCCGCTTTCCGGCAAAGATCGCCGCTGGTCATCGCCTCTCCGGCAATCCGGCGCGTTTTGACGCCGGCCATCGCCACCACTTTTTGGACTTCCTCTTTCGGGAACTGGTGGGTCTCGCCTATATTGTCGAAGACCCGCCGCGGGACGCAGGTCCCGATCGCGGCGATTCTGACGCCTTTCGTTACAGACAGGGCCATAAAACGTATCCTTCCTTAGTTGCCGCCTCGGAGCCGCCCATCTTGAGGCAGGACTCGTCTCTCGGAGTCTGATCAAACCCCTTTGATCGTCGCCTTGGGTGAAGCAGGCCACGCTGCGGCTGGCAGTTGACCGGCCCGATGAACGCGACCGGGCCGCATGCCGAACACGGTCGGTGTGATTCTCGCGCCGAAGCCTTAAGGCTGCGATGCGCGAATCAGTGTGCCCCCTTTTTCTTCAGCACCACAAAGAGCGTTTCAAATAGAATGCTGAAGTCCAGCTCAAAACTGCGGTTGTAGATGTAGTAGAGGTCGAGCAGGATCATCTCCTCGAAGCTCACCTCGCTGCGGCCGACCACCTGCCAGAGACCGGTGATGCCGGGCCGCACGGCCGAACGTTTTTTCTGCCACTCGTTGTAGAGCTCCCACTCATAGGGCAGGCAGGGACGAGGGCCGACCAGGCTCATTTCGCCCTTGAGCACATTGATCAACTGCGGCAGCTCATCCAGGCTCGTTTTGCGCAGCAGCCTGCCGACCCGCGTCACGCGGGGGTCGTCGACGATCTTCAGCGGCTTGCCGGAGCCGTCCTGGCGTATTTCTCCCTTGATCAGCTTGGTCACGTAGTCCTGGTGAATCCGACTGCCCGCATCGGCATGCATCGAGCGGAACTTGAACATGGTGAACACCCGCCCGTTCTTGCCGATGGCACGGGGGCGATAGAACACCGGCCCCTTTGAATCCAGCACGATGGCAAGGGCCGCGGCGCAAAATAACGGCAGCACCAGAAGTGCTCCCGCCAGACCGGCCAGTGCATCGAAGGCATACTTTGCCTTTTGGAACAGCCATCGGTCGCGGCCGCCTTGAAGCCGAACCAGCGGGGTTCCGCAAAGATTGTCAATGTCCAGCTTCACATCGATGATGGGCATCAGCTTCGGCAGAAACCAGACGGTCATGCCCCGGGAGGTAAACAGGTCCAACAAATTGACCAACTCGGCTTTATCGATCAGCTCGTCGGTGATGATCGCCTCCTGGAAAAAATGCTCGCCCACAATGGACTCCAGGTCCTGCAGCCTTCCCAAGCTGCCTTTGGGAACCACGGTGTTTAGACGGCACTCCTCGCAGTGGCTTACCGTGCCGGCGATCCAGAACGGCGCTTTATGCCGGATAATCTGATCGGTGATGCGCTCGGCGTCGCTGTTTCGCCCGATCAGCAGGACCTGGCGGCGAAACCGGCGCCGCAACGTCCGATTGAAGACAATGTGCACGATGGCAAATCGCGAGGCCAGAAGGGAGGCCATCGTGAGGATAACGGCACCCAGAAACGCGGGTGCATTCGAGAAGATCAGGGGGCCTTCCCGGAATTGGATCAGCTCGGCCGTACCGACGACGATGCACGCCAATCCGACCGGCTTGAGCAGGGCGATAAAATGGTCCCAGAGCAAGCGGCCCACCACCAAGGATCCCATCACCAGGGCGGCCACTGCCGGCAGAAGCCAGTTCTGCGGTATGCTGACGGGGCCGGAGTAGAAGGCCAAAAGAATTGCGCCGGTCATCAGGCTCAGCAGAAACGCTTTGCACATGCCAAGAAGGTGATAGGGCGCTGCATAGATCAGGTGATAGTCGTACAGGCGAAAGCCCCTGAAGAAGGCGATCGGCATCATTCCGATGCAAAACAGAAAAACGCGCTGGGCAAACGCCGCGTCCATGGGCGTCCCCGCCCCGTAAAGCCACAGTGCTCCGAGGCCTGACAACGCCGAAACCAATACGTCGTGCAAGGCCAACAGCGGTTTGAACGGAATAACCGACTCCGATTCCTGATGAAGGCCGGAGATCGCCTTGCGAGGGACTATCGATGGCAGTTCGGATGACACTTGGGCATCAGCCATAAACGCACTATCCTTTCACCGAACCCTGAGGTTCGGCAAACGCCAAAGAGGTGGGCCAAAGGCCCAATGACGGGTCTCGGCCCTTTTTCAAAATGCTAACACTATATGCTACTCCAAAACTTGTGCCAACTTGATATACATGTTGATTTAATTCGATAAAAATTTTTTTGCCTTTGTCCACAATCTGTGTTGTCGATGTAAGCGACCCGACAATGAGAACTTTTTTTCATACTTTGCGGTAAATTTTTGGACTGGCCTCGCTGACTCCACACCAGCAGGTCCGATCCAAAGAGCCCAGGCCGATTGGGCGCAAGGGCTCCCCGTTTCGCGGGCTATGGGAACACCGCAAAAATGGGCATTCGATGTTCGCCCCGGTTAGACGACATCCCTATCATCCCGACCGCGATGGCGGTGCCGATGGTGTTCGCCGCCAGGTCGAGCAGCGATGAATCCCGGCCCGGCAGGAAGACCTGTATCCACTCGATGGCAAGGCTCAACGCCAATCCGAGGGCAACGGTGATCCAGCCGCTGCGACAGGACGAGAGCATGCCCGCCGCCCGCAGCCTCAGGTTCACCAGGAAGCCGAAAGGCATGAAGCCTATCAGGTTGAAGGCAAGGTCCGAGGCAGAAACGCTTTCGCGGTCGACACCGCGCAGAAACGGTTTGCCGAAAAACAGCCGCTCATCCAGCCGCAGATGATTGCCTGCGGGCGATCGATCCGAGAGCTGCAGTCCCGCCGGATCGTCAAATCGGTAGCAGGCAATTGCCTGGGCACAGGCCGAGGAGCCGTCCGTTCCCATTCGTGCCAGTGCCGCCGCCGCATCGGTGGGCGCTGCCGCCCGGCCG
The DNA here is from genome assembly GCA_025454255.1 of Desulfobacterales bacterium. Lineage (GTDB taxonomy): Bacteria > Desulfobacterota > Desulfobacteria > Desulfobacterales > SpSt-501 > SpSt-501. The sequence continues at coordinate 18,323 of JALOOU010000002.1, read as the reverse complement.
AAGAGCTCAAATCGAAAGATATCGCCCGACCAGGGGCACTGCAGGTCCGGAGAGTTTCCGAAATACAGAGTGTGCCCTTCCAGGGTGCCGCCTTCCGGCAGCAAGGACATTTCGAAATCATGCGCCGGCAGCCCATCGACGAGAAGATGGGCGCCGCTGGTGCTCGAGGTGACGGCCACCCTGATCGGGCGGCCTTCGGTGAGCGCGCTTCCCACGCCGGCATCGCGGTGGGGCTTGCCCGAGCCCTGAGGCGCAAACGTGCGCACGATGAAGTAGCTCCGCCATTGGCCGATGAAGAAGGCCTCGCTGCCATCCGGTCGACGGACATCGAGGATGCGCTGCAGGCAGGCGTCCGGCTCGCGGGCGGCACGCAGCGAGATGGCGATGCTTAGATCCCCGGGCCGAACCGTTTCCGGTTTTGGAAACTTCAGCGGCTCCGGGGTGCGAACGATCCCCCCGAGGTCGCTCTTCGAACGCGCGGGCGGGGCCGAAAACCGCAGGCCGCCGATCGCGGGGCCCCACACGGCGCTGTTTTCCGCTTGAAAATTGAAGGGCCACAAACCAGCGGCGACCATGCCGCCGCAGACTGCAAAGCACATCCAGTTGAGTACGGTTGAAGAGAGTCCCTTCAAGTGCATACAGGCCCGGTTTGCCCCACGCCCTCAGCCCGCGGCCCCTTCCTTGCGCGATGAGGTTTCCGATCGTCGCAGCGCCCAGACCAGGGGAATCAGCAGCGCCAGGGCAACCGCGAAAAACGGAATCCCTCCGCTGCTGTGAAGCCAGTGGGTGGACAGAAACCGCGGATCGACATAATTGGCGAGCAGCGTGATCGACACGATACGCAAGGCGTTCTTGACGACCGTGATGGGAAAAATGGCGATTGCCAAAACAATACGGCGCGAAAGGGTGCGCAAAAACATAGCGCCGCTGAGGATGCTCAGGATGAAAAGCGACAGGCTCGAGCGAATCCCGCTGCACTGCTCGGCCACCATCACGGCCACATTGGAAAATTCAAATACCAGCCCGCGGCGATGATAGGATGCGCCGGCCAGCCGGAAAACCAGGTCGGAGGCCTCGGCCGAGGCATGCTGCAGCGCGGTGACGATCCCGTTTAATAAAAAGGACGGCAGCGGGATAGAGAAAATGAGAAAAAGAATCGCAAAACGAGCCTTGCGAAAGGCGTGCGCCCCGTAGACGGCCAGGAAGCTGCCGATGACCCAAGCCACCGCGCCGGCCATGCACAGGGCCAGGAAGTCGTTGGGCGTCTCCTGGCCGCGAAAGGTCAGGGAGGCAGCGCTCTCCCGCAGCATACTCGCCAACGCATAAAAACCGAGCCCCACGGCGCACACAGCGCCGCCGAGGGCGGGCGCGGGGGCGCACTGGGCGAAGATGACCTTGCGTTGAAGCGCCAGGAGAAAGAGGCTCACCAACGGGATAAGAGGGATGTGCGAGTAGGTTTCGTTGCCCGAGGCGAACCTCGCCAGCAAAGCGACGGGTGGAAAATAGATCACGGCCCCGAGCAAGAGCAGGCCGATAAAATATAGGTGGAAGCGCACCACAGGCATAGGCGTCGTTACCGGGTGTCAAGAAAAGAGGCGCGGCTCAGAAGTAATCATACCACAGATACGCCAATGGGCATAGCGTCACAGCCTTTCGGTTTGCCGCCGCTTTTCGCAGGCAACTCCGGTTTTCGAGATCCACGCACAAAAACGGCAGGGCCAAACACGGCCCTGCCGTTTTTGTGTGCAAGCAACCCCCGATAAGCTCAACCGCCGCGGCCGGCCGCCGGGTCAACCGGGATCGGGGGGGCCATCGCCAGGCGCCGGCACTCCTGCCGGTCTATTTTGCCGCTCCAGTTCTTGGGAAGCTGCGGCAGAAATTGGATGCGGGCGGGAAGTTTGTGCCGCGGCAGCCGCTTGGCGGCGAACGCGAGCAGGCTCTCTTCGGTCACGCCGCCCGCTTTGGCCACCCCCAGGGCGCAAAGCTGAGCCCCCAGCATCCGGTCGGGGGCGCCGACGACCGCCGCCTCCACCAGTTGTCCGCTCTCCATCAGCACCTCCTCGACCTCTTCCGGGTTGACCCGGTGCCCGCCGACTTTCAGCAGGCCGTCCCTGCGGCCCACGATGTAATAGAACCCCTCCTCGTCCCGGTAGGCGACATCCCCGGTGTGATAGCCGTTCGCGTCCAAGACCTGGGCCGTCGACTGCGGGTCCTTCCAGTAGCCCTGCATGATGTTGGGACCGTCGGCCACCAGTTCGCCCCGCCGGCCGGCCGCGACCTCCGCGCCCTGGCCATCCACGATGCGGAACCGGACCCCGCGCACGGGTTTGCCGATGGAGTCCATCTTCCGCTCGAAATCGGCCGGCTCCAGGAAGGAGAGGCGTGCGGCGGCCTCCGTGGCCCCGTACATGAGGTAGATTGCGACGTGGGGCGGCAAGACGCGCCGCAGCTCTATTTTCAGGTGGCGCGGCATGGCCCCGCCGGCCTGGGAGCAGTAGCGCAGGCGGGTCATTTCCTCCCGGTATTTTTCGAGAGGCGAGCGGTACAGCAGATAGGCGAAGGTGGAGGGGACGCCGGAAAAGCCCGTGACCTTCTCGCTGACCAGCTGCTGGACGACCGCTGCCGGGTAGGCGAACTGGTTGTTGATCACCACCTGACCGCCGACGGCAAAATGCGTGTTCAAGAGCGACTGGCCCATCACATAGAAGAACGGCAGCACCACCATCTGAATGTCGCTTTCGGTCAGCTTCAAATAGTCGCAGATGGCATGGGTGTTCGACACGATGTTCGCGTGGGTGAGCACAACGCCTTTGGGCCGGCCGGTGGAGCCGGAGGTGTAGATGATGCTGCAGATATCGCCGCCCTCGATCGGCACATCGGGGTTGCGGGCGGCGCCGTCGCCGAACAGATCCTCCCAGGCGACCACCCCCGGTGAATCGTTCGGCCAAAACGCCTTCGGGGCTTTCAACACGATGCGCGCTCGCGGCCTGCCCATGGCCGGCAGCGTCTGCAGGCTCTTGGATGCCCTTCCCCCCCCGATGAGGAACTCCGCCTCCAACTCCTCCAGGATCGGAGCGAGATTGTCGGCCTTCAGATCAGGACTCAGCGGCACGACAACGCCGCCGGCCTTTAGTGCGCCGTAGTAGGCGACCACGTACTCGAGGCTGTTTTCGAATAGCAGGACGACACGCCCGCCGCGGCTCAAACCCTGGTCCAGCAGCCGGCCGGCCAGCTGATTGGCCTTAAGGTTGACCTCGTCGAAAGAGGCCCGCAGCTTCCCGTGCACCAGCGCCGTTTTTTCCGGGAGCCGCCCCCGGCTCTCCTCGAGGAAGTGATGGACGAGCGTGTGGCTCTTGAAGCGTTCCATCTATGCCTGCAGTTTTCGGGAGACGAAGGCCCCGATGCTTGAAATCGAGTCCAGGTTTTCGGGGGTGAGCTCATCGTCGTCGACGCGAACGCCGAACTGCTGCTCTAAAAATGCCACCACTTCCATGACGCCGGTCGAGTCGAGTATGCCGGCCTCCAGAAAAGAGGTGTCATCGTCGAGGCCGTCCGCATTGCCAAAAAGGAAATTGCCCACCACAAAATTTTTGACTTTCAACTTGATCTCTTCCATTGGGACCTTTCGTTTTTTTTAGACTGAAGAATACAGACTGAAGGCGGAAGGGGGATGAAATTCGCGCTTCCCGGACTTCAGTCTTCAGCCTATTTCATTCACTTCCGCCACCAGCATCGGCGGCAGGTGCAGATAGCGGGTTCCATTGCGCTTGGTGTCGATATCCTCGTAGACCCGATCGACCTGCTCCGGAGTCAGCCCGATGGCGCGGGCGACCGTTGCGCTGTCGATCCCGTTGTTCTTGCCGTAGAGGCAGAGGTCCATCTGGTCGAAGGGCAGTGAAAAATAGAATTCGTCCTGGCCCTGGGGCAACGAGTAGGTGTCCGTGGTCGGGGCGCGGGAGCGGATCTGCTCCGGTACGTCGAGGTGGTCGGCCATCTGGTAGACTTGGGTTTTGTAGAGGTGGGCGATCGGCTTCACGTCGGCGGCGCCGTCGCCGAGCTTGACGAAAAACCCCTGGTCGTACTCCAACCGGTTCGGGGTTCCGGCCACGGCGTAGTTGAGCCGGTCGGCGTGGTAGTATTCGAGCATTTTGCGCGCACGCTGCTTGAAATTGGTTGCCGCCACGATCTCCAGATAGGCTTCGAGCGGCAAACGGGCCTCGACCCGCGAGCCGTCGGGCCTCTGGGCGACAACGGAAAAAAACCGGAACCCCCCGCGGTCCAACAAGCTGGGCAGAACGATTTTGGATTTCCAGTCGCGCTCATAGCCGGGGATGACCCGCCGCACGGCGGCGGCATAGCGGTCGTAGAAACCCACCGCTTCGAGCAGGGGTGAGATGTTCTCGTACTGATGGGCCACCCTGAAGCGGTCGGCCACCAGCCGGCTCAGATCGAGCGTCTCGGGCGCCGAGTGGGTCTCCGGCATCAACAGCGCCAGCACGCGCTCGGGGCCGACGGCCTTGGCGGCCAGGCCGAGCGTGACGCTGCTGTCGATGCCGCCCGACACGGCCACCACGAACCCCCGCCGCCGAAACGATCGCGCCACCAGCTCGCGCATTCGGCTGCAGATCCTGTCGGCCTCCTGCGCAGGGTTGATCTCAAGCACCTTCTTGGAGAAACCTTCAGGCAACGGCATGTTTCGACTCCTTGACACCTTTTTTGGGGTTCTCATTTTTCACCGCTATTTTGGCCGCTTTCCCTCTGTTTCAGGGCATCACGGCGATTTCAACGCCACTCCCTCTGCCGGCGGCGTCATCGGCCGCCGCAGACTCCAATTGGGCGACAGGCTGCTGCCGGATGAAAAGGTGGTCCAGCAGCTGAATCGACAGGATGCCGACCAGCGCCATGTTTTCACGCTCCGCCTGCAGGCTGCCTTCCTGACGGCGGCATTTTTCGATGAAGCGCACCACCTGCGGCACATCGAAGCAGCCCGTCTGCCGCAGAGCGCGCTCCGAGAGCAGCTCCTCGACATAGGGCGGCGTGGGGTTTCCGAAAAAGCAGCGGCCGATCGGCGCCCGATAGGGCTGTTTGGGCCGGTCTACGATTTGGGCCGGCACCACGCCCGCCGCCGCTTTTTTCAGCACAAACTTCTCCTTCAGCCCGTTCAGCCGATAGCGCGGCGGCATGCGCGCGGCCAGCTCCACCACTCGGTAGTCCAAAAAGGGGTAGCGGCCCTCCACGGAATGGGCCATGGCCATGCGGTCCCCCTGGGAGGAGAGCAGGTAGTTGGCGAGGAAGAGCTGGATCTCGATGAACTGGGCCCGCGACAGCGGGTGCCACTCGTTGTGCTCGGGCGGCAGCAGAGCGGTGAAGCGCTCGATAAACGCCTCGAGCCCGCCGTTCGCCGCGTTGATCTCCGCGCCGAGAAACCCTTTCAGATGGCCGGTGTTCTCCCAGCGCAGCAGGTGAGAGTATACCGGCGAGGCGGTGCGGGAGAGGTGCCGCTTGAAGAAGCCCTGGACAAAGGACTGGGATTTCGAATTCGGGCCGCCGAAGATATAGGGGTAGAGCCGGGCGACCAGGAGCGGCCGCAGTTTCGAATCGGGCCGGCGGGCCCAGAACCGCCGCACCCGGTCCTCCTTGAAGATGTTGTAGCCGGCGAAAATCTCGTCGGCCCCCTCGCCGGTCAGCACCACCTTGTAATCGGCGCTGCGCACCAGCCGCGAAAGCAGAAACATCGGCGCCGGGGCCGTGCGCAGGATCGGAGTCTCCGCATGCCAGACCACCCGGGGGAAGATCCGGCCGATGTCGCTGTCTGTGCAGCGACACTCGCGGTGCGCAGTGCCCAGCGCCGCGACGGCCTCGCGCTGGAAGGCGCTTTCATCGAAGCGCTGGTCGGAGAAGGCCACCGAAAATGTGCTCAGCCGATTGTTGAAGTGGCGCTTGACCAGAGCGGTGGTGAAGGTGCTGTCCAAGCCGCCGCTCAAGTAGGCGCCCACGGGCACATCCGCGCGCAAACGGATGCGGGTGGCATCGTAGACCAGGTCGTTGACCTCCTCCAGCCAACTCTCGAACGGCCGCTCCGCGAGCCTTTCCGATTCGGCGGCATCCGGAAACCGCAGCCGCCAGAACGCTCGGATGACCAGCCCGCGTTCGTCGAAGACCGCGAAATGCCCCGGGGGCAGCGAGCGGATATCCTCGAAGGCGGTCCGCTCCCCGATGGGGCTCCAGCAGCTGAACACGTCGCTGAGGGTCTGGCCGTCCAGGCGCCGGGGAATCGAGGGGTCGGCGAAGAGGGCCTTGATTTCGGAGCCGAACACGATGCGGCCGGCCGAGGCGTGGTAGAACAGCGGCCGGATGCCCATCCGGTCTCTTCCGAAAAGCATCCGCCTGCGCTGCTCGTCCCAGATGGCGAAGCTGAATTGCCCGTTCAAATGGCGAAACATCTTCTCGCCCTCCTCCTCGTAGAGGTGGACGAGAACTTCGGTGTCGGTCCGGGTGTAGAAGCGGTGACCGCGCGCCTCCAGACCTTCCCGGACATCGGGGTAGTTGAAGATCTCCCCGTTGAACGTGACCCACACGGAGCGGTCTTCGTTGTGGATCGGCTGGCCGCCGCCGCTCAAGTCGATGATGCTCAGCCGCGCATGGGCAAGCCCCGCCGCCCCGCGCGCGAAAATGCCCCCGGCGTCCGGCCCCCGGTGCTGCAGCTGAGCAAGCATGCGCCGCAGAAGCGGCAGCTTGTCCTCAGCCGCAGCGAAATTGACTATACCAGCAATGCCGCACATGTTCTTTTAGGGATTTAGGCTGAAGACTGAAGGGTATTTTGGATCGCAGCTCTCTTTTCCTCCACATCCCTTCAGTCTATCCCCCTTCGCCTACCCACCTTATAGGTATCTCAAGACCAGGTATTTGAGGATGCTGCGGCCATCGCGGCCCCATGTTTTTTCGCCGGCGACGGCCAGTTCGCCGTCGGTCTGCATGGCGCCGCGACTAAGGTCGTAGGATAAGACGCGCACTTGGCGCTCGTCAAGCACGCCCCCGCCGCGGTCGGCGCACTCCTTCAGGTAGTGATGGAAGGCGCCCGCTTCGTAGTCGGGGTTGTGGTGTTTGATCCCGGAGTTCGGGTAGAGGATGTACTTGGCGGCATGGTAGTCCAGGGCCACCGGGTCCGTGGCGGCCAAAACCGCACGGGTGCGGGCGGCCGGGGGCAGGGTCCGGTGCGCCAGGCCGACCCATTCGGCCGTGGCGATGTTCAGGTCGGCCCTGCGCACGGTCCCAAGAAACACCGCGATCTCCGCCCCGATCATGCCCGGCTTGGGGCCTGGCGCCCACTCGTCGAAAGGGAAGGAGTGAAAATTGTAGTAGGACCCCGTCAGCTTCCCGTCACGATGAGGGTCCGGTCCGCCGCTGAGATCCGTGATCCCCAGGTAATTCTTGACGGCGGCCGTGACCCCGCACCACACGCTGTGGTGGTTGAGGCCCACGAGATTGAAAAATTTGAAAGGCCGCTCACTGTAACCCCCCTGCTCCCAGATGCCGTGCCTGAAATCGACCCGGGTGCCGCGGTCGGTCTGAAATACGGGATAGGTCATGATGACGGCCCGGAAGCGCTCCCCATCCAGCCCGTTGTTGAACTCGAGCAGCGGGACCCCGCGGGTGCCGTCGCAGAAGACATAGCCGGTGCCTTCCGCGGGACCCGACACCCGCCTGCCGCCGTCCTTGACATTGACCCAGTGGATCGCGCTGAAGCGATCGCCGTAGTCGCGTTTCAGCAGGCGGCACAGATCGTTGTAGTTGTCCGCCCCCGGGCAGTCCGCGTTGCGCTCGAAAGGCGTGCTCCAGCCGGCGTGCTGCCAGGGCGCAGCGCCCCGGTGGCAGTTCTCGGCCAAAACCACCTCTCCGCAGAAGCCGCCCGGCCGATTCATGATGAGATCCACCAGGCACTTGACCGCACCCAGGCTCGGGGCCCCCTGGTTCCACCACTGCACGTTCGGCTTGATGAGGACGACATCCTCCGGCCCGACGAGACGCCGGACGCCGCCCATCAAATCGATGAGCTTTTCGGTGTTGGCCTGGGGCGTCCCGTTCACGGCGCGGAAGAGCTCCGTCGTGGGGGCCCCTGCGGTCTCCTTGGGGGGCAGCTTAACCGCGCCGAGCTTCCGCGGCCAAAGCATGGCGGCGCCGATCAGTGCGGCGCTGTTGCGGATAAATTGCCTGCGTGTGCCCATGGCGCGTTCGCTCGGTCTAGCGACGTTCGGGATAAACCCTCAAGAAACGCACGCCGTAGCGCCGCAGATACTGCACGACCTCCTCGCCCATGTCGTTGCTCAGGCCGGAGCGTTCTTTGGCGGCGATGTCAACCCACAGGGTCCGCTGACGATCGCAGGCGGTCCGGATCTCCTGCGGAATCCGCCGCAGGCTGAGAAGAACATCCAGATCGGATGCGATGCTGCCGGCCGCTTCGGCCGGCAGCGGCGCGTAAACCACCTTGAGCCGCCACGTTTTCAGGCGCCGGCGCCCCCAGCGCCGGGTCGCTTGGACGACCTCGTAGGAGGAATCGTTCGGGTTCTCGCGGCATTCGAAATCGAACCCCCGGAGGAAGGCGATCATTTCGGACACGATCTCTCTCAGCAGCCGCTCGCGGTCGGCATCCGTCAGCTCGAGAGGGAAATCGGGAGCCTTGCTGACCACCCGCGCCGGAAACCCGACCGCCAGGCAGCGCGGCGGCACCGTCCGGTTCACGAGCGAGTTGGCGCCGATCACGGCGCCGTCGCCGATCCGGCTGCCGGGCAGGATGAACACCCGCCAGGCCACCGAGACGCTGCTGCCGATTTCGATGGATTGGAAATCCACCGGATAGCCTTCGAACTTGCTGAGCCAGGAGGTGTGGCCGAACAGCAGGCAATGACCCCCGATCCCGGTGTCGTCGCCGATGCGGATGGAGGTGGTCGGGTTGATGAAGGTCATCTGCATGATCTGGCAGTTGCGGCCGATGACAAGCTCGGAATCGGGGAACTGGAGCCCCCCGACGAACACCTGCTCGTTGATCTTGGTGCCCTCCCCGATCTCCAGGCGCGGGGTGTCGATGATCGTGGTCGCACCGATCTGCACGTGGGCGCCGATCCGGATCCGGCGGCCACGGACCGCTGCCATAAACCCGATGCAGGTGTGGTCGCCGATTTCGACGTCCCGGCCGCAGACGACGGAGCCGAACCCGATGGAGACATTTTTTCCGATCCGGTAGCCCTTCAGCCGATAGACCCATTTCTTGAGCGGCGACGGCAGAAGTCCGTGAATCAGGATCTCCCCAATCGGCAGTCGCGGTTTTTCGGTCAGCATGCAGGCGCGATCTCCACAGCCCCCATAGGTTCTTCAGGCAAGAATGCGAACGCCGCCATCCACCACCACCGCCTGCCCGATAATGCCCGCGGCCGCATCCGAACATAGAAACTGGGCGCAGCAGGCCACCTCCTCCAGGCTGACCAGCTGTCCCCGCGGCGAGCGTCGGGCAGCGTCGGCAAGCCGAATTTCGGCATCCGGCATCGATTTCCAGGCATCGGTCGCGATCGTCCCGCAGGCGAGCGTGTTGACGCGGATCCCCCGCGGCGCCAACTCGACCGCCATGTGGCGCACGAGCGCCTCGAGCGCGCCTTTGGAGGCGCCCACCACCGTGTACTGCGGGATGGCCCGTGTGGCGCCCTCCGAGGAGATCCCCAGCACGCTGGCCCCTTGAGGATCGAAGCGCGGCAGCAGCCGGATCACGAGATCCATAAAGGCCCGCGCGTTCAGCGCGAAGGTCCAGTCGAAGTGCCTCGGCGTGAGCTGCTCGAGCGGCTTGTGCACCCCCGTGGCCGCGCAATGCACCAGGCTGGAAAGCGTCTCGAAGCGGCCCTGCACCTGCTCGAGCAGCTGCTCCATCCCCTTGGGGCTCGTCAGGTCTGCGCGGCAGAGCTCGATCCGCAGCCCCTCAGCCTCGGCCGCGGCGGTGAGCGCCTCGGCGGAGGCCACATCGCGGACGTAGTTGGCGATCACCACCGCCCCGGCGCGGGCGAACCGCATGGCGATCGCCCGGCCGATACCGCGGGTGCCGCCGGTCACGAGCGCACGTTTGCCCTGCAAGGAAAACAGATCCGTTGTCATCGGCTCCTCCCGGCCAGATAGGCGTCCAGCACCTCGTCCCGGTACCCGGGGGCGAACTGCTGCATGGGCAGAAAGGCGAAAAAGAGCTCGGCCTCCGAGACCCGGCCGCCGTCGACCTCGATCCAGGCCTGCACCGTGGCGTAGCTGGGCCGGCTGGACTTGACCTCGACGAAGATGTCGCAGACGCTGCCCGGCTTGACCCATCCCCGGAAGCTGGCCGATACGATCTTGGCCAGCATCGCCTTGCCGCGGCCGGGGTTCTCGGCATCCAGGCACTTGCCCGCGGCCTGGGCCATCATCTCCGTCTGCAGCACCCCGGGGACCACCGGAAACCCGGGGAAGTGGTCCCTGAAATAATCCTCATCCGGCGCGATCCGCTTCTCGGCGCGGATGCGCTTTCCCGGCTCAAGCTTAAGAATTTTATCAACCAAAAGGAATCTCAAAACTGCCTCCTATAGATATATTTTACCATAATTTCATTTTGAAATATAATCAGTAGGGTCTTACCGCCGCCACGGTGAAGATTTATCAGAAAGTAACTTGGCTAATGTTTGCGAATCGGGCTTTTACGATTCGCAAACGGAACTCCACCGGAAAAGCCAGGGGCAGACTCTTCCGCTTGCGCCTGCTTGCGGGCCACTTCGACGTGCTTGCCATCGAGTGACTCCCTCTCTGTATAAGTGGTTTTTACACTCGGGAGTGTCACCCAATTTCCTCAGACCCGTGTGATCATAAACTGGCGAATAGGATAAGCATCACCTATCCCCGGTTATCCAGATCGGTCAGTTGGGAGTTTACCTGCCACAAGCGGCCGGATGGTTTTTTTCAGCTAAAAATAGAGACCCGACCTCCCTGCCACCTTCGGGGAGGCCGCGAGGAAAAGATTGGTTTCGGCTGCCGTGCCGGGTCCCACCAGGTTGCCGGCTTTTCAAATGGGCCAGCACATGCAGCAGCCAGTAGAGCCACCCGTTGTTCTTGTTGAAGTTGGTGGCCGCCCCCAGCCCCGGTTGACCGCATTCACGGTCACGCCGGTACCCTCGAGTCGACGGCTCAGCTCATAGGTGAAAAGCAGGTTGGATAATTTCGACTGCGCGTATGCCTTCCGGTCGTCGCAGGACTTCCAGTCGTATAGATTCTCGAAATCGAGCCCGGCCGTCTGGGACCCGGATGATACGTTGATGATTCTCGTCGGAGCGCTCGCGCTCAGGAGGCCTATCAGCAGATGGGTGAGCAGGAAGTGGGCAAGGTGGTTGAGGACAAAGGTCATCTCGATGCCTTGCCGCGTCTTCTGGTGGGACATGAACCGCGTCCCAGCGTTGTTCACCAACACATCAAGCAGACTGCGCTTCTGCGTGAAATCAGATGCTATCCGCCGCACCCTCTCCAGGTCCGAAAGGTCGGCAACCAGATGATCAACCGCCCGCGAGCCAATCTTGTTCATTGGCAAGGCGAATGCAGATCTGCACTTATCCTCATTTCTGCCAAGGATTACGACCGAAGCGCCCAGCAGCGCCAAACAGACGGCTGTGGCTTTTCCTATCCCGGATGTCGCTCAGCTAACCAAACCGGTTTTCCCTGACATCGGTTGTAGCTCTTTTATTTAATTCATACTTTCATGCACGATCACGGATTTTCACAGAGTGAAATTTTATCGAACCACTTTGTCGTTATCAATGCACTCTTTAAGTTGCTTTGCCAGTTCTCTGACAAATGGCTCCACCAAAGATCCGCGCGGATAAACCGGCAAGGTTCGAACTTCCACTCCTTGCTGGGCTACCTCACCCCAGCCAAAATCATATTGGTTCAAACCGGCAAAATGCTCCTTGGGGCGGAACAGTGTAATTTTGCCTACATACGACTTCGGCAAGTAGTTGAGATGAGCCGCATCATTCGCTTTCGTGAGGTCGATATGCGGATACTTTTCACTTATAGGCAACCGAAGTTTCAGGGCGAGTTTTGAGAATGTGGCGACCGACCATAGATTCATCCGTTCCAGCTCGGTTCGACTTTTCTTTAAAAGAAAAGTTAATTTATCTCTAGTCGGAATGAGCCAAAGGTTATCCCAATGAAACTTCAGGTTTTGCAGCCGGTGCCACCAGCCATAATAAAAGGGTAGATCGACCGTCGTCGAGGAAATGTTGTACGTCTCAACCATCGCGAGCAAAGCCACCTCCTGACCTTGGGAAACAAGTTGCTGTGCCATTTCCAGTGCGATGGTGCCACCGAGACAATACCCACCCAGAAAATAGGGGCCTTCGGGCTGCAGAGACCTGGCCTCCTTCACATAGTGAGCCGCCATGTCCTCGAAACGCAGGTACCGGGGTTTTTTCCCATCCAGCCCCTGAGCCTGCAGACCGTAGAAGGGTTGATCTTTTCCGAGGTGCAAAGCCAGTTCGCGGTACAGAAGCACATTGCCGCCCGCTCCATGCACAAAGAGCAGCGGCGGTTTTGATCCGCCGGGTTGAATAGGGATGAGGCTTGACCAGTTGGCATTCCAGTCCTTTCCCCGTATGACATTTGCGAGTAATTCGACAGTCGAGGCGTGAAATAGCGTTGCAAGGGGAAGTTTTACTTTCATCGCTTTCTCGATTTTTGAAAAAAGCCGCGCAGCAAGCAACGAGTGACCGCCAATCTCAAAAAAATTATCCATAATTCCAATTGGCTTAACACCCAGAACCGACTCCCAAATCTTGGTCAACTGCAATTCAAGAGAATCGCCCGCCGCCACAAATGAACTTGCCGAATCACCTTCAATTTTATCTTGAATGGCAGGCAAGGCATTTCGATCGATCTTTCCATTCGGTGTCAGCGGCAGTGTTTCTATGGAAAAAAACCTTGAGGGCACCATGTACTCGGGCAGAAGCTCTTTCAAGTACTGCCTTAAATCAGACACACCAGGCACTGAGGCGTTCTTGGGAGTGATATAAGCCACCAGTTGGTTCTCGCCGAATTGATCAGTCCTAACGACCACCGCGCTTTGCATAACCAAGGGGTGCCGATTGAGAATGGATTCGATCTCGCCTGGCTCAACTCTAAAACCTCTTACTTTGACCTGGGAATCGTTACGGCCAAGACATTCAACCGTTCCATCAGGGCGGTAGCGAGCGAGATCCCCCGTTTTGTAAATCTGCGCCGCCGGGTCTTCACTGAAGGGATGGGGTATGAACTTCTCCGCCGTCAACTCAGCGCGGTTCCAATAGCCTCTCGCCAGGCCATCTCCTCCGATGTGGAGTTCGCCTGCCACACCAACCGGAACTGGCTGCAAGACATTGTCGAGGATATAGAGATGGGTGTTGGCAATGGGGCGCCCGATGAGGATCGGATCCTCTTTTGACTTGACCTGATATATCGTTGACCAAATGGTTGACTCTGTGGGGCCATAGAGGTTCCAGAATTCTTTACACCGATCCAGCAGCGTGGCAACCAGATCTTGGGGCAGACGTTCTCCGCCGCAGAAAATCTTGAGCGATTGCTCCCCTTCCCATCCGGCCTGCAGCAGCAGCCTCCAAGTAGCGGGGGTTGCCTGCATTACCGATGCATGCGACTCCCTCATTAGCTTAATTAGCCGAGTCCCATCGACGGCATCATCCCGCTCGGCCAACACCACCTTGGCCCCTGTGATCAGAGGCAGATAAAGTTCAAGCCCGAATATGTCAAAGGAGATGGTGGTCACCGAAAGCAACGTGTCCTCAGCAGTCAGCCCCGGTTCCCTACGCATGGAATAAAGAAAATTGACAACGGCGCGCTGCGAAATCTTCACCCCTTTGGGCTTCCCCGTAGAACCAGACGTATAAATCACGTAGGCCAGATCCTCAGGTGCACCGGCAGTCGCTTGGTTCCCGGGGTTCTCCGATGCAATCTTTGCCCAATCCGAATCGATACAAACAATCTTCCCTCGATAGCCGGGCAAATCTCCCGCAAGAAACTCCTGGGTTATAAGAACAGGAGCGGTCGAGTCCTCGAGCATAAACTCCAATCTATCCCTTGGAAAACCAGGGTCCAACGGCACATAGGCTCCGCCAGCTTTCAATACGCCCAGCAGGCCAACCACCATATCGAGCGACCGTTCTATGCAAATGCCCACGAAAGAATCCGGCCCAACACCAATTTTTCGAAGATATGCAGCAAGCTGATTCACCCGGCTGTTCAGCTCGCCGTAGCTCAGCTCCAAACCCCTGCAGACAACCGCTGCCGCAGCCGGCGTTCGCCCCGCCTGTTCTTCAAACAGCTGCGCCAAGGTTTTGTCCCTGGGATACTCTTCTGACGTTGCATTCCACTCCATCAGTAACTGATGCCGCTCGGCTTCAGTCAAAAAGGGGATCTCAAAAATACGTTGTTCCTCGTTCTTTGTGATGTTAGCAATTAAGGTATGATAGTGACCGATCCATCTATTTATTGTCTTGGGTTCGAACAGGTCTGTGGCATAGTCACATTCGGTAATCAACTTCTTGTCGTAGGCAATGAGATTGAACCCCATGTCGAATTGGAACGCACACCTTGGATTGGAGACGTATTCCGTATCCAAGTATTTGAATTCCATCCCGTGGATTGCAGGATCAATGTTAAAAGTACTCGAAACTAAAATTGTTCGACTCTGGTCTCTTTTCTGGTAAAGTTTTTTGATTAGACTTCCGAATGTAACCGCCTGGTTGTCATAAGTGTCCAAAACGATTTTTTTTACAACACCAAGAAGATCTTTAAAAGTTTCACGGCCGCTAATTTGCACACGCAATGGAAGAAGGTTTGTACAGTGGCCAACAAGATCGTGAGATCCTACAACAGATTGCCCCGCAGCGGGGACTCCGACAACCATGTCTTCTTGTCCGGTCAGTCGATACAAAAGCACAATATAAACCGATAGGAGTGTTGAAAATAGCGTCGCTCCATTCTTGCCACCCAGTTTCTTTATTTGGGAATAGACCGCATCATCCAGCACTCCGGTTTCTCTAGCGCCCCTGAAACTTTTTATGGGCGGCCGTTGACGATCAGTTGGCAGTTCCATAACAGGAATGGAGTCTGCGAATTGATTCAGCCAATATTTTTCAACCGCCAGAGCTTCAGAGCTGTCTCTATTCTTTTCCTGCCACCTCGCATAATCACTGAATTGCATGGCCGGCGGCGGCCGATCATCTGATCGGCCTTCAGTCAAAATATTGTAAGCCGTGCTCAAATCTTTCACCAGAACATCAATAGACCAGCCGTCGCAAACAGCATGGTGCGCCGTGATCGCCATCAAGTGGTGGTTGCCCGAGAGCTTAAAAATTTTGGTGCGAAACAAAGGCCCGTGTTCAAGGTCAAAAGGTTGGCTGACATCTTCCTTCAGGATTTTATACACTTTTTCTTTTCGATGGCTTTCTGTCGATTCGGAATAGTCGAAGACAGGAATGTCAAAATCAATAGAGGGGCTGATGTATTGGAACTCGCCGCTTGAGTCGAATGTGATACGCAAAGCTTCGTGGCGTTGAATAATTTTATGAAAGGCCTCCTGCATGGCCTGTATATTGAAAATACCACGAAAATTTATGGCCACGGACTCGTTGAAAGCACAGGAAGCCATGTCTGACAATTTCGAAGCGATCCAGACCTCCTGTTGCGCCTCCGTTATTGGAATTCGAACTTTCGTTTCTCCCTTAGCGTTTCGGCCTGACCAAGGGAAAAAACCGCCTTTCTGCATTTCGGCCACACTTGATTTGAAGGCCTGTTGTATAAAGGCCTCATCGTCGGCCGTGTGGGCGGTCGACAAGAAGCAGGGTCGCCCCTCCCAGATGTGGAGTCCTTTTTCGCGCAGATGGTAGTAAAGCAGGGAGCCGTACTTGACTTCAGCGTCGAAGTGCGGATACCAGACGCTTGTGAAATGGTCGAGCTGCAGCGGCACGCGCTGTTCACGCAAATGGTCGTTCAGCTCGCCGAGCATTCGACGGGTGCGTTCGGCCAAACCGGCCTGCAATTGAGGGCCTTCTTTTTTGAGATGCAGCAGCATTGCTTTTGCGGCCGCCATCGCCAATGGGTGGCGAACAAAGGTGCCCGCAAAGAAGGTCACGCCTGAAGGCGGGAAGGAGTCGTCCCCGAAGCTCCAGAAGCCTCCATCCAAGGCATCCATATACTCCTGCCGCCCGGCGATAAAGCCGATGGGCATCCCTCCCCCTATGATTTTGCCATAGGTCGCCAGGTCGGCGCGGATCCCAAAATAAGCCTGGGCCCCGCCCGGATGGCAACGGAAGCCGGTGATGACTTCGTCGAAAATCAGCGGTGTTTCCGCCGCCTCGGTAATTCGGCGCACCTCGTGCAGAAATTCTTTGGGCTGAAGCGCCGGGTTGCGGCTCTGCACCGGCTCGACCAGCACCGCTGCCAGGTCTCCTGCGTTTCGCCTGATCCATTCAAGAGAGCGCTCCGAACCGTATTCCAGCACGGTCACCTCGCTGACGAGGCTTGGCAGCACACCCGGGGCGAGCGGCAGCGTTTTGGGTTGATGGCCCGTCCACACGCCTTTTGCCAACACTTCATCAAATGTCCCGTGATAGTCCCCCGCAAAAAAGACGATTCGGCTCCGCCCCGTCACGGTTCGGCACAGTCGGATGGCCGCCATCACGGCCTCCGAGCCCGTGTTGCAGAAAGCAACCCGCTCCATGCCTGTGAACTCGGTTATGAGCTGCGCCACTTCCCCTGCCAACGGGCTCTGCGGGCCGATCTCGACCCCCACCTCGAGCTGCCGTTTAAGCGTCTCGGTAATAAATGGCGGCGAATGTCCGAGCAGGCCGACGCCGAATCCAAGGGTCACGTCCACCCAGCGGTTCCCATCCAGGTCCCACAGGTAAGCTCCCGCAGACCGGCTCGAAACGATCGGGTAGACCAGTTCCTTCCACTGGAGCTTGAAGCCGGCAACTGCGCGCGGATCGGCGAAATGCCTGCGGTGCTGTTGCGTGTATTCCTTTGACTTGATAGTGCGGGCCACGTAGCGACGGGTCAGCCACTCGAGGTGGGCCTGCTGCTGCTCGGTCAGCCCCCCTTTGGCCCCCTTGTCCAGCTGCCGGAATGGGCCATGTTGGGCAGCCGGCGGTAGTGCTGCAGGTGGAGCAGCGGCAGGAAGAGCCCCCTCCTCTTTCTTCTCATGGTCTGCGAGCCCCTGCTCGGCAGCCGCCAAGGCTTGCGGGAGTTGCGGCTCAGGATGGCTGTTTCGCAACAGCGCCAATTGCTGCTCCATGACCTTGAGCTGTGCGTTCATGACCCGTTCGAGAATCGATCCCGCTACGCCGTCCTCCGCAGAGTCAGACCTCGGTCCTTGACTTTGCGGGTGCAAATCGCTGTACGCAGCCGGCGGCCCCTGGTGCGCTGCAGGACGGACGGGAGGCGTTAGCGCTACAACTTGCGGCTCGGAATGGGGAGGCGGTGGCGGAGGTGCGGGGGATGTCGTATCCGGCATTTGTGCGCCAAGGTGTTTGGCGAGGTCCTCGAGCGTCGTAAAGCTTTCGAGCAATTCACGGAACGAAACCCTGACATTGAAGCGCTTCTTTAGCGCGGCGCTGGCCTGGGTCAGCAACAGCGAGTCGAATCCCAAGTCCAAGAGGCTCGCGTTCAGATCCGCATGACGCAGGTCCTCACCTGTAAGTTCGCCAAACAGACTCTTTAAATCTTCAATGATATGACTTTTAGGCATTGCCTAACCCCACCCGTGTTCGAATGTCCTGTGAATATGGCCGGCGCATCGCAGACCGCTATTCGCTCTTGCGGCTTCGACCTATGGCCTCCAATTGTTCCACCATAATGTGAAGCTGTTTGTGAATAATCTTTTCGAGCGATCCGGCCTTGATACCCGGGCCATCGGCGATTATCGAATCGTCGACGTCGTCAACGTTTACCGGCGGTTCAGGATGAGGCATCCCCGTTTCATCCGTCGGTTCGATCCAGAACCGTTTTCGGTCAAATGGATAGGTCGGTAGCGGCACCCGGCGGCCCGGGGTTGCGCCCTGAAGTGCGAGCCAATCCACTTCTACCCCTGAGCACCAGAGCCGACCCAGCGCATCGAGCACGGCGCACCGATCTCCCGTTTTTTCACCTAACGGCAAACCCGATAGAACCTGATGCTCCGGGCGCCGCGCCGGATGCTGGCGTATTAATTTTGTCAACGTCTGCCCGGGGCCGACCTCCAACAAAATCAGGGAAGACTTTGCGAGAAGCATGCCGGCGGC
>JALOOU010000069.1 GCA_025454255.1 Desulfobacterales bacterium | reverse complement strand
CTACCTGATCATCCAGGGCATGGACATGTACAAGCCGCCCATGATCATGGTCGGCATGATCATCATCGGCATCATCGGCGCTTCGCTGGCGGTTATTCTCAGACGTTTCGAAAGGGTGGTTTGCCCATGGCGCAGAGACCTGACATAAAAATCGAGTGCCGCAACGTCTCCAAGAGCTTCGTCACCGAGCAGTACACGATCAACGTTCTGGACGACATCTCGCTGCAGGTCGAGCAAAACGAGTTTCTGGTGGTGCTGGGGCCGGGGCAGTCCGGCAAGACCACCCTGCTCAACTGCATGGCCGGAATCATCATGCCCGATGCGGGGCAGATCCTCCTGGACGGCAAGGCGGTCACGGACCCCGGACCGGACCGAGGGGTCGTCTTCCAGCAGTACGCCCTCTTTCCATGGAAGACGGTCATGGACAACGTCTCCTTCGGCCTCTACATCAAAGGCGTCGAAAAGTCCAAGCGCAACGAGGTGGCCCAGAAGTACATCGACCTCGTCGGCCTGCAGGGCTTCGAGAAATCCTTTCCGCACCAGCTCTCCGGCGGCATGAAACAGCGCGTAGGCCTCGCGCGGGCCTGGGCCAACGGCCCCGAGGTGCTGCTGATGGACGAGCCGTTCGGGGCGCTGGATGCGCAGACCCGCTACGCCATGGAAAAGGAGACGCTTTCGATCTGGGAGAAGGACAAGCGCACCGTGGTCTTCGTCACCAACAACGTCGAGGAGGCCATCTACCTGGGCGATCGGGTCATCGTGCTTTCCTGCATGCCCGGCCGCATCAAGTCGCAGTACCCGATCGACATTCCCAAGCCGCGGGAGTACACGGATCCCCGATTCCTGGAGATCCGCCGGATGATATCCAGCGACACCGAACTTTCCCTTTAGGAGGCCCGCTTCGCAAATGACCACCAAAGAAGAGTATGCCCGCGGGAAAAGAGTCAAAGTCGGCGTGACCGACCTCACCAAGTGCTACGACGAGCTGCTCGTCCTGGACGATATCAACTTCGACATCTTCGACGGCGAACTGCTGTGCATCGTCGGCCCCACCGGCTGCGGCAAGACCACCTTCCTCAACACGCTGGCGCGCTTCATCCCGGCCACCAAGGGCGACATTCTGGTCGATGGGGCGCCGTCGGACCCCAGGCGCCACAACATCGCCTTCGTCTTTCAGGAAAGCTCCAGCATCCCGTGGCTGAGCGTGGAGGACAACATCCGTTTCGGGCTGAAAATCAAGAAACTGCCCGCCGAGGAGATCGAACGCCGGGTGGAGGCCATGCTCGAACTCGTGGGGCTGAAGCCCTTCCGGAGGAATTTTCCCCAGGAGCTATCCTCCAGCATGGAGCAGCGGGTGGTGATCGCGCGCAATTTCGCCCTGAACCCGGACCTGCTTTTGATGGATGAGCCCTACGGCCAGCTCGACATCAAGCTGCGCTACTACCTGGAGGACGAGTTGATCCGGATCTGGAGCGAGCTGAAAAGCACGGTGCTCTTCGTCACCCACAACATCGAGGAGGCCGTCTACCTCGGCCAGCGCATCCTGGTGCTGTCGAACAAGCCGGCCAAGATCAAGGAGGAGATCATCGTCGATCTTCCGCGGCCGCGCAAGTTCGACGACCCGGAGTTCGTCAAAATCAGGGAGCACGTGACGGATACTATCCGATGGTGGTAGTCGCCCGGTATGAGTCTGCTTGACGGCCTTTTCAGCCTGAAGGGCAAAGTCGCCCTGGTCACCGGCGCCAGCTCCGGCATCGGCCGGGCCATGGCGTTCGCTCTGGCCGGGGCCGGCGCCGCTGTCGTGAGTGTCGCCCGGGGAAAAGCCGACCTGCGCCGGGCCGTGGCGGAAGCACGGGAGGCGGGAGGACAGGCGGACTTCCTCGCCGCCGACGTCAGCCGGATCGCATCCCTGCCGGAGGCGGTGCGGCGGGCCGGCGCCATCTTCGGCCCCCCGGACATCCTCGTCAACGCCGCCGGAGTCAACCCCCGCATGCCCTGGTCCGACGTCACCCGCGCGGTGTGGGACCAGACCCTCCGGCTGAACCTGGGCGTGCCTTTTTTTCTTGCCAAACTTCTGGTACCCTCCATGCAGGCCAGGGGCTGGGGCCGGATCATCAACATCGGATCCTTGCAATCGGTCCGGGCCTTTCCCGACGGGTTGCCTTACGGAGCTTCAAAGGGAGGAGTGATGCAGCTGACGCGGGCAATGGCCGAGGCATGGTCCGCCGGCCAAAGCGGCATCACCTGCAATGCCATCTCCCCCGGCTTCATGAGGACCCGGCTGACGGAGCCGCTGTTCAAAGACGACAAGACCATCCGGGCGCTGGCCCGGCAAACCATCATCGGCCGCAATGCCGCACCCGAAGACGTTTATGGGCTGACCATCTTTCTGGCCTCCCCGGCGGCTGGCTACATCACCGGGCAGACCATTTTCGTCGACGGCGGCTGGTCGGCGAAATAGAACGCAAGAGGGCGACTCCGGTGACCCATCCTGTCGATGACATAGCCCGCCGGGCGGCCGCGAAGCACTTTCCGGACCAGGCCCCTTATCGGAGCATTTCCCTCGGCCAGCTCCGAGACCTCGCTGCGGCGACCGGTTTAAAGGGCCGCGAACTGGAAATCGCTGCGCTCGAAAACGGGGTCGTCCCCGAGCGCTACGCCCGCAACATGCGCAGCTTCTCGTCGGCGGACCAGGCCGCCCTGCTGCGCGCGCAGGTGGGGGTGGTCGGCCTGGGCGGGCTCGGGGGGGCGGTCAGCGAGGTGCTGGCGCGAATCGGCGTGGGCCGCCTCGTGCTGGCCGACGGGGACAGCTTCGAGGAGAGCAACCTCAACCGCCAGCTGCTCTGCACCGTCGCGCGCATCGGCGCCCCCAAGGCCGACGCCGCGCGGGAGCGGATCGCCGAGGTGAACCCCGCGGTCGAGGCCGCCGCCCACCGCCAGGTCGTCACCGCCGAAAACGCCGCTGCGCTGTTGGCAGGCTGCGATGTCGTCGTGGACTGCCTCGACAACCTGCCCAGCCGCTTCGTGCTCGAGGATGCCTGCCGGAGCATCGGCTGCCCGCTGGTTTCGGCGGCGGTTGCCGGCGCATCCGGCCATGTCACCACCATTTTCCCTGAAGACCGGGGGCTGCGCTTGATCTACGGCGAGCCCGGCGGCCTTCCGGCCAAGGGGGCCGAAACCGCCCTCGGCACCCTGCCCCACGCGGTGGTCTTCCTGGCCACCCTCGAGTGCGCCGAGGTGGTCAAGCTCCTTCTAAAAAAGGGCCGGCCGCTGCGAAACCGCCTGCTGGTCGCCGACCTCAACGATGCGGTCATCGAGATCATGAACCTGGGTTGAAGCGGCCGCGCGGCTCGCTGCGGCCGACGCGCGATTCGCTTTTTTTGCTTTTTCTTGACACCTTATGGGCTTTTGGCCATACTGGCCGCGCTCCGACCCCAAAGAGAGGCAGATCCCATGAGAAGACGGCCCAACTTCCGCTTGCGCCTCGCGGCCCCGATGCTCGTTCTCGTGCTGGCCGCCGCGTGCGCATCGTCCAACGTGCTCAACGTCCGCTACCAGCTGCCGCTGCCGGCGGGGATCCCGACGACGCGAACGGTGACGGTCGCCATCGTCGACGAGCGCAAGAGCGAGGCGTTTCTGACCGCAAGCGCCAGAAACGAGTTGGCCGGGTTCGCCGGAGTCTATGCCCTCACGGTGACTCCGGCGGGCGGCAGGGGCCAGCTTAAAGGGGCCTACACGCTCGACTCTCTTTTCAATGAGATCCTGCGCCACCGGCTCGAAAGCGCGGGAGTCAAGGTGGCCGGTCCCGGGGCGGCGGCCGATGCCGAGTTCAGACTGACGCTCAGCGAATTCCAGCTGGACTTCGGGGACCGCAAATGGACCTCGACGGTCGCCTACCGGGCGCAGCTGACGAAAAACGGGGCCATGCTCAGCCAGCAGTCCGTCACCGGCAGCGCCGAGCGCATCTTCGTCACCGGCAAGCGCGATGCCGACCGGGTGGTGGGGGATCTTTTGAGCGATGCCGTCAACAAGCTGGATGTCGCCTTGCTGTTCCGGCAGGCCGGCTTATAGGCCTAAGTCTTCATGAAACCTTTCCGCCATCAGAATTTTCACCCGTGACGATCGATGGACGCTAGCGAATCCAATCTGGGGCGTTTTGCGGTCACCGCCCAGCTGTTCCGGCTGGTGGATGAGCTGCCCAAGGACAAGCAGCTGATCCTGCTCAAACAGCTGCTCGGCACCCGGATCAGCGCCCACCTGTGCAAGATGGTCATCGCGATGCCGGAGGAAGAGCGCCAGGCGCTCAGCGCCCATCTCGAGGCGGGCACCCCGGACGAGGGCCCCGTCACGACGCTGCACCTGGACGACGAGGCGGCCTCCATCCGCCAGATCATCCGCAAATCCTGCTGGCTCAAGGCGATCTGCGTGGTCGGCGGCCGCACCTTCGAGAGCATGATCACCGACATCAGCAGCGACGGCATGTTCGTCAAGGCGGCGGCCGAATACCCGCTCGGCACCCCGATCCGCATCAGCTGCCGTCTTCCCGGCCGCGACAAGGCCCTGGTGCTGAGCGGGGAGGTCCTGCGCAGCGAGCCCGGCGGCATCGGCGTGCGCTTGCGAGGGCTGACGGCCGAGCAGCAGGAGGCGATCCGCACCTTCATTCTCGTCCGGCCCTGAGGGCGCGCGGCCGCCCCGCCCCGCTCAGCGAAACGCGCCGCGCCGGTATAGGCGATACCCGAGCACGCAGAGCGCCAGGATCGGCCGGCGGCGCAGACGCGCCGGGACCTCGACCGCAACCCCGGAGTGCCGCTCGATCTTCCACAGGATGTAATCCAGCCCGTTCGAAAAGGTAAACGCCCCTTTCAGCAGCCGCAGAAGGGTCAGACCCTTGCCCTGAACCGAGCGCAGCCTCCAGGTAAGCCGGCTTTTCAGCCGCCGGCCGCGGGAGAGACGGCAGCGATAGCGGCCGACGCCGGGCCCCGCGGTCATCTCGACCGGGAGCGTGAGCGCCGGCAGCGCGGCGTCGGTGACCCGCACGAAGTGGCCCGGCGCGGAGTGGAACAAAGCCGCCATCTTTTCGGGGCGCTCGGCCCTGAGCTCGGTGCGGTAGCTCAGCGTGAGCCCCCGCAGCCACAGCTCCTCGACGCCGAATTCGGCCGGCAGGCGCGGCACGACCCGGTCGAGGAAGGTCAGCACCGCACGGCCGAGCGCCGCGCAGACCCTCTCGGCCACGGCCGGCCGGCGCGCATAGAGCAGGGCGGTGGGCTGCGCAAAACGGCCCCAGATGTAGGAGTGGAACCAGGCGGGGGATGCCCCGTTTTCTAGGTCGGCCAGGGAGAGCACGGCGTATTTGGCGCGCACCACCCGCCCCTCGAACGGAACTTCCAGATAAAAGACGTTCGGCGGCAGCAGCTGATTCAGGGAGGCCCACAGCGAGGAGCGGTAGGCGCGCCGATATCGATCCACGATCAGGTAGAGATCCACCATCCCGCCGCGGTCCTCGCCCGTCCGCAGGCAGGACCCGTAGAACAGGATGGCCTGCACCGCGCCCCCCCAGTCGGCCCGGAGTCGCTCTGCCAGCGCGCGGACCGGCGCCGGCGCCGGGAGCGCCGAGCGGCCGGTTACCGCTTTCAGCAGCGGCTCGGGAATCGCCCGCATGCTCACACCCGCAGAAAGTCGACCCGGCCGCCTTCCCGGATCACGAGCGGCCCGCGGGCCGTGTCGGCGTCGAAAAGCTCCCCGTCGATCGCGAATCCGCCGCTCATGTGCAGGCGGATGTCGTGCGCCGCAAGGCTCACATACCCGTTGGCGGGGGTCGCCGGGCGGCAGCGCCTGCCCCCCAACAGCGCCGGCAGCGTCCGGAGCAGATGCTCAGGCCGGGCGCCGAGCGCAGCCAACCGCAGCGGGCGCCCGTCGCAGTTCCAAAAGGGCCGCACTCCGAAAATAAGGCGCTCCAGGGTCGTGATCAGCAGCACGCGGTAGTCCCGGGGGCCGATCGCGCCCTGGTCGGCGCGGATGGCCGCTGAAACCGGCGCGACCAATGCGTCCTCCCGGCGCGCGAGCCCCAGCAGAAACCGCGCGAACAGGACCAGGTGGGAGGCCCCCCACCCCAGTCCCAGCCGGCTCACCCGGGAGTGAAAAAAGCGGATGCCGTTGTAGATGCCGGCCGCGCCGATGAACATGCCGTAGAGCGGACCGGGGTGGGAGGAGTTGTCCACCCTGAGGACCGGCCAGCGCAGGACCCGGGCCGCGCCCTCTTCGTGCCGCGCCCAGCGGATCAGGCGCTGCAATGCGGCCGGCCGCGAGCCGGTCATCCCGAGATCCGTGAAGGTCATGTTCGTCGTCCCACCCGCCAGCAGGGCCAGCAGCGGAGTGCTCGCAAACGGCCGATCGACGAAAAGCGAGGTCAGCGCGGCCTGCACCGTCCCGTCGCCGGAGTTGATCGCCACGATCTGCACTTCGGCGCGCGCAAACTCCCGCAGGGCGGAGGCGACCTCGGCCGCCGTGCCGACCTCCCGGTGCAGCACCCCGGGGGCCCGCGCCAGCAGCCGGCGGACCTCCGCCAGGCCGCCGCGCCGGTTGGCGCCGCTCAACGGGTTGCTGATCACCCCCAGACGCCGGGGTCGCGTCGTCATGGCTCCAAACGCCTCGAAACGGTTGATGTGGGTGCCGGGATTGCGACGAGAACGATGGGGACGTCACGTCGTTGCGCGTTGAAAAGCGAAGCCTCGTGCTATATATAACTGCCCATGAGCCTTGTAAAGTGCGCCAGCGGCGCGGCGGCCTTCACGCTGATCCACCTGTCCGATTTTCATCACTGCCGGCCGGGAACGGCCGGCCCCGACCGGTTCCTCAACAAGCGCCTCTTCAGCCTGCTCAGCTGGCGGCTGCGCCGCGGCCGCGAGCACCGGGAGGAACACCTCGAGCTCCTGGCCCGGGCGGTGCGGGCCGAGGCGGCGGACATGGT
Organism: Desulfobacterales bacterium; assembly: GCA_025454255.1. Taxonomy (GTDB): domain Bacteria; phylum Desulfobacterota; class Desulfobacteria; order Desulfobacterales; family SpSt-501; genus SpSt-501. The sequence goes on along the minus strand of JALOOU010000069.1, from coordinate 12,056 downwards.
CGCCGTGACCGGCGACCTCACCCAGCTGGCCCTGCCCGCCGAATTCCGGCAGGCGCGCGAGAGCCTGTCTGCGCTGGGCCCGGCGGAGCGCGTCTTCGCGGTCCCCGGAAACCACGACGCCCTGGTGAAAGTGCCTTGGCGGGAAGGGCTCGGCGTGGTATCGGATTTCATGGCGCCGGATTCGGGCGGCGGCCAGGGGCCGCCGACGTTTCCGACGCTCAGGGTCAGGGCCCCTGTGGCGCTGATCGGGGTTGCAACCGCGCGCCCCACGCCACCCTTTTCCGCCGCGGGCCGGGTGGGGGCGGCCCAGCTGCGACGCCTGGCGGACCTGCTGACGGAGACCGCCCGGGAGCGCCTCTTTCGCGTGCTGCTCATCCACCACCCGCCGCTGCCCGGCATGGTCCCGCGCCGCAAGGCGTTGACGGATGCAGCCGCGCTTTGCGCCCTCATCCGGCGCTGCGGGGCGGAGCTCGTCCTCCACGGCCACTGCCACCGCCTCTCCCGCTCGCAGGCGGCGGGCCCGGCGGCGCCGGTGCCCGTGCTCGGGGTCTCCTCGGCGACGGCGCGCTCCGATCACCCGGAGCGGCGCGCCGCGTTTCGCCGCATCCGCATCCGCCGCGGCGCCCATGGCTGGGAGACGCGGGTGCAGGAGCATCTCCTCGCGGGGCCGGACGCCTGAACCGGCGCCGCCCTCGCCCTGACCCGGCGGCCCCGCGTCGAGTCGCGGAGCGGATATCGACGACGCGGCTTGCAGAAACATCCCCAAGGAGTAAGGGAGGCTGCCTTGAACCTCAACCCACGATTGGATTCCGCCATGACTCGTGAGCGGCTCACGCCAGAGGCCGCGATGCGCCCGGCGCCTGCAGCCGGGGCCTCCGCCGCACCCGCGGACGGCGGCTCGGGGGGCGAGCGGCCGAGCCGCTTTGCCCGCTGGGGCGCCCTGTTAGGCGATGCGCTCTTTCGGCTGGACCGCGGCCGTCGCGTCGTCGCCCGCAACAACCTCAGCTTCGCTTTCCCGGAGTGGACCCCGCGCCAGGTGGAGGCGTGCACGCGACGGACGTTCAAAAACATCGGCCGCACCCTCGCGGAAATCGGCGGCTCGATGATGCGCCCGCGCCACGACCGGCAGCATCACGGCGCGGTCACCGGCAGCGAGCATCTGGTGCAGGCCCTGAACCGGGGAAAGGGGATCATTTTGGTCTCGGCCCACCTCGGCAACTGGGAGATCGGCCTGCAGGATCTGGCCTTCCGGCTGGAAAAGCCGGTCGGGGTGGTCGTGCGGCCTTTTTCCCCCGCCGTTTTGGACCAACGGTTGAACCGGTGGCGAAGCCGCTCCGGCATCCGCATCATCTACAAAAAAAATGCCTTCCCCGCGATGCTCAAGACCGTCCGCGACGGGGGGATCATCGCGCTCATGGTCGACATGAGCGTCCGCAAGCAGAGCGTGCCGGTCACCTTTTTCGGCCGCCGCGCCCGGGCCAGCCATGCCGCCGCCCTGCTGGCCGCCCGCGCCAAGGTGACGATCCTGCCGCTGTTCTCCTCCCGCCGCGAAGACGGGCGCCTGATCGGCGAGATCGGGCCGCCCGTGCCCCTGGTCAGAACGCGCGATTTCAAAAACGACCTGAAACAAAACACCCAGGCGCTGACCGACATCGTCGAGGCCGCGGTCCGCAAGCGGCCCGACCAGTATTTTTGGATCCAGAAACGCTGGAAGGACTACCACCCGGAGCTCTACCCCGGGTACCGGCCGCGGCCCGGCCTTTTCACCGATTGAGGATATCGTAGAAAAACCGATCTCCGCGCGCGGTCTCACCCCGCGGCCGCTGCGCTCCGGCCGCGGAAGGGTGCGCCTCGCGGCACGGGTTTTGCGCGCTTTGATCTTGGGCTTTTTACAAGTCCATCAAAGATCGACCCGTGGCCATCCGGAGATGGTGGATCGCGGTTCAGGCCGAGGCCGCAGCGATTTCGCAACCGGAGGCGTAGCGGGGCCTACGCCGAAGATTGCCAAGAGCGGGAACGCCGGCCCGGGCCGAAAAACGGCGTTTGTGGATGGACACGCGCTACGTGCGCCGGAGAAGGTGGACCGCCAGCAGTGAAATGAGCGCGATCGGCAGCAGGGTCGTCGGCAGCGGCGGAACGTTAAATAGCAGCCCCAGATGCCCGATCAGCTGCGTGAACAACTGGAACGCCACCGCCGTGATCATTCCGGCGAAGATCCTCTGGCCGGCGGAGCGCATGCGCGTGGAGCCGAAAACGAAGCTCAGCGACAGCAGCACCATCGCCCCGGTGGTCGCCGGGAGAAGCGTTTTCTGCCAGAAGGCCAGCCCATAGGAGCGCCAGTTCTGGCCGCGCTCCCGCAGCGTCTGGATATAGCTCCACAGATCCGCGATGGAGAGGCTGTCGGGCGGCAGCTGGAGCACGGCCATCTGCGTGGAGGAGAGAAACGACGGCAACCGGTAGTCGGGTATCGTCTCCGAGGCCACCTCCTCGGCGCCGAAGGTTTTCGACTGCGCCTCCAGCAGCCGCCACTCCCTGTCCTCGGCGATGATCGCCTGCCCGGCGTAGATGAACTGCTGCAGGCGTCCGAGGTCGTCCAGCCGGTAGACCTCGATGCCGGCGGCCTGGCCGGCGGCCTGGACCTGCCCCACGTGAACCAGCACATTGCCGTGGCGCGCCCAGAACCCGCTTTTGGTCATCATCACGTCGTGGCCGTAGATCGCCTTGGAGCGCCGGAAGCGCGCCGCCTGGTCGAGCGGGGGCGCTACGAATTCCGAAACCAGGAAGACGAAGAGCATGATCAGAACGCTCGTCGCCAGTACCGAAGCGGCGATGCGCGGCACGGACATCCCGGCCGCATGCATCGCGGTCAGCTCCTGATGATCGGCCAGCAGCCCGAGGGCCAGGATGCTGCCCAGCAGCGCCGCCAGCGGCACCAGGTCGGCCGCCCGCTTGGGCGCGGTCAGCGCCACGTGGAAAAACGCATCCGCGAGCTGAAAGGCCCCCTTGCCGACAACATTGAGCTGCACCAGCAGCTCGATGAGGCTGAAGAGCACCAGCAAGACGCCCAGCACCAGCAAAAAGCCCATCAGCGTGCACCGGGCGAGATAGCGGTCGATGACCTTGACCGGCGCCATCATCGGGGCCTCCGGCAGAAAACATCCCCGGTCCTCCACAGAAAGAACGCGGCCAGCAGCGCCAGCAGCGCCGGCACCCACCAGATCCCCACCGCCGGCGCGACCAGCGCCTTTTCCACCCAGGTCTTGGCGATGACGAACAGCTGGTAGTAAAATGCGAAGATGACGATGGCCAGGCCGAGCCGCGCGTATTTGCCCTTGCGCGGGTCGCTGCGGCTCAACGGCACGCCCAGTATGGCCAGCAGCAGGGTGGACAGGGGGGTCGAGAAGCGCCACTGGAGCTCGGCGATGTCCTCGAGCCGCGCCGAGTCGAAAAGCGCCCAGGTCGTCGCCGCCTTGCGCCGGTGCCGGGTCTCGGATGCGGATGAGGTCGTCAGCGGGTACTCGACCCGTTCGAACCGGGTGACCCTGCCGCCGGGACCTTCCACCGGGAACTGGAAAAAGGTCCCGTTCTGAAAAATCAGCGCCCGCAGGCCGGAGGCGTCCACCGCCACCTGGCTCATCTCTCCGGCGGTGATCACCTGGCGGTTTTTCCCCTCGGCGACGCGGATGAACACCTGCTGGGCACCCCGGTCCTTTTGCCCCGCCTCGTCGGCGAAAAAGACCACTCTCCCGGAGTCCAACACCAGGAAGTGCGCGGATACCAGCCGCGTGATGTCGAATTCGTCTCTCGCTCGGTCCAGCAGGGCGTATATCTGCTCATAGGCGGCCGGACGGATGTAAAGCGAGGCCGCCCCCGCCGCGAGCGCCACCGGCAGGGCCAGGGCCACGACCGGCTTCAGCAGGCCGCCCATCCCCACCCCGCTGGCGGCGAAGGCCGTCATCTCCGAGTCCTTGTAGAGGCGCCCCAGCGCGATGACCACCGAGAGATAGAAGGTCGTGGGCAGGAGCACCTCCAGCGCCATGCCGATCTTCAGGACGATCAGCAGGCCCACGGTCGCCGGGGGCAGGCTGCCGCCGACGGCCTCGGCCAGGTAGGTCACCGCGGTGTAGCTGGCGAAAATGGCGATCAACACCACCAGGATGGCCAGCGTGGGCTTGAGGATTTCCCAGACGATGTAGCGCTGTAGGATCAAGGGCCGGCCTCGCGTCGGGAGGCGATGGCCTGTGCGAACCGCCAGTCCTCCACGGAATCGACGTCCACGGCCGCCTCGGGAAACGGCAGGATCACCGCCCCGGCCCTGATCCCCATGCGCCGGGAGATCCGCCGCAAAGCATCCGGCAGCGACAAAAGCCCCATGACATAGCGCAGCGCGGTCAGCCAGCCGAGCTCGCCGATCATCTTGAGCGGACGCTTGCGCTGGTGCTCCACCCGGCGCCACACCTCCGCCGCCACCCGGCTCTCGGCCGACAGGAACGCATACAGGTTGCACCCGCAGTAGGGGCCGTCGCTAAAACGGGTCCGGGTGCGCCGCATCCCCGGAAAACGATCCACCACGAGCGCGTGGGGGGCGAGGCCGGCCACGACGTCGCAGCCGGAGGCCCGCGCCTGCCGGCAGAAATAGTCGACGACGGAGGGGCTCAACAGGGCGTGGTCGGCGGTCGTCAGCAGCACCGGGGCCTCCGCGGGCAGGCGCTGCAGGGCCGCCAGGGCGCTGGTGCTGGGGGTCGCCTGATGCGGCAGCCAGCGCAGGGCGCCGGCGGCGATCTTCTGCCTGAGCTCCGGCACGCCCTCGCAGTGTTCGGCGGCAGGGCCGCACAGGGTGCAGTTGCCGACCTCCTGCGCCGCGGACAGGGCATCCAGGACGCGCAGCAGCATCGGCCGGCCGTCGACCGGCGCCAGCGCCTTGCAGGGGGCGCCGGCGGCCAGGGCCACCGGGTCGGAGGCGGTGCGGTCCGCCGCGAGGACGATCGCTTCAAAAAGGCTTGTGGAAGAGGTTGCCATAAGATAGAGAGATTCGCTCCCATCGGCCGCGGCGGCGCGGGGTCGCGGAGCCGCGGGCGCAAAGCGGCGCGCGGACGAGGCGAGCGCCCTGTTCTATAAGGAGGCCCCCGGCGCGGTGTGCGCCGTTGGAACGGCGCCATCCGGCCGCCTCGACCCCGGGCCGCGCGACACCGGCAAGCCTAAGGCGTTGCGGGCGGATTTTCAAGTCGTTTTTGGTATTTTGGGCCAAGCCCCTTGCATTTCCGAAAAACATGGATTATTAGGTTGGCGCTATTTCCGAATTAGCGTTTTCGAGGCTTTCGCGGTATACTGGTTCACCTGAGCCGAGGGGTGCGCAACGAGAGTTTGACATTCTTAGAGGAATGGGATAAACCTCGTCAAATTTGATATGTTGTTTCCGTACACGGTGGAGCGATCGGTGCACGCCGCAGCCGCGGCAGCGGGGAGAGGCGGGCCGATTCTCCAAACCTGCACAGAAACTCAAGAGGATGATGGATCATTATGGAGGCGACACCAACCGAACACAAGTTAGCGCTGAGGCCCGGCGACTTCGAATCGTTGTCGGAAGCTCTGGACTATGCCGCACGCGGGGAGACGGGGGCCAATTTTTACAACGGCAAGGGTCAGCTCGAATCGGTGCTACCATATGCAGTCCTCAGGGACGAGGCCGTCGAAATCGCGCGTCGACTCATCGGGTTGAACCTTCCGCGCGGCTCGCGCATCGCCCTGGTGGCTGAAACCTGCCCGGATTTTTTACGGTTTTTCTACGGCTGCCAATACGCCGCGATGGTGCCGGTACCCCTGCCCGCCTCGATCCACCTGGGCGGCCACAAATCCTATGTGGCCCAGCTGCGACGGCTCCTGCTCAACTGCCGGGCCGAAGTGGCCATCGCGCCGTCCATGTTTCTATCCTTCCTCACCGAGGCCGCCGACGGCCTGCCGCTCTCCTTCGTCGGCACCCCGGAGCGGTTCGCCGAGATGCCTGCCGCCCGCGGCCCGATCCGGCCGTCGGGCCCGGACGAGCTGGCCTATCTCCAATACACCTCGGGCAGCACCCGTTTTCCCCGCGGCGTGATGATCACCCAGCGGACGGTCATGAGCAACCTGGCCAGCATCATCCGCTACGGCGTCCGCGTTCGGCCCGACGACCGCAGCATGTCCTGGCTGCCCTACTACCACGACATGGGCCTGGTGGGTCTGGTGCTCTCGCCCATGGCCTCGCAGGTCACGGTCGACTACCTCAAAACCCGCGATTTCGGCATGCGGCCGCGCCTGTGGCTGGCGCTGATTTCGCAAAACCGCGCGACGGTCTCCTTCGGGCCCCCGTTCGGCTACGAGCTCTGCGCCCAGCGGCTGCGGGAGGAGACGGCCGGCCAATACGACCTGCGCTCCTGGCGGCTGGCCGGCGTCGGGGCCGAAACCATCCGCCCCGAGCCGCTGTCCCGTTTCGCAGAAATCCTGGCGCCGAGCGGTTTCGATCCCAAGGCCTTCTCCGCCTGCTACGGCATGGCCGAATGTTCGCTGGCGGTGAGCTTTTCGCCTTTGGGCCAGGGCATTCAGCTGGACCTCGTCCAGGCCGAGGCCATGGCGCAGTCCCAGGAGGCGGCCGCCGCCTCCGCTGACGACGACGCTGCCAAGAGCCTCGTCAAATGCGGCGAACCGCTGCCCGGATACGAAATCGAAGTGCGCGACGGCGAGGGGCACCCCATGCCCGAGCGGCGCGTGGGCACCCTCTACGTGCGCGGGCCCAGCGTCATGTCCGGCTATTTCGGTGAAGAGACCCTCACGCGCGATGTGCTTTCAACCGAAGGATGGCTGAACACCGGGGACTTGGCCTATGTCGTCGACGGCAGCATCGTGATCACCGGCCGGCAAAAAGACCTGATCATCATCAACGGCCGCAACATCTGGCCCCAGGATCTCGAATACATCGCCGAGAGCCAGCCCGAGGTCCGCACCGGCGATGCGTCGGCCTTTTCGGTGACGGCGCCCAACGGCGAGGACAAGGCGGTCCTGGTGATCGAATGCCGCGAGTCGAGCGCCGCCAAACGCAACGAGCTCGTCGGCCGGATCCAGGCGCTCATCCGTCAGGACCTGGGGGTCGACTGCTTCATCGAGCTGGTCGCGCGCAACACCCTGCCGCGAACGACCTCGGGGAAGCTCTCGCGCTCGGGGGCGAAGAACGACTTTCTGCAGCGCGTGGCCGACGGCAAAACCGAACAGCCCGGCGACAGCGACGACTTTTACTTATTACGCCGCAAGGCCGGCTGAACCGGCATCGGCTGCCCCTGTTCGGCGCCAGGTCGACTCGAGCCGCACCATGTCACCGGCGATCATCGCATGCACCCGTTGCAGGATGATCGCCGGTTCGCGTTGAAAGGGCCCATGCCCCGCAGGCTGGCCATCACCGGAGGGACGGGATTCATCGGCGCGGCGCTGATCCGCAGGCTCGCCGCCGACGGGTGGCGTCTGCGCGCCCTTTACCGCTCGCGCCGCGCGGCTGCGCCGCAGGCGGATGTCGATTGGATCCGGGGCAGCCTCGCCGACGCGGAGAGCCTCTCGCGGCTGGTGGCGGGCGCCGAGGTGGTCGTCCACTGCGCCGGTGCGGTGCGCGGCGCCACGCCGGAGCAGTTCAACCGGGTGAACATCGAGGGCGTCGCGCGGCTGGCCCGGGCGGCGCGCCGATTGGATCCCCCGCCCCGGTTTCTGCTGATCTCCTCCCTCGCCGCCCGCGAGCCGCAGCTTTCGTATTATGCGGCCAGCAAACGGGGCGGGGAAGAGACGCTGCGGTCCGCCGCCCAGGGCATGCACTGGACCGCGCTGCGGCCGCCGGCCGTCTACGGCCCCGGAGACCGCGAAATGCGGCCGCTGCTCCAGGCGATGCAGCGCGGCTTCGCGCCGGTCCTCGGCCGACCCGAGGCGCGGTTTTCGCTGCTCTATGTCGAGGACCTCTCCGCGGCGGTCGCGCACATCGTCGACCGCCCGCACTGGGAGGCCGGGCCCTTTGAACTCCACGACGGCCATGCCGGCGGCTATTCGTGGCGCGAGGTCATCGACACGTTCGCGCGGATCGCCGGCCGCCACGTGCGCCCGGTGCAGGTCCCGGCGGCCGTGTTGAACGCGACGGCCGCGATCAACCAGGCGCTGGCGCGGCGCATGGGATTCCGGCCGATGCTCACCCCCGGCAAGATGCGGGAGTTGACTCACCCCGATTGGGTGTGCGACGATGCGCCGCTGCGCCGGGCCACGGGCTGGCGGCCCGCGGTCGGCCTGGCGGACGGATTGAGGCTCACGCTGGAGAGCTTCAGCCCCTCCCGGGCATGAACCGTTTTTTTTGAAACCGGCGGGCCCTGCGTGGCAGCGGCCCGATGCGGGAAGGGTCCCGGGGGCGGTAGATCGACGCCCCCCGACCGGAAGGAATCGCAATGCCAGACTACAACGAGCTCCTGCAGCAGGTGGTTGAGCTGATCCGGCCGCTCGCCCCGCCGGAGCGGCCCGTCGCAGCGGACACCGACCTGGTGGCGGACCTCGAATTCGATTCGCTCAAGGTCATGAGCCTGGTCGAGCAGGTGGAGGAGCACTTCGACATTTCGGTCCCACTCAACATCCTGCCCGACATCCGCACCGTCAAGGAGTTCACCGTGCAGCTGCAGCGCCTGATCGAGGGCTCCGCGCCATGAGCTTGTTTGAAAAGTTCGAGCCGATTGCCGCCGCCCGCCGGGCGCTGGCCGAAAGCGGGGTCGAGTCAATCAACGTGGTGATGGAGCAGGTGCTCTCGCCCACCGAGGCGCTGATCGAGGGCCGCCGCACCATCCTCGCCGGCACCAACAACTACCTCGGGCTGACCTTCCACCCCGACTGCGTGCAGGCCGCCCGCCGCGCGTTGAAATCCGAAGGCACCGGCACGACGGGGTCGCGGGCCGCCAACGGCAACTACAGCGGCCACGTGGCGCTCGAGCGGGAGCTCGCGGACTTCTTCGGAGTGCGCAGCGTCATCGTCTTCTCCACCGGCTACGTGGCCAATCTGGGCATGATCGCCACCCTGACGGGCCCGGGGGACGTCCTGCTGATCGACGCCGACTCCCACGCCAGCATCTACGACGGCTGCCGGCTGAGCGGGGCGGAGATCATCCGCTTCCGGCACAACGACCCGGCCGACCTGGACAAGCGCCTGCGCCGCCTGGGCGAGCGCGCGGCGCGCACCGTGGTCATCGTCGAGGGCATCTACAGCATGTTCGGCGACCGCGCGCCGCTTGAGGAGATCGCCGCGGTCAAACGCCGCCACGGCGCCTATCTGCTGGTGGACGAAGCGCACTCGCTGGGGGTGCTGGGCGAGCGCGGCCGGGGTCGGGCCGAGGAGGCCGGCGTGGAGGCCGACGTGGATTTCATCATCGGCACCTTCAGCAAGAGCCTGGGCGCCATCGGGGGCTACTGCGCGAGCAACCACCCCGAACTGGATCTCGTGCGCTACGCCAACCGCGCCTATGTGTTCACGGCTTCGCCCTCGCCCTCGGTCATCGCCTCCACCCGCAGCGCCCTCGCTCTGCTGCGGGCGCACCCGGAGCTGCGCCGCCGGCTGTGGGAGCAGGCGCGGCGGCTGTATGCGCGGCTTTCGGCCATGGGGTTTCGCCTGGGCCCGGAGCCCAGCCCGATCATCGCCGTGCGCCTGGTCGACCGGGAGCAGGCGCTCGCCATGTGGCGCGGCCTGCTCGCCCGCGGCGTCTACGTGAACCTGGTGCTGCCGCCGGCCTCCCCGGACGGAGGCTCGCTCTTGCGCTGCAGCGTCAGCGCCGGCCACACCCCGGAGCAAATCGATCAGATCGCCCAGGCCTTTGCCGAGGCGAACGCAACCGGGGCGCCGGATTGACGCGATCCCGGCCGACTCCATCGGACAGCCCCCCCGGCAGGGGCTTTAAACCGCCCGCAGCATGACGCTTTTCATCTCACTGGCGCGACGATACCCCTGGCAAACCCTGCTGACGCTGGCCGCCATCTCCTTCGCCGGACTGGCCGAAGGCTTCGGGATCTCCGCCCTGCTTCCGCTGCTCAACACGATTTTCAGCCAGAGGGGCCACCTCGGCGGGTCGAACGAGCCCGCGGCCGAGTGGAGCAACCGCCTGGACCAGCTGGTCCAGCAGGCGCTCGCCGCCGTCGGCCTCCAGCCCACGGTCGCCGTGCTGCTGGCGCTGTTCACCGCGTTCATCGTCCTGAAGTGCGCCCTGATCTACCTGGCGAACAAGCAGATCGGGTTTACGGTCGTGAGGGTCGCAACCGATCTGCGCCTGGCCCTGCTCAAATCGCTCTTCGCCTCCAAATGGGAATACTTCATCCGCCAGCCGACCGGAAAGCTCACGAACGCCGTCGCCACCGAGGCCACGCGGGCCTCGACGGCGTTTCATTTCGGGGCCAAATTGTCCTCCCTGGTGATCGAAGCCTCCGTCTACACGGCCCTGGCCTTCATGGTCTCCTGGGAGGCGACGGTGGTCGCGCTGGGCGCAGGCGTCTTCATCATCGTGCTGCTGCGGCGGCTGGTCCAAAAAAACCGGCGCGCCGGCGCCAAACAGACCCAGCACACGCAGTCGCTCATCGCCCAGATGACCGATGTGCTGATATCCATCAAGCCGCTCAAGGCCATGGCCCGCGAACAGCAGTCCGACACGGTCCTGACGGACACCACCCGCCGCCTGAACCGGGCGCTGCAGAAGCAGGTGCTCAGCAAGGCCGCCCTGGGCTCTTTCCAGGAGCCGATCCTGATTCTGTTTCTGGTGCTGCTGCTCTACACGGCGCTGGTCTACTGGAACCAGCCGCTGACCACGATGATCGCCATGGTTTTTTTCATCGGCAGAATTCTCAAGCAGGTCGAAAAAATCCAGAAGGAATATGTCAACCTGGTCGAGTATGAAAGCGCCTATTGGTCGCTGCAGGCGAAGATCGACGAGGCCCGCTCCGCGCGGGAGGTGCTGCAGGGGGATCAAACGCCCGCGCTCACCGAGGGCATCCGGATCGAATCCCTGAGTTTTGCCTACAACGACACCCCGGTCTTGAGGGATGCGACCCTCGCGATACCCGCCGGGTCGTTCGTGGCGCTCCTGGGCGCCTCCGGCTCCGGCAAGACGACCCTCGTCGATATGCTGATCGGGTTGCTAAGGCCGCAGAAGGGTGATATTTGGATCGACGACGTTCCCCTGCCGCGGATCGACATCCGGCACTGGCGCCAGATGATCGGCTACGTGCCCCAGGAAAATCTTCTGATGCACGACACCGTCATGGCCAATGTCACGCTGGGCGATGATACCCTGACCGAGGCCGATGTCGAAAGCGCCCTGCGCGCGGCCGGCGCCTGGGGCTTCGTACAGGGGCTTCCGCGGGGCATCCACACCGTCGTGGGCGAACGCGGCAGCATGGTGTCGGGCGGGCAGCGGCAGCGGATCGCCATCGCCCGGGCGCTGGTCAAACGCCCGAAGCTGCTCATCCTGGACGAGGCGACCACGGCGCTCGACCCTGAGACGGAAAAGGAGATCTGCAGCACGCTGCAGCAGCTGGCGGGCGGCATCACCATCCTCGCCATTTCGCACCAGACGGCGCTGCGCGAAGCCGCCGGATGGGTCTATCAGGTTGCCGACGGTACGGTGGCGCTCATCCAGTCGCCGCCCGCGGCCTGAGGGTTCTTCAGCGGCCGCGCCGCTCGCCGGGCAGAGACGGCCGCGGGCGGCGCGACGGATTAAACGAACGAGAAGGGGGCAAATCAGATGCGAAGATTGACGATCGACGGCAAAACCATCGACGACAACGGCGACTGCTATGTGATCGCCGAGATCGGCCACAACCACCAGGGCAAGCTCAAGACCTGCATGGAGATGTTCAAGGTGGCCAAGGAGTGCGGCGCCGACGCCGTCAAGCTGCAGAAGCGCGACAACCGGAGCCTCTACACCCAGGCGGGCTACGACAAGCCCTACGACAACGAGAACAGCTACGGGGCCACCTACGGCGAGCACCGCGAGGCCCTGGAGTTCGGAGAGAGCGAATACAAAGAGCTC
>JALOOU010000068.1 GCA_025454255.1 Desulfobacterales bacterium | reverse complement strand
AAGGGCAAATCCATCATGGACGCGGCGCTCGAGGGGGCGCGGCTGCGCCTGCGGCCGATCCTGATGACGAGCTTCGCCTTCATCCTGGGCTGCGTGCCGCTGGCCATCGCATCAGGCTCGGGGGCGGTCTCCCGGCAGGTGATGGGCACCGGGGTCATCGGCGGCATGCTGGCGGCAAGCTTCATCGCCATCTTTCTGATCCCCATGACCTTCTACGTCGTCGAAAAGTTGAGCCACCGAGGAGGAGCGCCGCCCGCGCATCCCAAGGCCTCGGACCCGCACCCGGCAAACCATAAGGGAGGCGAGCATGCCTAAGCGCATTTTGTGCGGAATGTTAGTGGCGCTGCTGGCGGGCTGCGTGACGGTCGGCCCGGACTACCAGCGGCCGGCGGTCGATCCACCCACGCTCTGGCGCTTTGAAGAGAAAGAGGTCCGGGACCTCGCCAACACGGCATGGTGGGAGCAGTTTAAGGACCCGATACTGAACAGCCTGGTGCGCACCGCGCTCGCCGAGAACAAGGAACTGCTGATTGCCACCGCGCGCATCGAGGAGTTCTTCGGCCGCTATTTTTCGACGCGCGGCGATCAATACCCCGCGGCCGCCGGCAGCGGGGACGCCTTCCGGCAGCGGTTGAGCGAAAAGGGGTTGACCCGCATCGACGGCAAGGACAACCCCTACAGCCAGTACGAAACGCTCCTCAACGCCGCCTGGGAGATCGACTTCTGGGGCAAGTTCCGACGGGCGACCGAGGCGGCCCGCGCCGAGCTGCTGGGTACCGAAGAGGCCCGGCGAACCGTTGTCCTGACGCTGGTGAGCGCGGTGGCGGCCGCCTATGTGGATATCCGGGCATTGGACAAGCAGCTTGCGGTCACGCAGCGCACCGCGGAGAGCCGCCGGCACACGTTGGAGCTCTTCAGCCTGCGCTTTGCGAACGGAATCATCTCGGAGGTGGATTTGAGCCAGGCGGAGTCCGAGTACGAGGATGCGCTGGCGCGCATTCCGGATATCGAGCGCGCCATCGGCCAGACGGAAAACGCCTTGAGCGTCCTGCTCGGGCGCACCCCAGGAGGCATACCGCGCGGGCTGAGTCTGGACGAACTCACCCTGCCGGCGGTGCCGGCCGGGCTGCCCTCCGCGCTGCTGGAGCGGCGGCCTGACATCCGCCAAGCCGAGCAGCTTCTGATCGCCGCCAATGCACGCATCGGGGTGGCCAAGTCGCTCTATTTCCCGACCATCTCGCTGACCGGGGCGCTCGGCACCGTCAGCACCGATCTTTCGAACCTGTTCACCTCGGCCTCCAGGACCTGGAATTATGGGGTCCCGGTGAGCGTGCCGCTGTTCACGGCCGGGCGGATCGGCGGGGAAGTCAAGGCCGCCGAGGCCGCCCAAAAGCAGGCCATTTTGAACTATCAGCAGTCCATTTTGATCGCGTTTCGCGAAGTCGACGACGCGCTGCTCGACCGCGGCAAGAGCGGAGAGCGGCTGGATGCGCTCGGCCGGCAGCTCAAGGCGCTGCGCAACTATGCCCGGCTCGCGCGTTTGCGCTACGACGAGGGCTACACGAGCTTTCTCGAGGTGCTGGATGCCGACCGCAGCCTCTTCAACGTCGAGTTGTCCTACGCCAGCGGCCAAAACACGCTTTTCCGCTCGCTCATCAATCTCTACAAAGCGATGGGGGGCGGCTGGGTGGATACCGCAGAGGCAACGGCGACGGTGCAGCCGGTGAAGGAGGCCGGCTTCTTTCCTTAGAAACATTCGCATGCAACTTGAACGGGGCCCCATGCGCCAGTAGGCTCCGTCGAACGCTCAGGGTATGATCGGCCATGTCATCGAAATGCGGGAAATTGAGTGTAACGACGGCAGGAGTGATCTGGTTCTGCGTTCTGCTTCTTTTGCCGGGCAGCGGCTTCGCCCAGGGCGACAGCGCTGCGCCCGGAAGCCTCGTGGTCGGCGTAATACAAGCTCCGCCGGCGATGATGAAGACACCCGATGGCCGATGGGCAGGCATCGGCGTCGAGATCTGGGAAAACGTGGCGCGCCGCATGGAGGTTGAATTCGAATATCGGGAGTTCGCCGCGCTCGGGCCGCTGGTGGAATCCCTTCAAAAAAAGACCATCGACCTCATCCCCTCCATGCCGGTCGAGTTGAGATTTGAATCGGCCATCGACTTCAGCCAATCCTACTTCAAATCGGGCCTGGCGATTGCGGTCCCGGCCGGGGGCGACGATTTTCGATGGGTCCGGTTTGCCGCCGCCCTGTTTTCAAAAGACATACTGGGGGCGATCGGGTTTCTGCTTCTGCTCGCTGCGATCGCCGGCGCCATCGTCTGGCTGTTCGAAAGAGGGCGCAACCGCGAGATGTTCGACGGCAGCTTGCGGGGGCTCGGCAGCGGGGTGTGGTGGTCGGTGGTAACGATGAGCACCGTGGGCTACGGAGACAAGGCCCCCCAAACGACCGGCGGGCGGTTGGTTGCGGTCGTTTGGATGCTCTTCTCGATTGTCTTTATCGCCAACTTTACGGCCAACATCACCACATCGCTGACCATGCAGGGGCTGCGGGGCAATGTACGCGGGTTCAGCGACCTTCGGCACACTCGCGTCGGGACCATCCCCCAATCCGAGGCGATGCATTTCCTGAGCAAAGACGGAATCGCCGCAATCCCCTTCGAGGAGCTGCCGCAGGGGCTTCAGGCGCTCGCCGAAGGCAGGATCGACGCCTTCGTTCTGAATGAGCTGCTGTTGAAATATCAGGTCAAAAATGAGTTTCAGGCAAAGGTTCGGGTCCTGCCCGGCGTTTTCGATGAGTATTTCGTGGGCATAGCGTTGCAGGAGAAATCGCCGCTGCGCAAGCCGATCAACAAGGCGCTGCTCGCCTTTATGAAAACACCCGAATGGGTTGAGCTGCAGAAGCGCTATATTCCATAGAACTGGTTGCATAACCCCGTCTGACGGCTGGGGGCTGCGTTGCAGGCCTCTCGAACGTGCTCACAACCTTTTGAGGTTGCTGCGCTTTCGAATCGACCTGCGCCTTGCCCGCAACCGTGATCCGAGGTTGTGAAACCAGTTCTAATCACCTCTACTTTTGCATGCGCCGAATTTCCGCGGCGATTTCCCGGCTCAGGGCGGCGACCGCGCGGCTGTGGGCGGCCACCAGGCCCTCGTAGCCGGGCGCCTCGCTCCTCTCCTCGATCAGCGATTTCCTGACCGCCATCTCCGGCGTCCCCTTCGAGTGCTTGATGCTCCATAGCGCACTCAGCACCAGGGCCCCTTCGGGCCGCCCGTCGAAGCGGTTGACGTGGACGGCCACGATGAAATCCGGGTCCAAGGCGATGTCGTCGGTGGCCGCGGCGGCGGGCAGATCCTGGAGCAGGATGTTCAGGTTCTCCACCAGCACGCGGGAGAAGTCCTTCCTTAACGTACCCGCCCAGCGCTGGAAATCGGAGACGCTCACCGTGGTCTCGCGGGTGCGGACGACGATCTGGGGCCGGTCCAGAAGGTCCGGCAGGGCCACCGGCCGCACGGCGATGGTAATCTGCGGCTGGACGGCGGCCACGGGTGCGGAGCGGGGCAGCGGGGCGAGGGTGTAGTATTCCACGGGGGGGCTTGTGCTGCTGCATCCAAAGCACAGAAGGCTGAACGCAAGTGCCGTCGCGATCGTGTGGGTTCTTCGAGCCATCGGCGTCATTCTGGTTTTCCTTTCCCGAACAAAGCGGATTCCGGGTGTCGTTCGAGGTAGTCCGCCAGCACTCTGAGCGCCCGCGCCGCTCCGGCCAGCTCCTCCAGGGCGGTGGTCAGGCGGTTTTGCAGCGGAGCGTCCGCGCCCAGCGTGGATTCGGCCGCTGCCAGCGATTTGCGGGCCTGCTCGACGGCGGCGGTGAGCTCGGGCGCCGTGCGCGTGCGCAGCTCGGCCGTCAGCAGCTGCAGCTCCTTCACGGCGGCGTTCAGGGACGTCACCGTCTCCAGGAGCTCGGGCGAGGCGACGACGCGCCGGGCGCCCTTGATGGTGGCGTTCAAATTCTGGCCGATCTCGTCGACGGGAATTTTGTCGAGCTTTGCCACCAGCTGGCTCACCTTGGTGCCGATCTCCTCCAGCTGGGTCGGTGTGGTCGGAAACTCCGCATAGCCGTAGCGTCCCTCCCGCACCAGCGCGGCGGGCTTGGCGTTGGGGAAGAAATCGAGCGCCACGTAATTCTGGCCCGTCAGCAGGTTGCCCGTGCGAATTTGGGCGCGCAGACCTTTTTCGATGAAATAGTCGGTCAAATTCTCCCGCGTCACCCCCTCGGGCAGCTTGCCGGCAATCGAGATGCGCTCGGGCTCAGCCGCGACGATCACCGGGATCTTGATCTTATTCATCTTGAAGTCGAGTTCGGATTTGATGTCGACCACGTGTCCGATCGGGATCCCCCTGAACTCGACCGGCGCCCCCGGCGACAGGCCTCGAACCGATTCCTCGAAGAGCAGCACAAAGTAGTTCGTCTTTGTGTATTCCCGCGCTTGGGCGGCCTGGAAATTCGGGTAGAGTGTAAATACCGCCTCCTCCGGGGCCTGGGCATCCGGAGCGAGGCTTGAGGGAAACGAGTCAAAAGCGATGCCCCCGACCAAGATGGTGACCAGCGACTCCGTGTAGACCTTCAGGCCGGAGGCATCCATCTTCAGATCCACGCCGCTGGCGCTCCAAAACCGCGACCGCTGGCTGACAAACGCGTGGTAGGGCGCGTGCACGAAAATCTTGGCAACCACCTTCGAGCCGTCTTCGTTCAAGCTGTAGGCGACGACCTCCCCCACCTTGATCTGCCGATAGTAGATCGGGGCCCCCACTTCGATGGAGGCCCTGCGCTCCGATTCCAGGATGAAATGCCGGCCGGGCAGCCCGGTGGTGACGACGGGCGGCTCCTCCAACCCGACAAAGCGTTGGGCCGGCTTGCCCGGCTTGCCCGGGTCGAGATCGATGTAGGCTCCGGAAAACACCGTCCCCAGCCCGTAGATGGCGCTGGCCGAGACCCGGGCGCGCACTACCCAGAAGCGGGTGTTTTCGGAAAGAAACCGCTCCGCCTCCTTGACCAGCTGGGCTTTGACGATCACGTGCTTTATATCGTTGCCGAAGGTGATCGCTGTGACCTGTCCGATCTCCACATCCTTGAACCGGACTTTGGTCTTGCCGACCTCGAGCCCCTCGGCCGTTTTGAAGGAGATGGCGATTTCGGGGCCCTTTTCGGTCAGCGCCTTAACCACCAGCCAGCCGCCGATCAGGGCGGCCACCACCGGCACGAGCCACACCAGGGAGAAGCGGCGCTTGAGGCTCGCAACGGCAGCCACGGGGGCCTCTGCGTTGCCGGGGTCGGACGAATGCGGCTCACTCATCGCTAGTCTCCTTTGCTTGCCATGCATCCCAGATCAGACGCGGGTCGAAGCTCATGGCGGCGAACATGGTGATGACAACGACGGCGGCGAAGTGCAGCGCCGCGGGCCCGGCCTGGATCGTGGCCAGCGCCCCTAAATTGACCAGTGCCACCAGAATGGTGACCACGAAAACATCCAGCATGGACCAGCGGCCGACCGCCTCCGTAACGAGGTAAAGACGGGTGCGGTCTTTTTGGCGCTTTCGGGACTGGCGCTGGACCGAGATCAGCAGGTAGCCGAGAATGGCCAGTTTCAGCAGGGGCACGAAAACGCTGGCGATAAAGATGACCAGGGCGATCGGCCACGAGCCGCTTTGCACGAAATAGATGACCCCGCTCATGATGGTGTCCGACTGGACGGCGCCGAGCGATGTGACCGTGGTCATCGGCAGCACGTTGGCCGGGATGTAGAAGATGCAGGCGGCGATCACCAGCGCCCAGGTGCGGGCGATGCTGTCGGGCTTGCGGCTGTGCAGGCGGGCGCCGCAGCGCGGGCAGCGATGGGCTCCGTCTGGCCTTGCGGCAGGTTTTCCGGGGCAAAGAAGGTGGCACACGGAACAGGCCACCAGCCCGGCCGCGCGCGCGGTGGGCGCCGTTGGCTTCATCGGGGGGCCTCCCAGCGCTCCCACACTTCGTGCGGGTCGATCGCCGCCGAGGCGGCGGCCATGACGAAGATGAAGGCCGTCAGGCTGTAGACCGCCACCCCGGGGATGATCTGGGCCATTTTGGCGAGTTTGACCATGCTGACCAGAACTCCCAGCATGAAGATCTCCACCATGTGCCAGGGCTGCAGCAGCCTCAGGTAGCGGAATACCCGGAACATGCCGGGCGCCCGGCGGTTCAGGCTCACCGGCACCAGCACGTAGAGAAATGCCAGCAGGTGCAGGCCGGGGGCGATCAGCAGATTGAAGGCTACGAGCGCCGCCAGATGCGGCATGCCCTGGTCGGCGAGGTCGCGGATGCCGGTGGCCACGTAGGTCTCGTGAACCAATCCCCCCTTCTTGAACGTCAAAAACGGGAATGCGTTGAACATGACGAAGAGAATCGCCCCGGCCATGAGAAGCGCCAGGGGGCGTTGAAAGCTTTTGGGCTTGTTGCGCAGCAGCAGGCTTCCGCAGCGAGCGCACAGCGCCGCCGACCCCTCGGGCACCGGGGGGATTTTTTGGAGAAAATCGCACTCATGGCAGGCCATCAGGTGCATGGCATGCACGGCTCCGCGCGTACGGGTGGATTCGCAACGACTGACATTATTCGCATCTCGCAGCGGGCATTTCAAGCCGTTTCATGCCCGGGGGCCTCAATTGTCGATCAAAAACTCCCGCTGCAGCAAAAAGAGCTTTCGAATCAGATCATATTCGAATGGAGATCCGGTCATGAAGTAGCGGAACGATTCGGTGTGCCGCTTGTCGATGGCGTATAGCCCGGAGAGGCTGTAGTTCAGGATTTGCTCCTGGGTATCGCTCATGCCGAGCTGGACGATCAGCTCCTGCATCATCAAGCTGTAGACGACCGTGTCCACCACCAATCCGGTCGTATCCCGCACGCTGGAGGGGCCCAGGATGGGCAGCACGAGATACGGCCCGGGCCCCAGGCCGTAGAAGCCCAGCGTTTGCCCGAAATCTTCATTTTCGCGCTCGATGCCGTCGACGGTACCGGCCACGTCGATGAGCCCTCCCAACCCCACCGTGGTGTTGATCACGATCCGGCCCAGGGTGTTGACGGCCTTGACGATTTTGAACTGCAAAAGCGAGTTGGTCAGGTTGGTGATTTCGGTGAGGTTCTTGTAGAAGTTGCTGACCCCCGTTTGAGCGATGTCGGGCAGCACGAACTCGTAGGCCCGCACGACCGGCAGAAAGACGTATTCGTCGAAGATGGCGTTGAAATTGTAGATCCGGCGGTTCATCCCCTCCCACGGATCATAGGCGTCGATGGTGCGGGGGATGCCCGGTTTGGCATATTCGCTGACGGGACGCTTCGCTGGGATGATCGGCTCGTGTTGAACCGGCGCAGCGGCGCAGCCGGCGGTCAGCCAGAAAAGCGCAAGCAACATGAGGTTGAAAGAGCGCTTCATCGGGAATGTCCTTTCAGTTCTTGAAAAAATCGATCAGGTACAGGACGTTGGCCCGGTACTGCATGTTGCCGCAGTGCCCGCCTGTGGGGTAGATCTTGGCGCGGTTGCCGAAGACCTCTCGCAGGTAGGCCAGGTCCTCAGGTGTCAGAATCAAGTCGTCCGCATTGCCCATCAAAATGATTTTAGGGCTATTTCGCAAATAGCCCTCGATGCTGCGCAGGCTCAGGCGTTCGATCAGCGCGGCCTGGGTGAGGCCGGGGCGTTTGGATCGGAAATAGGGATAGAAAAGCTCCTCGAAGTAATCGACGAAGCTGCTGCGGGTGGAGACGATGAAGTAGTCGGTGAGCGAATCCGCACTTCCGAGCACGAGGTTCTTGGGTTTGATCAGCCCGAAATTGGTCAGCACATCGGAGGTGAAAATCATGTTGGCGGCAGAGAGCCGAAAGACGGTCCCGATCATGCCGGCCATGTTCTCCTGCTTCGGCGGGTCCGTCCGATAGAGCGTCCGGTAGGCCTCGTAGAGAAAGTCGTGGGTGAGGTCCTGGTGGCCCATGATTTTGTAAAGTTCGGAAAATTTGCGGAAAATCTCCTTGAACCAGGCGTCGAAGGTGTCCGGCCCCCCGGGCAGCGCTCTCAAGACCATGCCGTCCAGGATATTGGCCGACGTGTAGAGGCTGACGGCGGGGTTGATCATGCAGACCTTTTTGAAGTTGAACAGGCGCTTTTCTTCGTCCAGTTTGGCGACGAACGCCGATTGCGTGGCCCCCAGGCTGTAGCCGGTCAGGTAGAACCCCGACACCTTGATACGGGTTCGGACCTGCTCCCAGATGGCACCCATGACCCGATAGAGGTCCCTCGCGTCGTCGACCGTATCCCCGGGCACGCCGGACTCCGAGGCGGTGACGATGAAATTCATGGCGGTCGGCGAGGAGAGG
This sequence comes from Desulfobacterales bacterium, assembly GCA_025454255.1. Classification (GTDB taxonomy): domain Bacteria; phylum Desulfobacterota; class Desulfobacteria; order Desulfobacterales; family SpSt-501; genus SpSt-501. Next base: position 10,622 of record JALOOU010000068.1, on the reverse strand, counting down.
CACACCACGTGGAAGCCGGCCTGGTAGAAGATTTTCTGGAAAAAGATCATGTTCGTGGAATAAAAATTCGCCCCGGTCCCGGCGATCACGAAGATCAGCGGCGCCTCCCCCTTCTGGTAGCTGAGCGAATAGCGGAAGTCGCGATGATACCAGAAGACATCCGGCGGCGTGCGGTCGGGAAACACCTTCACGCTCAGGAGGTCATAGTCGATCTTCTCGGGCAGCTCCGGCCGAAACTCCTCCGGAGTCCCGATGATCGTCGCCGCGTAGGGGTCCTTGATCGGATAGTCATAGGCCCCGGCGGTTCCGGTCCAGGCACTGAGAAGCAGAAACCATGTTATCGTTTGAAAGACGGTTTTCACGCAGCCTCCTTACGATGGGGAGTTCATTTTCAGACAAACACAGAAGTGATCATCGCCCCGTCTAACGGCTGGGGGTCCCGCCGTGGCGGGATTGCAGCCTTCGCGCACGCGCTCACCGCCGATTGGGGTTGCTGCGCTTTCGATTCGGCCGGCGTCTTGCCCGCAACCGTGGTCCGAGGTTGTGAAATCACTTCTAATCGTCGTTGGCAGTCCCCGCCCTGGATCTGGCCTGCATGGCATCCAGGTAGCTGTCGAGTTCCTGCACGCTTGCAAACACCTTGAGCGAGGGCAGCGCCCCCAGGATGTCGAAGACTTTCCTGATCTGCGGCTGAAGCCTCATGTAGACGATCTTGCCGCCGTAGGCTTGCAGCGACTTTTTGGCGGCGAACAGAGCCCGCAGCCCCATGCTGTTGATGTAGTCGGTGAACTCCATATCCATGATGACCACGTCCGGCCTCTGGGCCACCACCGTGTTGATTCTTTCCTGGAAAATCGGGTTTCCGGCCGCGTCGATGGCGCCGATGGGGGCCACGACGAAGACTCCCGGTTGCCGGGGGCTGACCTTGACGTTCAGGGTCATCGCTCCTCCCTACGCTTGGCTTTCGGTGTGGGCCCGGTCCAGGAACTCCCTCAGCCGCTGCGCCCAGAAGCGGAAGGCGTCCTCCGCGGTGCCCCATTTGGTGAATTTCTCTTTCAATGCGGTCGTCCGTTCGTCCACTGCGGCAGCGATCACCCCGCCTGTCTTCGAGTCTAAAATCACGAGCTCCGCCTGGGTGCCGCCGGAGCCGCTCCAGGAAGATGCCGCCGCTTCCGGCATGCCGGGTTCGTCCGTCGGGCCGCTCGGAAGAAAGGCGGTGATGTCCTCCAGGATCGGCCGGTTCTGTTTGAGATCCGTAATCGCGAACCGGATGCGCGCAACGTCCGGCGCGGGGGCCTTCACGACGGGATAAGCCCCTGCCAGGGCGTCGAGGATGCGGCGGTGGAAGCCTCTGGACAGATCGTCCAGCTCCCGCGGGTCCATGCCTTTGTATTCCGAGTCCGCGGCAAAGAAGAAAACCACGCGGTCCACCATCAGCCGTTTGTACAAGGAAAAATCGACCCCGGGCTTCAGCCAGCGCAGCTTCGTCCCGCCGGGAGGGCCCGGTGCGAGGGCGACGCCGGCGGCACGGTCATCTGGAAGAGAGACCAGTCGTCTTGCCGCTGCCCTGACCGACCGCGCCTGGCCGGGGATTTTGGGGAGGATGCGTTCGAAGGCGGCGACGCAGTCCGGGTCCCAGGCGGCTCCGGCGCCCTGTTTCAGGATTTCGATCGCCTCGGTGAAGGTCCTGGCCTTCTGATAGGGCCGGTCGGTGGTGATGGCGTCGAAGGCATCGGCCACCGCGATCATCCGGGCCCCCAGGGGGATGTCGGCGCCTTTCAGCCGGTCGGGATAACCGCGGCCGTCGCAGCGTTCGTGGTGGTGGCGGATGTAGGCCACGGCTTCCCCTATGAACTCGAGATCCTTCAGGATTTCAGCTCCGGTCACAGGATGCCGGGTGATTTCCTGAACGACCTCTTTCGGGTTTTTCCCCTCGTGCGGCAGAAACAGGCTGTCGGGAAAGCCGATTTTGCCGATGTCGTGCAGCAGGCCGGCCAGGGCCACCCGCTTGACCTCATCGCCGCCCATTCCCAGCTCCGCCGCCAGCAGGCCGGCCAGCTGGCTCACGCGTTCGGCATGCCCCTCGGTGTAGGCGTCCCGGGCCGCGAGCGCCTTGGCCATCGTGGCCACGGTGGCGATGATGTTCCGGCGGGCCTGTTCGCTGGCGGCCTCCAGCTGCTTTACGAGAATCTCCAGCTGGTGTTCGCGCGCCTCTATTTTCACCAGCATCAGTCCGATAGCCTCGGCGATGCTCCGCACGGGCTCGCCCGTCTCCGGCCCCGTGAGCGCCATGATCTCTTGCGCGGATCGGCCGGCGGTGATCTCGGCGATGAGCTTGAGCAGGCGATTCAACCCGTTGGAACCCTCGTCCATGCGAGAAGCCTCCCGTGCAGACACTGGGTTATTTTCTACCAGAAAACATGCGATTTTCTCATAGGACCTTGGTCCTATGACGTCGGGGGGAGGAGATGGGGCAGGCCACGGCGAGGACCTCAGGAGGCAGGGGCGGCCGGCCCGGACGGCAGGTCGATTTTTTCCGCGGCCCGGACCAGATCGGCCACCGAGGCGGCCTGCATTTTCGCCATGACGCGGCAGCGGTGGATTTTGATGGTCTTCTCGCTGGCGCCGAGCTCAAAGGCGATCTGCTTGTTCAGCATCCCGCGCACCACCAGCGCCATCACCTCGCGCTCGCGCGGAGTCAGGGTGGCGAAGCGCTTCGAAACCGCGTCGCGTTCATCCCGGTCCGCACGCTCCAGTTCGCCGCGGCGCAGGGCTTCCTGGACGGCCTGCAGGAGGTCGTCGTCATTGAAGGGTTTGGGAAAGAAATCGACCGCACCCGACTTCATGGCCCTTACGCTCATGGGGATGTCGCCATGGCCGGTGATGAATATGATGGGGATGAACCGCCCGGACATAAACAGCGCCTGCTGGAGCTGGAGCCCATTCAAACCGGGCATCTGGACGTCGAGCAGCAGGCAGCCCGGCACGGGATGCGCATTCCAGGCCGCGAGGAATTCATCGGCGGAAGCAAAACATGCGGCATGATAGCCGGCCGACGTCAACAGCCGAGTCAATGCCTTGCGGACCGGCGCGTCGTCATCGACGACAAAAACCGTTGGTGATGATGCGTTCATTCCTGCTCGCGTCGGGTGTGTTGATGGGCGCCTGTCGCCTCCGGCTCGGGCATCCGAGCCGTTCCTCATCCCATAGCCTCTATCCCGCCTGCCCGTCCTGCCGCTGGGGCTCTCTTATACACCCGGCTGGATAAAAACTCAATCCGCCAAACAAGGGGCCCAAACCCGGCAATGGCCGCTCGCCTCTGCCCGGATCGAAGCCGCGGGCCGCGGCGTGCGTCATGCGGTCTGCGGCCGCTCCTGCCGGTTGGCAGGGCCCATACGACCAAGGTCTTATTTCCAACCGCGCAGCCGGCTGTTAGTTAGACCCCAGGGTACGGTGCCGCAGAGATGTTCAACGAGGTGCCCCACACGGCTCAACGGCCTTTCTTCGGAAAAATGCAAATGCCCAGCACGCCGCCTCTTATCGTTTTGGTCGACGATGACCCCTCCGTGGCCCGAGGGTTGGACCGCCTGCTGCGCTCCTGGGGGATGCAGGTGCGTACGTTCGGCTCCGGCAAGGAGTTTCTAAGCGCGCGGGAGGAGCTGCCGAAAGCGGATTGCTGCGTGATCGACGTGCAGATGCCCGAAATGACCGGGTTGGAGGTTCAGGAGCGTCTGAACCGCAGCGGCGGCGACGCGCCGGTCATATTCATCACCGCGCACTACGACGAGACGATCGAATGGCAGGCGTTGAAGGCCGGTGCGGTGGGGTTTCTGCGAAAACCGTTCTCGGATGAAATCCTGGTGGGCTTGATCCGCAAAGCGCTAAAGGGCCGGAAAACGGAGTGCCCGTAAGCGCCCGCGGCATGACGAGGCTCTATGCGAAGGCCAGCCCGTAATGCACTTAACTGACTGGCTCAGGACGATCCTCGCCCTTTTTGCCGTCGTCATGGCTTGCGGCCATTGACAGCGGCGCCCGCGGTTGAACGATCCCGACCCGGGCCGCCTAAGAAGGGGGGGGGCTGTCTTGGCCGCTCAAGGCCCCGGGTGGCGCAAGGGGTTTTCATGGCTGAAATCCAACGCGACATCACCCGCACCGTCCTCGCGGTGATTTTCATCGGGGCGCTGATCGGCGCCTCCCTGTGGGTCCTCAAACCGTTTCTCGGGGCCGTGGTGTGGGCGGTGACGATCGTCACCGCCACCTGGTCGCTGATGATCTCGATTCAGATAAGGCTTTTCGGGCGCCGGGCGCTGGCGGTGGCGGTGATGACCCTGGTCCTCCTGTGCGTCCTGGTCGTCCCGCTCTGGCTGGCGATCGGCACGATCGTCTCGAATTCCGACCAGATTGCCGGATGGGTGAAGTCGCTCGCGACGTTCCAGGTGCCCCCTCCGCCGGCCTGGCTCGGCAACCTGCCGGTCTTCGGCGCGCAGGCGGCGGCGGCTTGGGAGAAGGTTGCCCTGGCGGGCCTTCAGGATTTCATTGCGAGGCTTGCCCCGTATGGGGGCATCGCCGTCCGTTGGTTCGCCTCCGAAGTGGGCGGCTTCGGCGCCCTGGTCCTGCAATTTCTGTTGACGGTCGTCTTCGCCGCCTTGCTCTATGCCAAGGGCGAGGAGGCGGCCGCGTGGGTCCGGCGTTTCGGTCGGCGTCTGGCCGGAACGCGCGGGGAGCATTCGGTCTATCTTGCCGGACAAGCCGTGCGCGGTGTCGCCCTCGGGGTGGTGGTGACCGCCCTGGCCCAGTCCGTTTTAGGCGGAATCGGCCTTGCCGTCGCCGGGGTCCCCTTTGCCGCGGTCCTCACGGCCGTGATGTTCATGCTGGCGATTGCGCAAGTCGGACCCCTGCTGGTGCTGGCGCCTTCGGTGGTATGGCTTTACTGGAGCGGCGGCACCGGCTGGGGGACCTTTCTGCTCTTCTGGACGGTCGTGGTCGGCACCATGGACAATTTCCTGCGCCCGATTCTCATCCGCAAGGGAGCCGATCTGCCGCTGCTGCTCATTTTCGCCGGGGTCGTCGGGGGCCTGATCGCCTTCGGACTGATCGGCATCTTCGTGGGGCCGGTGGTGCTGGCCGTGGCCCACACGCTTATCACCGCCTGGGTCGATGACGACAGAGGGGAGCCCGAATTGCCGGGTCCGCCGCGGACATGATCGGCGGGTAATGCGCCAATGGCCTTGCAACTGAACAACACTAACGTCTGGATCGGAGAATGATTATGAAAGCAGCAAGATGGATGTTCGCCGCGGTGGCGGTCGCCTTTCTTTCAGCAGGCTGTGCCGAGGTGGAGCGCACAAAGACGCCCTCGGCCGCGCCGGTCATGGACCGCATCGCCGCCCGGGGCGAACTGCGGGTGGGGGTCTCCGGGGACATGCCGCCCATGAACCTGCTGACCAAGGAGGGCACGGTGATCGGCATGGACGTCGATCTGGCCACCATGATCGCGGAGGCCATGGGCGTCAAGCTGAGCCTGCAGCGGATCGATTTTCGCGGGCTGCTGCCCGCCCTGGAAGCGGGCAGCATCGACATGATCGTCTCCAACATGACCATGACCGCTGACCGCAACTTGCGGGCCGCCTTCGTGGGCCCCTATTTCACCTCCGGCAAGGCCTTCCTGACCAAACGCAGCGCCATTGCCCAGGCCAAGGGGCTGCCCGAGGTCAACAGCCCGCAATTCACATTCGCCGCCCTGAAAGGGTCGACCAGCGAAGCCGTGATCCGCAAGGGGGCGCCGCAGGCCAAACTCTTGACCGTGGACACTCAGACCGAGGCCATCCAGATGGTGATCGACGGCAAAGTCGATGCCATGATCGCCGATTACCCCATCTGCGTCGTGGCCGCCTACCGCAACCCGGCCGCGGGTTTGATCTCGGTGGTGACCCCGGTCACCTATGAGCCCATCGGGATCGCCGTGCCCAAGGGGGACCCGCACCTGGTCAACTGGCTGGGTAATTTCCTGCACAGCCTCGCGAAGGCGGGCTACATCGACGAGCTCGGTCAGAAGTGGTTCGCCCAGCCGACCTGGCTGCCGCAGATGAAGTAGCTTTTTTCGACGCCGGCGGAGACGTTCCGCATGATCGATGCGGCCAACTACGAGAAGCCCGCAACCCTCAAGAACGGGGTGGCGGTCAAGATCCGCTCGGTCCGGCCGGCCGACAAGAGCGGATTCATCGAGGCGTTCAAGAAACTGGACCCCGATACGATCTACACCCGGTTCTTTCACCCCCAAAAGGCCCTAAGCGACGAGGATCTGAAAACCGCCACCGAGCTCGATTTCGAGAATGCGGTCGCGCTGGTGGTCACGATCGGAGAGGGAGCGCAGGAGGTCATCATCGGCGGCGGGCGGTTTGTCGTCATCGAGGAGTCAAGCCGATCGAAAGCCGCCGAAGTGGCGTTCACCGTCGAGGAGGACTACCAGCGCCAGGGGATCGCTCGTCTTCTCCTGCAGCACCTGGCGCTGATCGCCCGTCAAAAAGGCCTAACGCATTTCGTGGCGGAGGTGCTGCCGGAAAACCGGGGCATGCTCGCGGTCTTTGCCCGCTGCGGGCTGCCCATGCAAAGCGTGCACGGGGGGGACGCCGTGCACGTGACTCTCTCCCTGGCGCAGGAAGACCCTCCGTCCTCGCCGCGCGGGTGATCCGGCCTAAATCGAGAGGTGCCCTCCATGCTCATGTTTTTCGCATCCGTGGGAATGCTCGTCCTCGGCTACCTGATCTACGGCAGGCTCGTCGACCGGCTTTTCGGCGCCGACCCCGCCCGGAAGACCCCGGCGGTGACCCAGGCGGATGGGGTCGACTACGTCACGCTGCCGGCCTGGAAGATCTTTCTGATCCAGCTGCTCAACATCGCCGGTCTCGGGCCGATCTACGGCGCGGTTCTGGGGGCCCTCTACGGGCCGGTCGCGCTGCTGTGGATCGTATTCGGGTGCATCTTCGCCGGCGCCGTCCACGACTATTTCTCCGGCATGCTCTCGGTCCGCTCCGACGGGCAAAGCGTTCCGGACGTGGTGGGCCGATACCTGGGAAGCGGCTTCAAGCAGTTCATGCGCGCCTTTTCGGTGATCCTGCTGGTTCTGGTGGGCGTGGTATTTTTTCTCGGGCCGGCCGAGCTCCTGCAAAGCCTGACCGGCATCGACAAGAGAATTTGGACCGTGGTGATCATCGTCTACTATTTTCTGGCCACCATCATGCCCGTGGACAAAATCATCGGGCGCATCTACCCCGTGTTCGGCGCCGTGCTCATCTTCATGGCGGTCGGGACGATCGGCATGCTCCTGATCGAAGGCTACGAACTCTACCCCGTCAGGAGCATGCAGAACCTCAACCCGCAGCAGCTGCCCCTGTGGCCGCTGATGTTCATCACCATCGCCTGCGGGGCGATCAGCGGCTTTCACGCCACCCAGTCCCCGATGATGGCGCGCTGCCTGCCCAGCGAGCGCCAGGGCCTGCCCGTGTTTTACGGGGCGATGATCGCCGAGGGGGTCATCGCCCTGATCTGGGCGACGCTGGCCATCTCCTTCTTCTCGACGCCGGCGCTTCTGAACGACGTGCTGATCGAGGGCGGCCCCGGGCTCGTGGTCAACAGGGTCTGCACGACGCTTCTGGGCAGCACGGGCGGGGTGCTGGCGATCATCGGGGTCGTCGTGCTCCCGGTCACCTCGGGCGACACCGCCTTCCGCAGCGCCCGGCTCATCGTCGCCGACGTGTTGAGAGTTTCCCAGAAGCAGACCTTGAAACGGCTGGCGATAGCCGTTCCCCTGTTTCTGGTGGGTGTCTTGATCTCGTTTTCGGACTTCGGGATGATCTGGCGCTATTTCGGCTGGGCCAACCAGACGCTTGCCGTCTTCGTTCTCTGGGCGGCGGCGGTCTTCCTGGCGGAGCAGCGCAGGCTCCACTGGATCGCAACCCTCCCGGCGATCTTCATGACCGCCGTCGTGACGACCTTCATCGCCAGCTCCACCATCGGGTTCAACCTGCCGATGCCGCTTTCCACCAGCATCGGAAGCGGCGCGGCGGTGGCTGCCTGGGTGGCATTCCTCTGGAAGGTGCGGCGGATCCCGTCGGTCCCCGCAGCGGCCGTAGCTGAAAAAGCCATGTGATGGGAGCCTCCTATGCGGGAGCTTTGCGCGCTGATCGCCTGCGGCGTCATCCTGCTCGTGCCCGGTCCGGCCGGCGCCCAGGATAAGAGCGGCGCCTGGACCGGCGTCGTCACCGAGTCGGCCTCCGACTGCCGGAACATCGTGAAGGCGAGGCCGGGGGAGTATCGGCTCACCTTCGTCCAGAAGGGCGATGAGTTGCTGATCACCGAAGCGAAGGCGCGGCGGCCCTACCGCGGGTTTTTCGGAAGCGATACCCCCGGGCAGATCCAGGTCCGCGGTACATATGCGGACGCCGGAGGCTACGTCACCGAAGAGGTGTTCATCCGGTTTGCCGGGGGCGACAGCGGCACGGGCCAATCGGTCTGGCGATGGTCCGACGGCTGGCATCAATGCGGCGGGCGCTTCCGCTTCACCCTGAAAAAAAACCGGCCGGAATAGCGGGCGGCAATGCGGTGGGCCGCTGGTCCATTGGTCCATGCTGGACTCCTTCGAGTTCATTGCGGCCATGCCCAGACCCCTTTCGTTTCGATTGCGGCCGGGGGGGGCATCCCAGCTTTTCGCGGTTCGGGTGATCCCCATGGCCCGAATAGTAAACGGTGAGACGCTTGAAAGGAGGATCCCCTGTGAGCTCCCGGCATCCGCAGATCAAGAAGGCGAAGGTTGTCATTTCGGCCGTGCTGCTTCTTCTGGTCTCACTGGGGCTGGCTTTTGCCGATGGGCTCGAGGACGCGCGGCGACGGGGAAAACTCCTGGTGGGGGTCAAAACCGATTTTCCTCCCTTCGGATACCTGGACGGCTCCGGCACGATTCAAGGTTTCGACGCGGACCTCGCCCGACATTTCGGGCGAAAACTTTTCGACGACCCGTTAGGGGCCGAGCTTGTTCCGGTAACCTCTGGCGGCCGCATCCCCTTCCTGTACAGCGGATGGATCGACGTCATCATCGCCTCCATGACCGCAACGGAAGAGCGAGGGCGGGTGCTGGAGTTTTCCGTCCCCTATTTCACCTCGGGTTCGCTGCTGCTGGTAACAAAAGAGAGTCCTGTCCAAGGGCTGCAGGATTTGGCCGGCAGAACCGTTGCCGTCCTGGCGGGATCGGTCCAGGAGCGGGATCTGGCACAGATAGCCCCTGACGCCCGGCGGGCAACCTTTGAAAAGCTCCCGGAGGCCGTCGCGGCGCTCAGACATAAACGAGCCGACGCCTTGGCCCAAGACGACCTGTTTGTCCTGGCCGCCGCAAAAGCCAATCCGGACCTGCGCGCCGCCGGCCGTGCCTTTTTGCCGCGCCCTTATGTCATCGCCGTGCGCAAGGGCGAGGCCCGGTTCATCGACTGGGTGAACGCCCAACTGGGCCGGATGAGATCAGATGGCACTTTCCAACACCTATGGCAGACGCATTTCGGTGAATTCGAGGCCCGACTCTTCAAACCCTGAATTCCACCTCGCAATCTCCAACCGCTACAGAAATGGGGAGGACAAGAGCCTATGACGGTCAACCTGGTTCTTGAATTCGCGGTGGTCATGGCGGCCATCTTTTTCGGCAGCCGGTGCGGCGGGGTCGGATTGGGCCTGTGGGGCGGCGTCGGGGTTCTCGTGCTCACCTATGGGTTCGGGCTGCCGCCGACCAGCCCTCCGGTGGATGTGATGCTGATCATTCTGGCGGTGATCATGGCCACGGCCGTCATGGAGGCCGCCGGGGGCATCGACTTTCTCGTCGGGGTGGCCGAACGCATCATCCGGCGCAGCCCGCGTCAGATCACCCTGGTGGCCCCCTTGGTGGCCTATATCTTCACCCTGGGTGCGGGGACGGGCCACGTTTTCTATCCTCTGCTTCCGATCATTTTCGAGGTCGCCTACGAAAACGGGATCCGGCCCGAGCGCCCGATCGCGGTGGCGACCATCGCCTCGCAGCAGGCGATCACCGCCTCGCCGGTTTCAGCGGCCATGGCGGCCATGATCGCTTTGTACGAACCCGCCGGCTTCGGGCTGACCCAGATCATCCTGATCTGCTTGCCGGCAACCTTGATCGGGGTGGTCTGCGCCGCGCTGGTCCAGACCCGGGTGGGCAGGGAGCTGCACGCCGACCCCGAATACAACCGGCGCCTGCAGGCCGGGGAGATCGAAAAGCCCAAAAAGGGGCAGGCCGATGCGAATAAGCCCGACCTGCCGGCGGCGGCCCGGCGCAGCGCCCTGATGTTCCTGCTGGCGGTCGCCCTGATCGTTCTCTGCGGCCTCTTCCCCGGTTTGCGGCCGCAGGTGCCGAAGGCCGCCGCATTTGCCCCGCTCGACATGGCCACCACGATTCAGATTGTCATGCTCTCCATGGCCGCCATCATTCTCATGGTCACCCGGGTGCCGGCCGCCGACATCCCCAAGACCAAGACCGCGCAGGCGGGAATCACGGCCGTCATCGGCATTTTCGGCCTGGCCTGGCTGGGCGACACCTTCATCAAGGGCAACGAAAAGGTGATCAT
>JALOOU010000132.1 GCA_025454255.1 Desulfobacterales bacterium | reverse complement strand
GAGGTTGTGCCACTGGTTGCGGTTCTGGCGCGTGCCCTCGGCGATCCAGTCCAGCTTCTGCCGGTGGAAGATGCTGACCAGCCGCACCTCGGCGGCGGTTGCGTCCATCGGCCCGAAGCACTCGGTGAGCGATTGCATGACCGACGGGTAGCGGTCGATGGCGTCGGTGCAGACGGTGACGATGAGATCCTGCCTGCCCATGCCGTAGTAGCGCGCCGTCTTGATGGCCCCCAGCACGTTGCAGACCCCGGAGATGCCGAAGATTTCGGAGAGCCGCTTCACCTGGCTCACGGGGACCCCGTACTTGCCACTCAGCAGCTCCCAGCCGGGGGCCTCGGTCAGCAGCTGCAGCCCCATCTTGGACTCGATGTCGTCGATGCACATCAGGGCGTCCATGTTCATGACATTGTGGATCCAGGTGACATGCTTGTCGCCGATGCCCTGGATGTCGTGGCCGCCGTAGCCGTTCCAGAAGAGGGTCGGGCACTGGATGGGCTCGAGCCCCACGATCAGGTGCCGGCCGGGCCACTGCTGCTTGAGCCGGTCGCCGGCGGCGATCGTGCCGGAGGAGCCCATGGCCGACACGAAGGCGGAGACCACGCCCCGGCCGACCCCCTGGGACTCCAGCTGGCGGGCCAGCTCGACGATGGTGTTGCCGGTCACGTAATAGTGGAACCGGTAATTGGCGAACTCCTCGAACTGATTCATGATTCGTATCCGTTCGGGGTCGGCGCGCTTCAGCTCGTGGCACTTGTCGTAGATCTCCTTGACGTTGCTCTCGCAGCCCGGGGTGAGCTCGAGGCGCGCCCCGTAGCCGCGCACGATCTCGAAGCGCTCCCGGCTCATCTCCTCGGGCAGGATCACCACCGAGTCGAACTTCATGCGGCAGCCCACCCAGGCGCCGCCGATGCCGTAATTTCCGGTCGACGGCCAGACGATGGTGTGCCGCGCCGGGTCCACCTCGCCGCCGATCGCCTTCTCGATCAGGACCGAATAGGTCGCGCCGACTTTGTGGCTGCCGGTCGGGAACTCCTTGCCGTAGAGGACCACGATGGGGGTCTCCACCCCGGTCAGCTGCGGCGGCAGGATTTCATGGTAAATCCGGTTTTCGCCGTCCTTCCAGGAGATGTTGTAGAGATTGATCGGGTCGAGCGGGTCGACCGCCCGTGTGCGCAGGGCCCTTTCGCGCAGGTCCGTTCGGATTTTGGACGGATCGAGCATCTCGGCGAAGGTCGGCCCGGTGATGAGCGGCTTCTCGGTCATACGGCTAATCGTCCTTGCGTTGGTGGTTCTCTGCCACGCGCAGCGCGGTCCCGCCGCAACGGAACCCCCGCACAAAGGGGTGCGACCTTATCACCGGGCGGGGCTGCGGTCAAACCCCGTGAAGAAGAGCCCGGCCGATTCGGATTTTTCGACCACTCCGGCCTCCGTGAGCTGAATCAGGCCGGCGAGCCCCGCGGCCCCGGTCGGGCAGACGCGGATCCCCGTGTGCCGATGGGCCAGGTCGTAGGCGCTGCGGATCGCCTCCTCGCGCAGCACTTCGGCCTGCCCGCCGGAGCGCAGCACCGCCCTGAGCAGCGGATACCAGTCATAGGTCACGTCGTCCAAAATACCGTGCGCCAGACTGTGGGGCGCCGGGCCGTCCCAAGGCCACATGTAGCGGCCGACATGAAACGGAATGTCGCTGAGGACCGAGCGCACCTCGGGCGCATCGAAATTGCGCCGGATGAATCCCGCGAGCTCCCGGACCTGGTCCCCCCGGCTCCAGGCGAACGCCTTGAGCGCCTCGAGCTGGGCCGCGGCCGGGGCTTCTCTCTCGTAGCGCAGGTCGAACGCGAGGCCGCAGCGGCGCGCCACCGCCTGCATCACCCGGTAGTAGGCCCGCACGAAGGGGAACCCCCCCTCGGGCTGGCAGACGTGGATGCGCGGGATGCGCTCGCTGACTCCCAATGCCAGCGCCTCGTGGAACGACTGGGACACCGCCCGGGCCAGTGCGCCGCCCCCGACCTGCAGGACAACGCAGTCCAGCTGCCCCCCCCGGTCCGCCAGCTGCAGCAGCAGCTCCCAGCCCAAGGTGGCGCCCCCCTCGATGTTGGACCAGTTGTCGTTTCCGGCGCAGGCGAAGGGCAGCCACCCGCGGTGCACGAGGGCCTCCTGAAAGGCGCGGTAGCACGGGTCTCCCCCGCCGGTCTCGGCCCGGGCGATCTTCTCGACGAAAGCGCCCCGCTCCGCCAGCATCTGCGCAACGACGGGGTCGACCTCCGCGGGCACGAAGGCGTGCAGCTCGTAGCCGCCGGCCCGCGCCACGGCCGAGGCCGCCAGGGCCGCGTTGCCGCAGCTGTAAATGGCGAGGACACTTCTATCGCCCTCCCCGTCCAGGATCCGCAGGGCTTCCAGATAGAGCAGGGTCGCCATGAGGTGCCGGCCCTTGTGGGAGCCGGCGATGTTGCCGGTCTCGTCCTTGATCCACAGCGGCCCGCTGCGGCCGATCGCACGGGCGAGGGCCGCGCCCGCGGCCAGCAGGGGCGTCGCCTCGAAGCCGCGGCCCTCCAGCCGCTCGAGGGAACCCGTCAGCCGGCCGAGCAGCTGCGCATACCGGTCCGGTCCTAAAAGGCGGGCGGCACTGAGGAGATCGGCGAACGCCGCGAAGGTACGCCGCGCGCCGCCCGACCAGGCCGCGCGCACCTTGGCCCCGGCGTCTTGGGCGGCGTTGAGTTCACGCTCCAGGGTATGCTCCTCGCCCGCACGGGCATCGGGGCAGCTGAAGAGGCCGGGCCGCACGGGGTATTCCCGGCGGCAGGCGGGGCATTTGAGCAGCGGCAGCGTCATGGGCTCACCCGGGGTTGAAAGCGGCAATCGCAGGCTTGACATTTTTGGGTTATTCACGCACAAGAAGCAGATTTCTTCAAGCATTAACATCAAACGGAGCGGCCCTGCCCTCATGAAGATCGTCATCGCCGATGCTGCGGAGGCCTTCGGACGCCGGCTGAACTGGGTGGTCGAGCGCATCTGCGCCCTGCTGATGGCCGCCCTGGTCCTGGTCATCTGGTTCGAGGTTCTGCAGCGCTACGTCTTTCACCTCGGGTTCACCTGGGGCGAGGAGTTCTCCCGCTATGTCATGATTTGGGCGGCGCTCCTGGCCGTGCCCGTAGGCGCCTATCGCAGGGAGCACATCGGCCTCGAGTTCGTTCTGAATACGCTGAGCCCGCCCCGGCGGCGCCTGCTGCGATTCGCGCTGGATCTGATCGGCCTGGCCTTTTTCCTCTTCCTCTTCGCCTACGGCATCGGCATGGCCTCCGGCGGTCGGACCCAGTACGCCGCGATCTTCGGCATGACCATGGTCGTGCCCTTCGCCTCGGTGCCGGTCTGCGGCCTGCTGACCTCCATTCAGATCATCGTGACCATGCTGCGCGACTGGGCGCCGAAACCCAAGGAGGTGGCCCCATGATCCTGGTCGCCCTGGTTTTTTTCGGCTTGATGCTGGTGGGCCTTCCCATCGGGTATGTGCTGGGGGTCGCCGGCACCGCCGGCCTGCTCCAGGTGGGCGGGGAGAATTTTCTCGCCATGGCCCCCAAGCGGTTCTTCGAAGGCCTGGACCTCTTCACCTTCATGGCCATGCCCTTCTTCATCATGGCGGGCGAGATCATGAACCGCACCGGCATCACCAGCAAAATCGTCGAATTCGCCGACTCCCTGGTGGGCTCCATGCGCGGGGGGCTGGCCCACACCAACATGCTGGCCTCGGTGATCTTCGCCGGCATGACCGGCGCCGCCGTCTCCGACACCGCGGCCTTCGGCAACACCCTGGTGCCGGCCATGGTGAAACAGGGCTACTCCCGCTCCTTCTCCTGCGCGGTCACCGTGGCCGGGTCGATCATCGGGCCTACCATCCCCCCCTCCAACCTGATGATCATCTACGGCTCGCTCATGGGGGTCTCGATCGCGGGCATGTTCGCCGCCGGCATCCTGCCGGGCCTTTTGATCTGCATCGTCTGCATGATCTACATCGCGGCCGTGGGCAAACGCAAGCACCTGCCCGTCAGCGACCAGCGCTTCAGCCCGCGGCGGGTCGTGAAAAGCTTTGTCTCGGGCTTTCTCGCGCTGCTCATGCCGGCCATCATCCTGGGGGGGATCATTTTCGGCATCGTCACCCCCACCGAGGCCGCCGCCATTGCGGTCGCCTACGCCTTTTTCTTAGGGGTGGTGGTCTACCGCAGCCTCACCTTCGAGGCCATCGTCCAGACCCTGATCCGCACCTCCGTCATCACCGGGGTGGTCTTCCTGATCATCGCCGCGGCCTCGATCCTGAGCTGGTGGATGACCTTCATGCAGATCCCGCAGAAGATCGCCACCCTCTTCCTGTCGATCTCGCGCAACCCGCAGGTGGTCATCAGCCTGATCCTCTCCCTGCTCCTGATCGTCGGCATGTTCATGGACATCAACGCCGCCCTGATCATCCTGGCGCCCGTGCTGGGCCCACTCACGGCCGCCATCGGCATGGACCCGGTCCACGCCGGCGTCATGATCATCCTCTCGCTCAACATCTCGCTGATGACCCCCCCCGTGGGGGCCTGCCTGTTTGTGATCAGCTCGATCACCGGGGAGCGGATCGAGCGCATCTCCGTCGAACTCTGGCCCTTCATCCTGCTCGAAGTGGGCGTGCTCTTCCTGGTGGCCTTCTGGCCCTCCATGACCCTGTTCGTGCCCGGCCTGCTGTTGGGCAAGTAGAGTCCAAAGCGACATCGCCCGCTGGACAAGGCATGGTTTAGGTTTTAATATCGCCACAATATGGACCCCCAAACGCCGAAGCGGCAACCATTGCAATCAACCCCTCATCACGAAAGGAGAATCAACATGAGAACCTCGCGCCTGTTCTGCGCAGCCGGCCTGTTCATGGCCGCGGTGGTTGCGGTCGCACTGATCCCGGTGCCGGCCGACGCCGCCAAGACCATCAAGCTCCACCACCTGAACAAGGACGACCCCTTCGACAATGCCACCGGTGCGATGGCGACTGTTTTCAAGAGCCTGGTCGAGGCCGGCACCAACGGCGCCCTCGAGGTCCAGACCTTCCCCAACGGCCAGCTCGGCAAGGACAACGACGTGGTGGCCCAGGTCAAATCGGGCGTCATCCAGTCCGGGATCCACTCGGTGGGCGGCTTCGCGTCGGCCTATCCCATGATGGGCGTGATCGACGTGCCCTTCGCATTTCCTAACATCAGCGTCACCTATGCGGTTTTCGACGGCCCCTTCGGCAGCAAGCTCGCGTCCGACATCGAGCAGAAAACCGGCCTCAAGGTGCTGGGCTTCGGGGATTCCGGCGGCTTTTTCCACTTCACCAACTCCAAGCGCCCGATCACCAGCCCCGAGGACATGAAAGGCCTCAAGATCCGCACCATGGGACTCGACACCCACAAGGCGGTCGTGAGCTCTCTCGGCGGGCAGCCGGCGGCCATCGCCTGGACCGAGGTCTACACCGCCCTGCAGACCGGGGTGGCCGACGGCCAGATGAACCCGGTGCCGATCATCGCCTTCGCCAAGTTCAACGAGGTCCAGAAATACCTGACCCTTTCGGGCCACCTCTTCGCGCCCTACGTGTGGGTGGTCAACATGGATTTCTGGAAGGGGCTCAGCGCGGCCGAGCAGAGCGTCGTCAGCTATGCCGCCAAGTCGGCCATCGTGGCCGGCCGCGGCGTCAGCCGCGCGATCGAGGCCTCCGAGCGCGGGCTGGCCAGCCTGAGCAAAGACATGAAGGTCAATTCCCTCACGCCCGACCAACTGGCGAAATTCCGCGACGCCGCTATGCCGGCGGTCAAGCAGATCATCGCTGAAAAGCACGGCGCCGAGGGCGAGGCCATGATGAAGGCCTTCCTGGACGCCGTCGCGGCCGCATCCAAATAACGGGTACGTGCCGACATCATAAAGCCCCGGCCTTCGCCAATAGGCGTCGGCCGGGGCTTTCGTTTGCCTCAAATTATATGCAATTCCCTGAACCGATGGCCACTGATCCGCACATTTCAATGCGAAGGCCTTTGAAGACGTTTATGCTCCGATCAGGCGAGATCGAAGCGGTCAAGGTTCATCACCTTGGCCCAGGCCGCCACAAAGTCCTGGACAAACTTCTTCTGCGCGTCCGCGCTTCCGTAGACCTCGGCCAGGGCCCGGAGCTGGGAGTTCGAACCGAAGGTGAGGTCGACGCGGGTGCCGGTCCACTTGACTTTGCCCGTTCTGCGATCGCGCCCTTCAAATACCTCTTTGTCCTCCGAGGTCGCCTTCCACTCCGTGCCCATGTCGAGCAGGTTCACGAAGAAGTCGTTGGTGAGCGCTTCCGGCCTCTTGGTGAAAACGCCGTGCCGGGTC
>JALOOU010000190.1 GCA_025454255.1 Desulfobacterales bacterium | reverse complement strand
GCGCGAGGCCAAAAAGCTGATCAACGACATGGTCACCGACGGCACGCTGGAGTACTGGTCGAGCGGCAGCACCTCCATGTACGGGCTCAAGGGCACCGGCAAACAGGCGGCTGCAGAGCACGAAGAGTAGAACCTCCCGATCAGGGCGGTTTTCCTTGCGATCTCCCGCGGCGATAATTGATGCAGTCTCGTGAAGCGCAGGTCCCCCGGCTGGTCGTTGCGGCCTTGCGCGGCGGCTCGGGCAAGACCATTGTCTCGATCGGCATCATCACGGCGCTGCGCGCGCGGGGAATCGCCGTCGCCCCCTTTAAAAAAGGTCCGGATTATATCGACGCGGGCTGGCTTGCCCTGGCGGCAGGCCGGCCCTGCTACAATCTGGACACCTTCCTGCTTGACGCGGATCTGATCCGGGGTTCGTTCTGCACCCACGCCTCGCCGACCGACGCGGCGCTCATCGAGGGCAACCGCGGCCTCTTCGACGGCATCGACCTGGACGGGACCACCAGCACAGCCGAACTGGCCAAGCTGTTGAAGGTGCCAGTGGTGATGTGCATCGACTGCACCAAGACCACCCGCACCATGGCGGCCGTCATCAGCGGCTGCGTGCGCTTCGATCCGGAAGTGATGCTGCGCGGAGTGATCCTCAACCACGTGGCCGGCGCACGCCACGGAGCGCCACATGGGGCTCGTGCCCACACCGGAGCACGCCTGGGCCGCAGACTCCCTCCAGGCGATCGGCCGCGTCGCCGCCCAGCACATCGACCTGGAGGCGCTGCTCCGCATTGCCCGGCAGGCTCCGGCCATTGGCAGCGTGTGTCCGCCCGCAGACCCGAACGGGCCAACAGGCCAACGGGTCACGGTCCAACCCGGCCGTTGCCGCATCGGCATCCTCAAAGACGCGGCGTTTCAATTCTATTATCCCGAAAACATCGAGGCGCTGCAGGCCGCCGGGGCTGAGATCTCATTCGTCAGCCCCCTGCGGGAGGACCGCCTGCCGGAGCTCGACGCGCTTTACATCGGCGGCGGGTTCCCGGAGACTCACGCCCAGGAGCTTTCGGCCAACACCGGCTTCAGCCGACGCCTCCGCGAGCTGGTGGAAACCGGCCTGCCGGTCTACGCCGAATGCGGCGGGCTCATGTACCTGGGCGAGGAACTGGTCATCGAGGGCCGAAGCTACCCCATGGCAGGGGTCCTGCCGCTTTCCTTCGGCCTGTTCAAACGGCCCCAGGGTCACGGCTACACCGTGGTTTCGGTGGAGCGCGCCAACCCTTATTATCCGGTCGGCAGCGAGATCCGCGGCCACGAATTTCACTATTCGCGGGTGCTGCGCTGGTCCGGGTCCGAGGACGACTTCATATTCCGGATGCAGCGCGGAGTGGGCATCCACGGCGACCGCGACGGGCTGCTCTACAGGAACGTGCTGGCCACCTACACCCATATCCACGCCCTCGGCAACCCGGGGTGGGCCGGCGCGCTGGCGCGCAATGCCGTCGCGTTCCGATCCCGGAGATCCCGGACTGAACCCGGTGCCTGAAGCCGAGCTGCGCCGCGCGGTCCTGAACCGGGTCGGCGGAGGCCGCTGGGCTCCCGCCGATCTGCTCAAGGAGCTGGCGCGCCATACCCGCCTGGGCCGCGGACAGGCCCAGGCGCTGCTCCGGGAACTGGTGGCGGCGGGCGAGCTCGCCTACGTCAGCGAACACGGCCGCACGGTGATCGAGCCGTCTTTCGACCGGCCCGTGCGCGTATCCGACCGGATCGTGTTGACCCCGCCCGGGCGTTCGTTCGCGGCCGGCGAAACCGATGCGGTCATCCGGATCGCGCCCGGGGCCGCTTTCGGGGCCGGCCGCCATCCCAGCACGCGGCTGGCGCTCAGGGGCATCGATTTCTGGCTGGGGTGCAGCGGGTGCCCGCCCGCCCGGCCTGACAGCCGCATGCTGGACATCGGCACCGGCAGCGGGGCGCTGGTCATGGCGGCGGTGCAGCTGGGCATCGCCAGCGGGCTGGCCCTCGACATCGACCCCTGCGCGGTGGCCGAGGCCCGGGCCAACGTGGAACTAAACGGATTGAGCGGGCGGATCGCCGTCTGCGACCGGAACGCCGAAACCGTCGACGGTGCCTACGACCTGGTGGCCGCGAACCTGCGGCCCCCCACCCTGGCGCGCCTGGCGCCCAGGCTGGGGGGGTGGACCGCCCCCGGGGGGGCGCTGGTGATGGCGGGGATGCGCTCCGCGGAGTGCGACGTGCTTCTGGGCGCGTTCGAACTGTCGGCGTTCCATGTCCGCTGGCGGGTCGAAGAGCAGGGCTGGGCGGGGCTGGTGCTGGTCAAACCGGCATAAACGGATTCTTTCGGCGGCATGCCGGCGGCAGCCGATATCGGTCAAAAAAAAAGCGGCGGGCACCCCAAGGATGCCCGCCGCTTTTTGACTTTCAATCGGCCGGGTAAAAACGCTTCAGCTCTTCTTCGGATGGCAGTCGTTGCAGGTGACCGGAGCCTTCTTTTCGGGCTTGAATTCCTTGTTGAATTCCCGGTGGCAGCCGATGCAGTTGTCATGGTAGGCCTCGGCGATGAACTCCAGCTTGGCCTTCTTGTCGAGTTTCGGCGCGTCCTTGCCCTTGGGCGCCTCACCGCACTTCTTGTGGCAGTCGAAGCATTTCTGG
>JALOOU010000131.1 GCA_025454255.1 Desulfobacterales bacterium | reverse complement strand
CACCCGGCAGCGCGAGAGCAGCGGGGCGATCACCTCGAAGGAGGGGTTTTCGGTGGTCGCGCCGATCAGGGTGATCAGCCCGCTCTCCACGTGGTGCAGAAAGGCGTCCTGCTGGGCCTTGTTGAAACGGTGGATCTCGTCGACGAAGAGCACCGTGCGGCGCCGGTGGAGCGCCTGCTGGGAGCGGGCCTCCGCGATCACCGCACGGATCTCCTTGACCCCGGAGAGCACGGCCGAAAAGTGCACGAAGTGGGCCCGGGTCTCGCCGGCGATGATGCGCGCCAGGGTGGTCTTGCCGCACCCGGGCGGCCCCCACAGGATCATGGAGAAGACCCGGTCGGTCCGGACCGCATGCCGGATGAGCCCCCCTTCGCCCACGAGGCGGGCCTGGCCGACGAACTCCTCCAGCCGCCGCGGCCGCATGCGCTCGGCCAGCGGCCTGCCCGCATCGGCCGTCTTCTGGGCGTAGTGCTCGAAGATGTCCATCAAATCGATTCCGCCGGATTCATCTGAAGCTTATTCCCGGCGCTCCCGTTGCCGGAAAAAAAGCCGCACCGGGACCTGATCCAACCCTGCCTGCTCCCGCAGCTGGTTGAGCAGGTAGCGCTTGTAGGAGAAGTGCACCGCCTCCGGGTGGTTGACGAAGCAGACGACGGTCGGCGGCTTGGAGCCGACCTGGGTGCTGTAGTAGAATTTGACCGGCCGGCCGCGGTGCAGCGGCGGGGGGGTTTTCGCAAGGGCCCGCTCCATCAGGCGGTTCAGCTCGCCGGTGGCGATCCGGCGGCAGTACTGCGCGTAGACCCGGTCGACCGCGCTGAAAATCTTGCTCACCCGCCGGCCGTTCAGGGCGGAGACCGTGAGAACCGGGGCAAAGCTGAGAAACTTCGCCTGTTGGCGCAGCTGCTCGATAAAGGTGCGCTCCGCGCCGCCGCGCTTCTCGACCAGGTCCCACTTGTTGACCACCAGCACGCACCCGCACCCGCGTTCGAAGGCGTAGCCGGCCACGGTGATGTCCTGGTCGGTGACCCCCTGGCCCGCATCCATCACGATCAGCGCGACGTCGCAGCGCTCCAGGCTGCGCAGGGCCTTGATCACCGAGAACTTCTCCAGCTTCAGGGATACCTTGCCCTTGCGGCGGATGCCGGCCGTGTCGATCATCAGGTAGGAGCTCTCCCCGCGGCGGTGGACCGTGTCGATCGCATCCCGGGTCGTGCCGGGGATGGGGCTCACCAAGAGGCGCGGCCGGCCCAGTATGCGGTTGATCAGGGAGGACTTGCCGACGTTCGGCCGCCCCACGACGGCCAGGCCGATCATCCCGCCGGCCTCCGTCTCGCCCCCGTCCGCCGGCGTCCGGGGCAGCGCCTGCACCAGCTCGTCGAGCAGGTCACCGACCCCGTAGCGATGCTCGGCCGAAACCGGATAGAGCGGCTCGATCCCCAGCCGGAAGAAATCGGCGAGGCGGGCCTCCTCCGCCGGCCCGTCGATCTTGTTCACCAGGTAGAAGACCCGTTTGGGGGAACCTCGCAGGAGGTCGAGCAGCTCGCGGTCGTAAGGGGAGAGGCCGGCCTTGCCGTCCAAAACGAGCAGGATGGCGTCGGCCTCCTCGAGGGCCTGAAAGATCTGAAAGCGGATCTCTTTCGAGAACTCGTCGTCGTCGGCAAACCCACCGGTGTCCACCACCGTGAACGCGACATCGTTCCAGACGGCGTGCCCGTAGTGCCGGTCGCGCGTCACGTGCGGCGCGTCGTCCACGAGAGCGTCCTGGGTCCGGGTCAGGCGGTTGAAAAGGGTCGATTTGCCCACGTTGGGCCGGCCCATGATGGCGACGATCGGTTTCAAGCGAATCGGTGTCGGGTGTTTGGGGTTGGGTGCGTCGTTTTGGGTGTCCGGTGTCCGGGTGACTACAAGCAGACGCCTCAAAATGCAAGCTCAATAGCCTCAGTGGATGATCTGACTGAGGAACTGGCGCGTACGCTCGTGGCGGGGAGCTGCGAAAAACTCCTCCGGGGTGTTGGTCTCCACGATCACCCCCCCGTCCATGAAGAGCACGCGGTGGGCGACCCGCCGGGCGAAGTTCATTTCGTGGGTCACCACGATCATGGTCATCCCCTCATCGGCCAGTTCGATCATGACGTCCAGGACCTCCTTGATCATCTCCGGGTCGAGGGCCGAGGTCGGCTCGTCGAAGAGCATCACCTTGGGCGACATGCACAGGCTGCGCGCGATCGCCACGCGCTGCTGCTGGCCGCCGGAGAGCTGCCCCGGGTATTTGCGCGCCTGCTCGGAGATGTGCACCTTCGACAGAAAGTGCATGGCGGTCTCCTCGGCCTCTTTTTTCGGCATCTTGCGCACCCAGATCGGCCCCAGCGTCAGGTTCTCCAGAATGGTCAGATGCGGGAAGAGGTTGAAGAGCTGGAACACCATGCCGACTTCAGCCCGAACCTTTTCGATGTTGCGAACGTTGCTGGTCAATTCGATGTTGTCGACCACGATCCGGCCGCGCTGGTGCTCCTCGAGGCGGTTGATGCAGCGGATCAGGGTGGACTTGCCCGAGCCCGAGGGGCCGCAGATGACGATGCGCTCCTGCCGACTCACGGTCAGGTCGACCCCCTTGAGCACGTGGAAGTCGCCGAACCACTTGTGCACGCCGCTCATCTCGATCATGGCCGGCGCCTCATCGTCTGGCATGGCGGCAGATCCTTCGGGGCGGGTTGATTCCAGTTCGATCCTCACGTGAGCCTGACGCCCGTTATTTTGAAAAAAACGGTGACGCGAGACGACCGGATCGCCTGTCGGAGTCGCCGTCCGGCTCGTTTCCTATACCAACGTCGCCTGGTAGATGCAAGCAAGGTCCAACCGCCGGCAGGCGCACGGCGGCGGCAGGTTCCGATTGACGGCGCACGCCAAAAATTCTATAAAAACGACCCGGGTGCACTCATCCTATCAGCAGCCTAGGAGACGATATGCTTCAGACGACCGATACGCTGCTCTTGATCGTCGACATCCAGGAGAAGCTCTTCCGGTCGATCCACGCCAAGGAGGAGCTTCTCGCCAACGCCCAGAAACTCGCGAGAGGCGCTGGCGTGCTGGGGATCCCGCTCGTCTGGGCCGAGCAGAACCCAAGGGGGCTCGGTCCCACCGTGCCCGAACTCGCGGCGCTGCTGACCGCTGCAGCGCCGATCAGCAAGTTCAGCTTCTCCTGCTGCGAAAGCCAGGAGTGCATGCGCGCCCTGCGCGCCAGCGGCCGGCGCAGCGTGCTGATATCCGGGATCGAAGCCCACATCTGCGTCTACCAGACGGCCGCGGGGCTCGCCGCCGCCGGCTTTGCGGTCGAGGTGGTGGCGGATGCCTGTTCGTCGCGAACCCCGGAGAACAAGCGCATCGGTATAGAAAAGTGCCGGGCGGCCGGCGCAGGGATCACCAGCGTCGAAACGGCCCTGTTCGAATTGCTGAAAGTCGCCGAGGGCCCGGTATTCAAAGAGATTCTGAACATTGTCAAATAACCTCTACCGGTGGTTGGATGCCTCGAAGCGTTGAAACCATGACGGATCGGCAGGTTCTCATCATCGGCGGCGGCATCGGCGGCCTGACCGCGGCCCTGGCCCTCGCTCAGATGGGGTACGGGGTGGCGGTTGTCGAAAAGGAGGCTGCGCTCGGCGGCCACGCCGCGCGACTCGCCTGCAAGGCGCTCGAGCGCTGCGTCAAATGCGGCGCCTGCCTGGCTGCCCAGACGATCGCCGCGGCCGCGGCCCACCCCCGCATCCGCCTGCACACCGGCTGCCGCGTTTCCGGCATCCGCCGGGGCGACCGCTTCGCCTTCAGCATCGAGCCGTGCGCCCGGGAGGGGGCCCCGTCCCGCGGGGCGCCGGGCGAAGCGGATGCCGTGGTGCTGGCCGCCGGTTTCAGGACCTTCGACCCGGCCGGCACACCCTACGGCTACGGTCTGTTTCCGGACGTGATCACCAACCTCGAACTCGAGGGACTCCTGCGCGCAGCCCCCCTGCTGCGCCGGCCATCCAACGGCGCCGCGCCCACCCGCATGGCCTTCATTCAATGCGTGGGCAGCCGGGACGCCGCGCGCGGCCACCTCTGGTGCTCCGCGTTCTGCTGCGCGGCCGCCGTGCGCGCGGCACGGCTGATCAAGCGGCGCCAGCCGGCGCTCGCCATCACGATTTTCTACATCGACATCCAGACCTTCGGGCGCGATTTCGAATCCGTCTACGCCCAGGCCCGCCGGGAAATCCGCTTCGTCCGCGCCATCCCGGCCGAGGCCGTCCGGCGCGAGTCCGGCGGCCTGCTCCTGTGCTGGCTCGATGACGGCTCGCGCGCTCCCGTCGAGGAGGAGTTCGACCTGGTGGTGCTCTCGACCGGAATGACGTCGTGCCCGGAAACGCTGGCCCTATCCCAGGCCATCGGCTTACGCCTGCCCGGAGCCGGTTTTCCGGCGGCCGGGGGACCCGGGGCGGGCGGCGCCTTTATCGCCGGGGCCGCCGGCGGGCCGATGACCATCGAGCAGACCATCGCCGACGCCCGGCGCACCGCCTGGCAGGTCGCGCGATTTCTCGAGGAGGGCCGTTGACGTGGGCGACCCGGTATTCATTTTCGGCGACACTGACGCCGCGTGGCTGACGGCCCGCCATCTGCGCGCCGCGGGGGCGGAGGTCATCGTGGCGTCCGGCCGCACCCCCCTGGAAACCCCGCCCGCAGCCGGTCGCCTGCCGGAGACCCCCGGGGTGGAGCTCCTGCCGGGCGCCGTCCCGACAGGATGCCGCGGCGCCGCCGGGGCCTTCGAGGTGAGCCTGGTCGTCGGCGGCCGCCCCATCACCCGCGCGGTGTCGGCCGTGGTGATCGCCGAGGCCGAGGAGCGTCTGCCCCTGCTTGCCGCCTACGGTGTGGCCCCGGCAGCGGGCGTCGTCTCCCTGTCCCGGTTCGGGCGCGATGAGCTGTCCCCGGACGCGGCTGCAGGGAAGGGCCCGCAGGTCGTCTTTATCAGCGGTCTCTTTACCGAAAGCCACCCCCACATGGCCGCAGAGGTCATGCGCGCGGCGCTGAAGCTGCAAACAGAGCGCGGCGTCCACGCCGCCATCCTCACCGGCAATCTCAAGGTGGCCTCCAACGGCCTGGAGGCTCTCTGCCGGGAGGCCCGCGCCGCAGGGGTCCTGTTCGTCAAGTTCACCGGCACCCGCCCCGAAATCCGCCAGGGGGCGGATGGCCGCGTCAGCATCGATTTCATCGACGAGCTCACGGCGGACGCCGGCCGCATGCGCCCGCAGCTTCTGGTCGTCGACGAGCAGCCGGCGCCCTCCCGGGCCGCATCCGAACTCGCCCGGGTTTTCGGGCTCGAGACCGACGGAAGCGGCTTCGGGCAGGCCGACAACGTGCACCGGCTGCCGGTCGCAACCAACCGCCGCGGGATCGTGGTGGCCGGCGGGGCGCGATCGATCGGCGCGGACCCGGCCACGGAGGCGGCCAGTGCGGTCCTGGAGATCCTGGGCGCCGTCGCTGCCGCGCCCGGGGACCGCGCCGCCATCGAACCCGGTCGATGCATCCGCTGCCTGACCTGCCTGCGGGTCTGCCCCCACCACGCCGTCACCCTGGAGAGCCGGCCCGCGGTCGCGCCCGCCGCCTGCGAGCGCTGCGGGATCTGCGCGGCCGAGTGCCCCCGCGGCGCCATCCGCATCCCCGGCCTGGAGGCAGACGCGCTGCCGGCCGAAATCACCCCGGCGGCCTCAACCGCCGCCCCGCGCCTGGTCGCCTTCTGCTGCAGCCGCTCGGCTGCGCTCGCCGCCCGCTCGGCCGAAGTGCTCGACCGCGAGGCGCTGACCGTGGTCGAGGTGCCCTGCGCGGGCCGTATTTCGCCGCAGATGCTGCTGGGGCCGTTCGGCCGCGGGGCCGAGGGCGTCCTGGTCCTGACCTGCCACGCGGACAACTGCCATTCCCGCGAGGGCCGCGGGTTCGCCCACCGGCGCACCGAGCTGGCGGCCGCCTTCCTCGCACTGAGCGGGATCGGCGCCGACCGGATCAAGGTCGTCTCCCTGGCCGCCAACATGGCCTCGGAATTCGCTCAGACCGTGGCGGACTTCCGCCGAAATCTGCTCACCCTGCGAACCTGATGGAGGTCCCTCCCGTGACGAAGAGCGCCGCTGCCCCCCTCGCCGACCCCGCCGGCTGGAGCTTCGACCAAAACGTGTGCATGACCTGCGGCATCTGCGCCAGCGCCTGTCCGGTCTCGGGCGTGGACGGATTCGACCCCCGCAAGCTGGTGCGCATGGCGCTGCTCGAACGCACGCGCGAGCTCGTAGAGGCCCGTTGGCCCTGGATCTGCACCATGTGCGGCAAATGCGAACAGCTCTGCCCGATGGGGGTGCACATC
>JALOOU010000067.1 GCA_025454255.1 Desulfobacterales bacterium | reverse complement strand
GATCCCGATGAAGCGCTCCCCGATTTTGCCGGAGCCCTCCAGCTTGACCTTCACCCGGCCCTGGATGGGGCGAAACACCTGGCCCGTGACGCGCGTGCTTTTGGCGTCGAGCTGCTCGTAGCGGCAGTCGGTCATGTCCAGGGTTCCGCCGGCGAAATGCTCATAGTACGCGTTGGAGCGCTCATACATCGCATGCCCGGCCACCGACGCGACCGTGCAGCGCTGGTCGGGGTGCATCGCCGTCACGGTCACATCCCGGCGGGTGATCGTGCCGATGACCGACTCCTTGGCCATGTATGGCTCGGCGCAGAAGGAGGCGCACTCCAGGACCTTGCCCAGGTAGTAGGCATGGTTTTCGGGGAAGCCCTCGTGCAGCGCGGCGGCGGCGAAGATGGCCGCATCGCTGCTGCGGCCGCCGATGATGACCTCCGCGCCCGCCTCGAGCGCGCGGATGAAGGGGTGCACGCCCGCCATGGCGACGATGCGGTCGGTTTTCTCCAGCTGCTCGATCGTCAGCGGCGCCCGCCCGTCGAGGCCCTCGACCACTTCGCCCGCCTGCATTCGGCGCCGCAGATCCTCCTTGGGCAGCTCCGAGGTGAAGGTCGCCAGCCTGAAGGGCGGCAGGCGGTGCTTGCGCGCGAGCTGCCGGATCATCCCCACGTACATCTCGACCCGGCTGTTGGTCCCGGTGTCGCCCGAGGAGCCGATCATCATGGGCACCCCCTGGCGCCGGGCGGCGATCAGCATGAGTTCCAGGTCGTGCTGCTGCCAGTCGTAGGGGCTGACGCAGGTGTCGCTGCCCAGGGGCCCCGGGCCGATATCGTCGCTGCCCGAATCGCAGCAGTAGTAATCGGGCTTGGTTTCCGCCCCCAGCCAGAAGCTCGCCTCCTTCGTGGGGGCGAAGCCGAGATGGCCGTTGGGGCAGATGATCCGCAGGGACGATTTTTTCGGATTCATGGCGTCACTCCTCTTCTCGTTTGGATGGCGGAGCCGCGCGAGTGCGCTAAACGGAGGCCGGTGCGGCCGGCCGGAGCAGCCGCTGGAGCATCAGGGCAGCGGCCACCAGCGCAACTCCGGCCAGCGTGGCGGTGACCCCCGGAAAAAGCATCATGGTGCCGCCGGCGAAAAACAGCATGCGCAGGACGGGGTTGAACCGGCTCGGCGAGCGGCCGAAGAGCCCGTAGGCCATGGTCACCGCCCCGACAAACCCCGTGCCGGCGGCCCAGGCCACCTCGGAGGGGGTGTCGCGTGCGACCAGGGCCGGGTGCAGCACCATGAAATACGGCAGGCAGAAGGCCACCGCGCCCAGCCGCATCGCGTAGTTGGCGGTTTTGACCCAGTTGCCCTTGGCGATGCCGGCCGCCACCACCGCCGCCTCGCAGGTGGGCGGGGTGATCGCGCCGAGGACCCCCCAGTAGATGTAGAAGAGGTGGGCGGCGACCTCGTCCACGCCGAGCTTGAGCAGCGCCGGCGTCAGGATGGACATCGACAGCAGATAGGTCGGCACCACCGGCAGGGCGGTGCCCAGCAGCAGCGGCAGCAGCGAGGCGATGATCAGCGAGAGGTAGATGTTGTTGAAGCCGATCTCCAAAACGGCCGCGCTGATCTTGGGCGCCAGCCCGGTCACGCCGATGAGGTTGACCAGGACGCTCATGCACACGAGGATCGGCACCAGGCGCACGATGTCCAGCCCGCCGGCGCTGAGCGCCTGGGCGATGCCGATCAGCATCGGCTTGACGCCTTCCTCCCGCGCATGGTTCACGAAATAGATGACCAGGGCGGCGGCCGAGGCGTAGAAGCCGGCCTCCATGAGCGGGTAGCCGCTGAAGATCATGGCCAGGAGCGTCCCGGTTGGCACCAGGAACCCCGAGAGCTTCTTGAAGCGCAGGATCTCCCGCCAGCTGGGGATCTCCCCCTCGGGCAGCGCCATCAGCCCCAGGCGCCGGGTGCGGAAGTGCACCCCCGCGAACACCCCGGTGTAGTAAAGCACGCAGGGGATCAGGGCGTAGCCGATGATGCGCAGGTAGGAGATGTTCAGAAACTCGGCCATCATGAAGGCCGTGATGCTCATGATGGGCGGCGTCACCCCGCCGCCGGTCGAGGAGATCGACTCCACCGAGGCGGCGAACTCCGGCTCGTAGCCGTACTTCTTCATCAGCGGGATGGTGTAGTTGCCGGTCACCATGACGTTGGCGACCGCGCTGCCGCTGATGCTGCCGAACATGGAGCTCGCGACGATGGCCGCCTTGGCCGGGCCACCGCTGAAGCGGCCCGTGAGGCGCAGGGCGAGGTCGATGAAGGTCCGGCCCGCGCCGGTGACCGAGAGCAGCGCGCCGAAGATCACGAACATGGAGATGAAGGTGGCCGACATGCCGGTCACCCCGCCGTAGATCCCGAGCGGGGAGTAGTAGACCGAGTTGACCAGAAACGACCACGACAGCCGCCGCATCTGCCACACCCCGGGGAACCACGGGGCGAAGTAGATGTAGGCCACGAGCGAAAGCAGCATGATCGGGGCGGCGATGCCCATCGTGCGCCGGCCGGCCTCCAGCACCAGGATGAAGAGCGCCGCGCCGAGCACCAGGTCCAGGGTCTCGGCCGTTCCGGGCTGGTAGTAGATGTCCATGGCCTTGAGGAAGATGTTGACGTTGGCCACCACCACCACGGCGATCACGATGCCGTCCCAGAGCGAGGGGCGCTGGGGCTTGGGGGCTTTGCCCGCGGGGTAGGCCAGAAAGGAGAGCGATATGCCCAGCAGCACGTGCAGCGCGCGCAGCTGCATGTCGATCAGGTGGACGAAGACCGGCAGGGCGAGCTGGAACAGCGCGAAGACCAGTCCGCCAACGAACAGGACGTTGCGGGTCGTGAAGCCCTTTTCCGGCAGCATGGGGCGGGCCTCCTGCACGGGGCCACCGCGGGCCGGGCGGCTGCCCGGCCCGCGGGCGGAGTGGCGGGGGGCGAACAGCGTCCCCCGTGCGGCGGTCTATTTGTATTCGGGCGGCAGAAAGCGCTTGGGCACCTCGAGCCCTTTTTCCTTGGCGTAGCGCACCATTCCTGCGTGGACCGGGACCTCCGCGCCTTCCGGCACGTATTTGAACAGGTCGGCGACGGGGTCCCAGCCCTTCACGGCCGGGTAGGCGGCCGCCACCTCCGGCAGCCCCTCGACATAGGATTTGACGATCTTGTAGGCGACCTCCGCAGGCAGATCCTTGGAGGCCATGGCGCCCACGATCGGGGCCAGCTCGAACATCGGCCCGGCCTCGGGGATCTGGCCGATGGCGCCCTTGGCGGTTTCGATGAACGGGACGTAGGGATAGACGGCCTTGATCTTCTCCGTCTCCGCGCGGCTGAACCCGATCGCCGTGATCGGCGTCGTGAGGTTGACCTCGATCAGCGAGGCGTCCATGGCGGCGACGGGGCTCGTCTTCTGCAGGCCGACGATGCGGTTGGTCTGCATGGCGCCGATGGAGTCGCTAAGGGTGCCGGGAATGAATTGGATGCCGGTTTTCAGCACCTCGTTGAACTTCATCATGTAGGCCGTGGAGGAGGCGCCGGGGATGCCCGGCGAGAATTTCTTGCCGGCCAGATCGGCGAAGCTCTTCACCCCGGCGTCTTTGCGGGCGTAGAGCCGGTCGACCGTCACGTTGCGGATGAAGAGCACGCGGACGTCCTTCCAGGGCTGGCCCTTGAACGAATCGATGCCCTGGTGCATCTGCATGGCCGAAGGGATGTCGATGGAGAGCGCGAAGTCGAACACGCCCTCCTTGAGCTTGCGCAGGTTGTCCAGGGCCGCGCCGCTCTCCACCACGGTGACGTTCAGCCCGACGTTGGCCTTGTTGATGACGTTGGCGGTGGCTACGCACCAGGCGTAGACCGCCGATGTCGACGAGGTGCTGCCCATGTTGAGGTTGACGGTCTGCGCCTTGGTCTGGGAGTGGGCCGGCGCCGATCCGATGAGCGCGACGGACAGCCAAACGACAAGGATCATGCCAAGGGTTTTTGCGGCGTCAGGTCGCATGGGAGGTCTCCTTTCGATACGGTGGGGGGGGGCGCCCCGCGCGGGGCCCTCGGGCGGATGCCGCAGAGGGCGCTGCGCGGGGAGTGGAAAGCGAACGCGGGAAGCGTCGGGGCGGTGCGCCCCGGCAGCGCGCGCGAAGGTCCGGGCGATCGTGCGGCAGGGCGTGAATCCGGCATTGCCAACCTCCGCAACATGCGATACAGATAGGCCCTCTAAATCACAGTTCCGGCAGCAAGGCAAGAGGGGAGGTTCAGCATGTTGTGGGTCACTCGTTCCCATGTCCACGTCGACCGGGTCGCCTGCCCCTGGTTGATCACTCGGTTTATCGATTCGGAGGCTCAGTTTCTCTTCGTGCCCAAGGGCGAGGTGATGGGCGCGGCCGAGCGCGAGGGGGCCGTCCCCTTCGACAGCCCGGGCGCCGTCCTGAACCACGAGGGGGAGTTGTGCACCTTCGACGTCATCATCCGCAACTACGGCCTGACGGACCGCGCGCTGCTGCGGATGGCCAAGATCGTGAACGCCGCCGACACCGACCGGCTCGACAAGGACCCGCGCGCCGCCGGCCTGGAGGCGATCGCCGTGGGGTTCAGTCTGCGGTACCCCGACGACATGCAGAACATCGAGCGGCAGTTCGAAGTATACGACGCGCTCTACGCCTGGTGCCGCCTGGAGACGGCCAAGGAGAAGTACCTGAACTGAGCCGCGGCGCCCGGCACGACGCGACTCGCTCGACCCTGCGCGATGGCGGCTATGCCCACGGACTCCTCCGGTTCACGAGCGGGAACGATTTTCAAGTTTCTCGGGCTGCAGAAAAGCACCCTCGCCGTGCTCGGCATGGTCGTTCTGGTGGGAATGGGCGAGCGCATGTCGGAGCGCTTTCTGCCGGTCTATCTGTTGGCGCTCGGTGGCGGGGCGCTCTCGATCGGCCTGCTGAACGGGCTCGACAACCTGCTCTCCGCCCTCTACTCCTTTCCCGGGGGCTACCTGTCGGACCGCATCGGCATCAAGCGCGCCCTGCTGGTGTTCAACCTCGTGGCGATGGCCGGCTTCATCCTCGTGATCGCGGTCCCCGCCTGGCAGGCCGTGATTCTCGGCTCGGTCTTCTTCATCTCCTGGTCCTCGATCTCGCTCCCGGCCACCATGGGCCTCTTCGCCCGGGTGCTGCCGAGCGCCAAGCGTACCATGGGCGTGAGCATGCACGCGATCGTCACCCGCATCCCCATGGCGCTGGGGCCCCTTTTGGGCGGCTTTTGCATCGCGGCTTGGGGCGAGCGCGACGGGGTGCGCCTCGCCTTCGGGTTCGCCCTGGCCTTTGCCGTGGTCGCCATTTTTTTGCAGCAGAAACTGATCGAGGAGCCGGACCGTGCCGCCGGGCGAAGGTCGGCCGGTCAGCCCGGCCCCATGGCGTTGTGGCGGATGATGCGCCCCGGCCTGCGGATGCTCCTCGCCTCCGACATCCTGATCCGTTTCTGCGAGCAGATTTCGCACGCCTTCGTGGTCGTGTGGTGCATGAAAGTGATCGCCGAGCCGGTCAGCGCGGTGCAGTTCGGCCTGCTCACCACCATCGAAATGGCGACCGCCGTCCTGATCTACATCCCGGTCGCCGCCCTGGCCGACCGGGGCAACAAGAAGCCCTTCGTGCTGGTCACCTTCGTGCTGTTCACGGTCTTCCCCTTGGCGCTGCTCTTCACCCACTCCTTCGCCGCGCTCGTTCCGGCCTTCGTGCTGCGGGGGCTGAAAGAATTCGGCGAGCCCACCCGCAAAGTCCTGATCGTGGACCTCTCCCCCGAGGAGAACAAGGCCGGCATGTTCGGGCTCTACTACCTGCTGCGCGATCTGGTGGTGTCAGTTGCCGCGTTCGGCGGCGCTTTCTCTGGGAGATCAGCCCCAAGGTTAATTTCATCGGCGCATTTCTCTTCGGTCTGCTGGGCACCATCCTCTTTGCGCTGCGGGGAAGCAGCCCGGAGCCGGCCCGGCCGCCGGCGCCCTAAATTTGCATTGACAGGAGGAGGCCATCGGTTAAACTTGCGCTCGTTCGACAGCCGATGACCCTTATCCCACAGGAGGCACTATGGCGGACTTGGAGCTGATGCGGGAGTTGAGCCTTGAGAGCGAGGCCCGGATCGTGATGCTGGTCATGGACGGTTTGGGCGGAATGCCGCGGCAGCCCGGAGGCCCGACCGAGCTCGAATTCGCCCGCACGCCGAATCTGGACCGGCTGGCCGCGCAGAGCATGCTGGGGCTGTCGATCCCGATCGGCAACGGCATCACGCCGGGATCCGGCCCGGGACACATGGCCCTCTTCGGATACGATCCGGTCAAATATCTCATCGGCCGCGGCGTGCTGGAGGCGCTCGGCATCGGGTTCGTTCTGACCCCGGACGATCTGGCCGCGCGGGGCAATTTCTGCACGGTCGACGCTGAGCTGCGCATCACCGACCGCCGGGCGGGACGCATCCCGACGGACAAATGCCGTCAGCTGGTCCAAAAGCTGCGCGCCATCCGGCTGCCCGGGGTGGAGATCTTCGTCGAGCCGGTCCAGGATTACCGCTTCGCCCTGATCTTCCGCGGGCCGGGCCTCTCCGGCCGCCTGAACGAGACCGACCCGCAGAGGACCGGGGTGCCGCCGCTGCCCGTGGCGGCCCAGGCCGATGATGCCAAGGCCTCCGCGGAGCTCGCCAACCGCTGGATTGGCGCTGCACGCGAGATCCTCACCGCCGAGCAGCCCGCCAACATGGTCACCCTACGGGGCTGGGCCAAGGAGCCGGGCCTGCCGAAATTCAACGCTGTCTATAAACTGAAGGCCCTGTCGCTGGCGGTCTACCCCATGTACAAGGGGCTGACGACCCTGGTGGGAATGGACGTGCTGCAGGGGCTGCGCCACCTGGAGGACCAGTTGGCGGCGCTCGCGGCGAACTGGAAAAGCTACGATTTTTTCTTCGTGCACTACAAGTACACCGACAGCCGCGGCGAGGACGGGGACTTCGAGGCCAAGGCGGCCGAGATCGAGAAGGTGGATGCGATCCTGCCGCGCATTCTCGAGCTGAAGCCCGAGGTGCTCATCGTCACCGGCGACCACAGCACGCCGGCCGCGTGGAAGGCCCACTCCTGGCACCCGGTGCCGACCCTGCTGCATGCGCCGGGCCGCGGGCGGCTCAACGCGGTGCAGGGCTTCGGGGAGAGCGAATGCCTCAAGGGCGCGCTCGGGCAGTTTCCGGCCGTGGACCTGATGCCGATGGCCCTGGCCTATGCCGGGCGCATGGCGAAATTCGGCGCCTGAGGGGGGGCGGCACGGTGTCCGGCCGCCGCCGCTTCACGCGGCGACGACCAGCCTGGCATCGACGGCGTAGAGCTCCTCCCCGCTGCCCATCAGCGGGTTCAGGTCGACCTCTGCAATCGCGGGGGCGGCGGCGACCAGGCGGCTGAGCCGGACCAGGGCGTCCGCCAGGGCGTCGGGCGACAGGCCTTTCGCGCCGCGCACGCCCAGAAGCAGCGGCAGCGCACGGATGCGCCGGATCAGGCCCAAGGCCTCCGCGGTGGAAAACGGCGCCAAGCCGAAGGCGGCCTGATCGAGCACCTCGGCGTGGATCCCGCCCAGGCCCACCATCACCAGGTGGCCGAAGCCCTCTTCGCGCACGGCGCCCAAGATGACCTCCACGCCCGCGATCCGTCTCTGCACCAGGACCCCCTGCGCGCCGGGGATGGCCGCGAGCTCGGCGTAGGCCTGCTCGGCCCCGCGCCGGTCGCAAACCCCCACCCGGACTCCATCGACCTCGCTCTTGTGAAGGATGCCGGCGACCTTCAACACGAGGGGAAAACCGATTTGCGCGCAAGCCGCTTCGAGCTCGGCGGGCGAGTGCACGAGGCGCTGGGGCGGAAGGCGGAACCCAGCCGCCCTCAGAATCGCCTCGGCCGCACGGGGTGCAGCCACGCCCTCCCATCCCTCCACGGCGGCGGCGACGGCGGCGGGCGCAAAGCCCTGCAGCCGCGCCTGCGGCGCAAAAAGGCGCGGCCGGTGGAGGATCCGCCCGAGGGCCCTTCCGGCCGACACCTCATCGTCGAGATAGACCCCGCCCTGGGTTCTGAACGCGTGGAGCTTGGCGGCGCTGGAGGTGGCCGAGCAGATGACGGGGACGATCGGCAGGGGGCCGCTGCGCGCCGCCTGCAGGGTTTCGCGGAAAACCTCGCCTTCGTCCACGATGCCGGGAGCCCCGTCGATGGTGACGACCAGATCCAGGCCTTGCCCCTCCTCCGCGTTCAGGAGACCCAGGACGCTGCGCGTGCGAGGGCCGTCTTTCGTGGGCAGGCAATCGATCGGGTTGGCCACCGCGGCCTCCGGCGGCAGCATGGCTCTCAGCCGCCGGCGGGTCTCCTGCCTGAGCGCCGGCAGGTCGAAGCCCTGGCGCTGCAGCTCGTCGGCCAGCATGACCCCGGGTCCTCCGGCGCTGGTGACGACGCAGACCCGGTTGCCCGCGACCGGGCCGCCGGCAGCGGTGAGGACGCAGGCGATGTCGATCATCTCCGTCTTGCTGCCGACGCGGATGATCCCCGCCTTGTCGAAGAGGGCCTGGACGGCGCGGTCCGGGGTGGCCATGGCCCCGGTGTGGCTCAGTGCGGCCCGGGCGCCGGCGGGGGTGACGCCGGATTTGATGCCGATCAGGGTGCAGCCCTTTGCGGCCAGGCGGCGGGCGTGGTGCAGCAGGGCGGCCGGTTTGCGGATCGCCTCGATGTAGAGCAGGAGGATGCGCGCGCTCTCCGGGCCGAAGTTGTGATCCAGCAGCCCCAGGATCTCCTCGATGCCGATCTGGATGGAGTTGCCCAGGTTGACGGCGTGGCTGAAGGCGAGCCCCCGCACCAGGGCCTGTTCGACCACGAAGTCCATGGTGGCGCCGGAGCCGCAGATGAGGTCGATCCGGCCGGGTTGGGGCCGGGTGAGGATCCCCGCGAATTTGCCGGCGTAGGCGGGCGTCAAAAAGCCCGAGCAGTTCGGGCCGACCAGCGCCATGCCGGCCTCCTGCGCTAGAACCGCCAGGCGCTCCTCTTCAGCCTTGCCGGCGGGGCCCAGTTCGCCGAAGCCCGCGCTCATCACGATCGCCGCGCGCGCGCCCTTGCGCGCGAGCGCTGCGAGCACCGGTCGGACCTCCGGGGCGGGGATCGCGATCAGGGCCAGGTCCGGTGCCTGCGGCAGTTGCGCCACGGAGGCGAAGGTGGCGACGCCGGGGAGAGGAGCGCCCGGGTTGACAGCCCACAGGCTTCCGGCGTACTCGTTTTCGAGCAGGTTGCGGATGAGCCTGCCGCCGGGTTTGGCGGGGTTGGCGCTGGCGCCGACCACGGCCAGGCTGCGCGGGTTGAAAAGGCGCTGGTAGACGCGCCGGGGGGAATCGGTGAAAATCTTCGTAGAGTCCATCGGTCTGGCGGCCCTCTCCGCGGCCATCGGCCGGCAGGTTGAAATCGAGCTGGAGCGCGGCAGCCTGGCCGATCTGATCGAGCGGGTGCTGGTGCGCGCCGGGCCCCGGGCGCGCCGCGTCCTGCTCGACGGCGAAGGGGCGCTGGATGCGAGCGTCCAGGTGATGGTGAACGATGAGGGCTTCGTGCCCCGCGAGCGCCTGGCTCACCGGCCGCTCGC
This sequence comes from Desulfobacterales bacterium, assembly GCA_025454255.1. Classification (GTDB taxonomy): domain Bacteria; phylum Desulfobacterota; class Desulfobacteria; order Desulfobacterales; family SpSt-501; genus SpSt-501. The sequence continues at coordinate 23,982 of JALOOU010000067.1, read as the reverse complement.
GCACGGGGACCGGGTGCGCTTCATGCTGCTGGCTTGCGGCGGGTGAGCTGCGGAGGGGACCTCACGGCGGCGGCGGGCGCCTCAGGAAGAGATCGAGGGCCTCCACCACGACGTTCGCCAGGCTGGTGCGCTGCTCCTTGGCGTAGGCCGCCACCCGATCCGCCAGGGCGCAGGGGATGCGGATGGTGATCTCTTGGCTTGGGTCGGCGCACATCGGCTTCGCGCGCTTGCTCATGGGTACGCTCCTTTCGCTCCGCTCGCCGGCGGGTCCACCCAACCCCAGACCCTCCCGCGTCGACCCGTCCCTTGCAGACGCTCATGGCAGCGCCGGCGATCGCGCATGGTCCCATCGCAGCCCGTTCATCCGGCCGCGCCCGGCGCAACCGCGGCCGGCTCACGGCTGCGCGCCGCTTCCCGCCCGGCGGGACGTGCGTGCCGATTCCCCCGGCGCGGCGGGTCATGACGCTCATAGCCAGATTCGTCCGGAAATGCAAACCAGGCCCGCAGCAACAGGCCGCCGGTCTGCGGGCGAGGGTATTGCGCCGCTGTGGGGAAGGTGCTATGAATCCCCGCTGGACCAAAGACCCGCACAAGGAGAGGACATCATGGAGATCAGCAGAATTCTCTGGCCGACCGATTTTTCCGCGAACGCCGCCAAGGCCCTGCCGCTCGTCACCGAGTTGACCCGGAAATTCGGGGCGGAGATCCACATTCTCTACGTCATGAAGGACTATCCCGCCTTCGGCGCCTACTACGGCCAGTTCGACCCGGACGAATTGAAGAAGATGCAGGAGTGGGAAAAGCAGACCGCCGAGTCGCGGCTGAACGAGATCTGCGACAAATTTCTCAACGAGTGCCCGCTCTACATCCGTCACATCGCCGTCGGCGAGCCCGCCAAGGAGATCCTCAAGGTCATCGCCGGCCAGAAGATCGACCTGGTGGTGATGACCAACAAGGGCAGCGAAGGGCACTTCGATTTCGGCAGCGTGGCCGAGCGGGTGTTGAAGTGCACCACGGTCCCGGTGGTGACGGTCCCCGCCTGAGGCTGATCCCCCGGCAGATGCGCCTGCCGAACCGCTCTCCCGCGGGATATCCTCCGCGGGGCGCAGCCTTTACGGAACGAACGCCGATACAAACGAACCCCGATCATCGCGCGACATGGCTGTCGGTCGGCCGGGGCCGGTTCGGAGGAGAACCCCCTCGCAGGGAGGAGACGCGTCTGATGCTCGACGAACGACAGGTGTGGATCAACGGAGACTTCGTGCCGTGGAACCAGGCCACGGTGCACATGATGTGCCACAGCTTCGCGCGCGGTTCCACGATATTCGAGGTGATCAGCTTTTATGCCACGGCCGCGGGCGGGCCGGCCGTTTTTCGACTGCACGAGCACATCGCCCGCTTGGAGAGATCCGCCGCTCACCTGGCCATGGAGCTGCCCGGCGACCACGAGGCCCTCTGCCGCGCCGTGGCCGAAACGGTGCACCGCAACCGACTGGCGCAGGGCACCGTCAAGCTCGTCGGCTACTATCCCCAGGTTGCGCTCGACATCCAGCCGCCGCAAAAACGGCTGGACGTGGCCGTTTTCGCGCTGGACCCCTCCCGGGATTTAGCCGGCCTCGAATTTTCGTTCGAACGGGGAACCACGGCGGGCATCGCCCGCTGGCGCAAACTGGACCCCCAGAGCGTTCCGATCGAGGCCAAGGCGGCCGCCAACTATCTCAACGGGATGGTCGCCAAGCTGGATGTGCAGAAGCGCGGCTTTGAGGATGCCATCCTGCTCGACACCCAGGGCTTCATCGCCGAGGGGGCGACCGAATCGGTCTTTCTGGTCAAGGAGGGCCGCTTGCTGACCCCCTCCCTCGGCACGGTTTTAGACAGCATCACCCGGCGCTCCATCCTGCAGGTGGCACGCCACCTCGGGATCGAAACCTTCGAAGGACGCCTGCGGCCGGAGCTGTTGTTCGCGGCGCAGGAGATCTTCTTCGCCAACACCCCTTTCAAGGTGATCCCCGTCCGGCGCATAGAGGAGCGCGCGATGCCGGCGGTGCCGGGCCCTGTGCAGCTGAAGCTGGCCGGGTTTCTGGGACGGGTGGCGCGCGGCGAGGAAGAGGCCTTCAAGGAGTGGCTCTACCCGGTGGCTGCCTGATGCCCGCCGTCAGGGTTCGGAACTCAGAATCTCCTCGAGCGTCTTTTCAAAGGTGGAGGCGAGGGGCCCGCCCAGCGCAACGGCCTCGCGGGCGGCCTCCAGCGCTTCGGCCCTTCGGCCCTGTTTCAACAGCACATGGGCCAGGTTGTTCCAGGCCGCACCCGACCTCGGGTGGAGCTCCGCGGCCTTGCGGAAGGCCGCTTCCGCTTTTAGGAGCTCCCCCTGTGCATAGGCGCTGTTGCCTATCCCCATGCGAGCGGCGAGGTTCCCGGGCCAGCGGCTGAGCGCGGTGCGGAAGGCCTGCTCCGCTTCCCCGAGGCGCCCGGCGTTTTCAAGGCCGATGGCGGCCTCCACGTAAGCCCCCTCCTCGGCCGTCGCCGGCAGCTCGCTTGCCTTCAAGACCAGCAATCCCCAAAAATCCCCCCGCGACCAGGTGTTCAAAAACAGCGGCCAGGAGGTGCTGCGCTGAGCCGCGAGGCCGGTGTGCAGGATGACCTCGTCGGCGGCCGTGTCATAGCCGACCACAACGGCATAATGCCAGCGCGGGGCCCACGCGAGCCCCAGGTTCTGCAGAACGATCACGGGCCGGTCGGCCGCCACCTCCCGCAAAAGCGCCTCCGGTCCGCGGATCACATAGGCCAGGCGCCCGAGGCGGCGGGCCGCGGCGATCATGGCCGGCTGCAGGCTGCCTTGAAGAGCGGCGGTGTAGACCTTTGGGGTCAGCTCCGCGGGAGCGACCTCGAGGCCGCTCCAGGCAAGCCCCATCGCGAGGGCGGCGGGTCCGCACTGGTACTCCTGCTGGGCGAAAAAGGGCACGTTCGCGATGAGGTGGTGCGGCGGCAGGCCTGCGGAGGGCGGGGGCCAACGCAGCGCCTGGCCGGCGCAGCCTGCCAGCAGGGCCCAGAGCGCCGTTGCCCAGATTAGGGATCCTGAATGCGAATACATGCGTTTCAAGAGGGCATCGAACCGGCAGCCCGACAGGCTCGATCTCAGCTTCTTCCGCCCGGCTGCGCCCGGTGGGGATGAGGCAAATAATGCCGATCCGCTGGCGCTTGTCGCGCTGCGAGCCGTAACCCACGCATACGCCAAAATTTCCAAAATAGCAAGCTATATCAAGATGATAAATCGATTTTCGGCCCGTGCTCCGCAATGGGCGCGTGCTGGAATGGTTATTGCTTGGCTACTCGGATTGAACGCAGCAGGCGGAGGCGAACATGGCGGTGGATCGGCCGTTGACGATTCGAGACTACATCGAGCCCCGGCGGGCGGCGGTTGCCGGGGCCCGGATATCCGGAGAGCTCAGCAGGGGCGCCGGCTCTTGTTTCAAGGATCTTCTCACCCGGGAGAGGGCGTCGAAGAACCCCGGGACCGCTTCCGGGATGGGGGTGCCCGACTATTTCGCCCGGCCGGTGATGGTGACGCAAGGGTCCCGCCTGGATGCCGCCGGCGGCCGGGGCGGGTCGACCACGGCTCCGCCCGCGGATGGGCCAAACGCCTCCGCGGCCGAGATCGGCCGGCGGCAGACGGGGGCTGCCGGGATCACGGGCCTTCGGATTGGGCTGCACGAGGCGGGCGGCAGCGTGCACCGGGAGGCGCGGCAGGTCCGGCCGGCGGCCTCCGGCAGCCAGGTCATCGAGGAGTCCATCCGGCGCGCGGCCTCCCGCTACAACCTCTCGGCCGATCTCATTCGCAGCGTGATCCGGGCGGAATCCGCCTTCCGGCCGGATGCCGTCTCCCCGGCAGGGGCCCAGGGGCTGATGCAGCTGATGCCGGAGACGGCCAGGGAGCTGGGGGTTTCAGACCCCTTCGACGTCCGCCAGAACATCGACGGCGGCGCGCGCTACCTGCGCCGGATGTTGGATCGGTTCGACGGCGACATCAAACTGGCCCTCTCGGCCTACAACGCCGGGCCCGGGGCGGTGGAGAAATACGAGGGCGAGGTGCCGTTTGCGGAAACCCGCAACTACGTGAAGCGCGTGCTGCGCTTCGCCGGTCTGAGCGCCTGAGCGGAGGTTTTGCATTGCTGTCGTCCCCCCGCGGTGATATGGAAGGGGTCCATTTCAACCCACGCGGGAGGTGTGACGCATGAGCATTGCCAAGCGAATCGAGACGGTCATCGCCGGCTCCTCCTGGATCCGGCGCATGTTCGAAGAGGGCAGCGAGCTGAAGAAGAAGTACGGTGCGCAGAACGTGTTCGACTTCAGCCTGGGCAACCCCAACCTGCCGCCCCCGGAGCGTTTCAAAACGGTGCTGCGGGAACTGGTCGACCGTGAAGGCCCCGACGCCCATGCCTACATGCCGAACACGGGCTACCCCGACGTCTGCGGGGCCGTGGCCGGGCATCTCGCAACCGAGCAGGGGGTGCCGGTCGAGCCCGCCGACGTCATCATGACCTGCGGGGCGGCCGGGGCGCTGAACATCGCCTTCAAGGCGCTGCTCGACCCCGGCGACGAGGTGCTGACGCCGGTGCCGTGCTTCGTGGAGTACGGCTTCTATGCCGAAAACCACGGCGGCGTGCTGAAGACCGCGCCCAGCCGGCCGGATTTCCAGCTCGACATCGAGGCCATCGCCGCCGCCCTGACGCCCAAAACCAAAGCCGTCCTGATCAACTCTCCCCACAACCCCACCGGCGCGGTCTACTCCGCAGAGAGCCTCGCGGCCCTCGCGGAGTGCCTGGCCCGGAAAAGCCGGGACTTCAACCGCACCATTTACCTGATCTCCGATGAGCCCTACCGCAAGGTGGTCTTCGACGGGACCGTCGTGCCGAGCCTTTTCAGCGCCTACCCGGAAAGCCTGGTGGCCACCTCCTACTCGAAGGACCTTTCCATCCCCGGGGAGCGGATCGGCTTTGCGGCCGTGAATCCGCGCGCCACCCACCGCAAGGCCCTGGTGGCCGGCATGGCGCTTGCCAACCGCATTCTGGGCTTCGTCAACGCGCCGGCCCTGATGCAGCGCGCGGTGGCCCGCCTGCAGGGCGAGAGCGCCGATATCGGCGCCTATCAGCGCAAGCGCGACCTGCTCTGCGCAGGGTTGAGCGCCATGGGCTATGAGTTCGTAAAGCCGGCCGGGACCTTTTACCTTTTTCCCCGCTCGCCGATTGCCGATGATGTGCAATTCGCTCAGGCGCTGAAGGCCGAACGGGTGCTGGTGGTCCCCGGCAGCGGCTTTCACGCCCCTGGCCACTTCCGCATCGCTTTCTGCGTGGCGGACGCCGTCATCCGCAGCGCCATGGGGGGGTTTGAAAACGCCATGCGCAAATACGCGCCGTAATCTACCGAAGTGCACCCCGGGCCCGCAGGGTGATTTGGCTCAGCGCCCGCATGTCGACAACCGCCCGTCGCAGTTGACAGCGCCTCTCCGGGGGCACATTGTCTTTCAATAGGTTTGCAGAGAAATACCCACCGGCTGCCGTCGGCAGCCGGGTCTAAGAGGTTGGTCGTGATATCGACTGCTGAAGGCATCTTTTTTACCCTGCTGACCGCGCTTTACTTTCTGGCGGCCGCCCTAGTCGACAAGCGCACGGCGCGGTGCCGGGCGATCCGGGAAGACGAATACCTCTCCTGCCTGGCCATGGCCCGCCAGTGCAGCGTGTACCAGGTTTTTCGGAGCGCCGGGGCCGACTGGCGCTTTTCAGCCGCCAAGATCGATTCGGACTTCGCCTACTACCTGCGGGAGGGGTTCATCCCGCGCTACGTGGTCCGTTTCTCCAAGAGCCATGTCACGCCGGAAGACGTGAAGATGTACTGCCTGATGTCGCGGGGGTGGTAGCTCGGCGGGCCATGCCGGTGGTGCGTCTGCGGCGCTTTTTTCAGCGCGGAAAAAACGGGACCGCCACCATCTCGATGAAGAGATAGGCGACCAGCCCGAAGGCCGCGAGCATCAGCACCGTTGTGACGGCGACGCTGGTCCGGTGGCGCCGACGCTCGCTGTCGTCATAAAACACGTTCCGGCCGCACCCCTCGCAGCGCAGCAAGGGGGTGGATAGCCGCAGCGTGCGGCCGCATGTACACCTCACCTCCCGGCTCTCCATTCTCCCACCTGCCTTTCGCCGCTCCAGCGAACGGTTCCGCGGCGCTATCCGCCGATACGCCGGCCGTGCGGCCCGAGGCCATTTCAGCCTCGATTCGGCTCCCGGCTGTCCGCCGCCGGCGCCAGCGGCGGGTTGAAGAAGCGCGCACTGCCGCGCGTCAGCAAAAAGACCGTCGCCACGGTAAAGATTACTGCAATCAGGGCGGTGAGGCACGCTTGGCCCCACTCCGCGCTTTGAAACAGAGCCAAGCTGAACAAGGCATACAACGCAACGATCCCGATGTTGAAAAACACGCACAGCATCCGGGCCCATCGCCGGCCGGTTGCCACTGCGCAGCAGATGCCCGCTCCCACTACCAGCTGCAAAAAAACGGTGCGGTCGGTCATGTCGGCGGTGAAGGAGTGGAAATAGACCGCAAGGTGCAGAGCCCAGCCGACGAATAAAGCGGCGATGGCGGCTTTTGCGCCCGCCGGAATGTCCCGCAAATAATTCAAAACCCTCTTCATCTCTGCCCCCCTGCGGCGTTTGTGCGGCGTGGTTGTGCCGACGACGCAACGGCTATCCTATACGACACGGATAAGGTTCAAATCAAGAACAAAAATAACAATTTATTTAAAATAACATAAAATGAATATTTTTCTATTGACAAACGAATTGAATTAAATGTAATGAGGCCAGGTCATGAACGATATTCAAAAATTATATGGGAATAAATATAAGGCGAAAACGAGAACGGGAAAGAAGGCGCGAGCAGATCTTGGCGGCCGCCAAGCGGGTTTGCGTCTCCAAAGGCTTCGGTCGGGCCAAGATAGCCGACGTGGCCCGCGAGGCGGAGCTGAGCGTTGGGACCATCTACCTTTACTTCAAAAAAAAAGATGAGCTTTTCGCCGCCCTATCGGTGCGGGTCCTCAAGCATCTGAACGTGCGGCTGTGGCGCGCGAGGGCCCGCAAGGATCTGACCTTCGAACAGAGTCTGGACGTCGTCAAGAAGGCCCTTTTAGAGATCTACGAGATCGACCCCCACATGTTTCTCACCCTCGCCAATCTGCAGGCCAGCGAGACCCTGGCCAACATCACGCTCGAGCTCCAGCGGAAAATCGTCGACCTCCTCCATCAATCCTTCGACATCATCTCCCAGGTTTTACGGGAAGGGCTCGAAACCGAGCGCCCCCACGCGGCGGCGCCCGCGAAACTCTCCCTGATCCTGTGGGCGCTTTTTTCCGGCTTGGTCCTTTGGGAAGAGAGCAAGCGGTCCCTTGATCCGCGCAAGGATCATTTCAAATCGACCCTGAATGTGGCGTTTGAAGTCTTCGCGCGGGGGATTGTCGCGCACTGAACCCAACGGCGATTCCACCGTTTCGAACACCCTAACAGAATTACCACCCAAAACTAAAGGAGGTCAGCTATGGCAGAAAAACAGTTCGCCGGAGGGTCGGAGGCCGAAATCGCGGTGCACTGGGGCGAGGAGCAGTTGATCCACCCCACCGTCGAGTTCATCGCCCAGGCCAACATGACCGACGCGTCCATTTACAAACGCTTCAGCCTGGAGAACTTCCCCAACTGCTTCAAGGAGTACGCCGATCTGCTCGACTGGTACGAGTACTGGCACACCACGCTCGACACGAGCGACGCCCCCTGCTGGAAGTGGTTCGTCGGAGGGAAGATCAACGCCTCCTACAACTGCATCGACCGGCACCTGGCCAAGAACAAGAACAAAACCGCCATCCATTTCGTGCCGGAGCCGATCGACGAGCGCTACGAGCACATCACCTACCGCGAGCTCTACGTGCGGGTGAACGAGTTCGCCGCCCTGCTGCGCGACTTCGCCAAGTTGAAGAAGGGCGACCGCGTCACGCTGCACATGCCCATGGTCCCGGAGCTGCCGATCACCATGCTGGCCTGCGCCCGGCTGGGGGTGATCCACTCCCAGGTGTTCGGCGGCTTTTCGGGCCGGGCCTGCGCCGACCGCATCGTCGACTCTCAAAGCCGGGTCCTGATCACGATGGACGCCTATTGGCGCAGCGGCACCCTGGGCGACCACAAGCAGAACGCGGACATCGCCTGCGGCCTGGCCGCCACGGACGGCCAGAAGGTGGACACGGTGCTGGTCTGGCAGCGCTATCCCGGCAAGGCCTCGAGCCCCACCCCGATGGTCAAGGGCCGCGACCACTTCGTCAACGAGCTCCTCAAAGACTTTTACGGGGCGCGCGTCGAGCCCGAAAAGATGCCGGCCGAAGCGCCGCTCTTTCTCATGTACACCAGCGGCACCACCGGCAAACCCAAGGGCTGCCAGCACAGCACCGGCGGCTATCTGGCCTACGTCGCCGGCACCTCCAAGTTCGTGCAGGACATCCACCCCGAGGACGTCTACTGGTGCATGGCCGACATCGGCTGGATCACCGGCCACTCCTACATCGTCTACGGTCCGCTCGCCGTCTGCGCCTCCACGGTGATCTACGAGGGCGTGCCGACCTTCCCGGACGCCGGCAGGGCCTGGCGCATCGCCCAGGATTTGGGCGTCAACATCTTCCACACGGCCCCCACCGCCATCCGCGCCCTGCGCAAGCTCGGCCCGGACGAGCCCGCCAAGTACACATACAACTTCAAACACATGACCACCGTCGGCGAGCCCATCGAGCCCGAAGTCTGGCGCTGGTACTACAACGTCGTCGGCAAGGGCAAGGCCGCCATCGTGGACACCTGGTGGCAGACCGAAACCGGCGGCTTCCTGTGCAGCACCATTCCGGCCATCACGCCCATGAAGCCGGGCAGCGCCGGGCCGGGCATGCCCGGCATCCACCCGATCATCTACGACGAGGCCGGCAACGTGATCCCGCCGGGCGCCGGCCGCGCCGGCAACATCTGCATCCAGAACCCCTGGCCCGGCGGGTTCCAGACCATCTGGGGCGACCGCGACCGCTTCGTGCGCACCTACTACGAACGCTACTGCAAAAACCCCAAGAGCAAGGAGTGGCGCGACTGGCCCTACATGACCGGCGATGCCGCGGTGGAGGCGCCCGACGGCTATTTTCGCATCCTGGGCCGGGTGGACGATGTGATCAACGTCTCGGGCCACCGCCTCGGCACCAAGGAGATCGAGTCGGCGGCCCTGGTGGTGGAAGAGGTGGCCGAGGCGGCGGTCGTACCCGTGGCCCACGAGATCAAGGGCCGCGAGCCGGACCTCTACGTCGCGTTGAAGCCGGGGTTCACTCCCAGCCGCGAGCTGGAAAAGAAGATCTCCGATGCCATCGCGCGCGAGATCGGCAAGATCGCAAAACCGCGCAAGGTGTGGATCGTCAAGGACATGCCCAACATGCGGCGGGTGCTGGCCGCCATCTCCAACAAAAAGGACGTCGGCGACGTCACGACCCTGGCCAACCCCGACATCGTCGAAGACATCCGCAAAATGGCGGGATAGCGCCGGGCGCGGGCCGGCCCCTGCGGCAACGCGCGTGGAAAGGGGGTGATCGACGACCAGAGGCGTTTACGAACCGTCTGCTTGCCCTTAACGTTTCAGCCGGTTGCGCGGCAACCGATTTACGGGAGGGAACACCATGAGCGGGGTAACCTGGGTCTACATCATGCTGGGCCTTTACATCGTCTACGCCTTCTACTGGGGCATCAAGGGCTACGTCACCGAAAAGACGTCGGCCGGCTACGCCATCGGCGGTCGTTCGATTCCCTTCATCGCCTTTCTGATGGCCGCCACCGCCGCCTCCTTCTCCGGGTGGACCTTCATCGGGCACCCGGGCCTGATCTGGCGCGACGGCCTGGCCTACGCCTTCGCCTCCTTCTATGTGCTCACCATCCCCATCACCGGGGCCTTCTTCGCCAAGCGCAACTGGCTGCTCGGCAAGCGCTACGGGTTCATCACCCCGGGGGACATGTACGCCTACTACTTCAACTCGGAGGCCGCCCGCTGGCTGACGGTGCTGACGGCGTTTCTGTATTCGATGTTCTACACCGCCGTCCAACTGATGGCCTCGGCGGCGCTCTTCCACTGGGTGGCGGGGGTGCCGGTGGTCTTCGGCGCCATTTTCATGGCGTTCATCTGCTGGTTCTACGTCTGCTCCGGCGGCATGAAGGCCAGCGCCTGGGTCGGGGTGCTGCAGTTCATCCTGCTCGTCGGCGGCATCATCATCCTGGGCTACTACGTGATCACCTCGGAGGCCATCGGGGGGTGGACGGCCTTCTCCGCCCACGTGAACGCCCTGGACAAGCGCTTCCTGGACGTGCCCCGGGTGATCCACTGGGGGATCGGCGCGGCCAAGGGCGAGGTCGCCTGGACGGCGGTCATGTGTCTGACCTACATGTTCGCCCTGATGGGCATCCAGTCCTCGCCGGCCTTCACCATGTGGAATTTCGGCCAGAAGAGCCCGGCCCCCCTCGCCTGGCAGCAGACCTTCATGTCCACCTTCGTCGTCGGCTTCGCCCTGTTCTACTTCACCGCGTTTCAGGGCATGGGCGCCAAGGTGCTCGAGCTGGAGGGGGTGCTCAAATTCACCAAGGACAGCGACGTCGTGCCGATCCTGATGAAGACCTATCTGCCGCCCTTCGTCCTCGGCATCGTGTTCATGGGCGCCATCGCCGCGATCCACTCCACGGCCGCGCCCTACATCAACACCGGCGGCTCGATCCTGCTGCGCGACGTGTACTGGCGCTATATCCGCAAGCAGCAGGCCAGCCACTCCGAGCAGATCTGGGTCAACCGCATCCTGGCCACCGTGGTGACCGCCGCGGCCCTGGTCGTCGGGTTGAACTCCACCGCCGCCCTGGTCATCCTCGGGGCGCTGGCCACGGCCTTCGGTTTCGTCCAGTACATCTACCTCATGGGCGTGCACTGGGGCTTCCGCTTCCCGGCAGTGGGGGCCAATCTGGGGATGCTGGCCGGGATGGTGGCCGTGTTCCTGGCCTACTACGTCTGGCCCAACCCGCTCTCCATGCACAGCGCGTTCTGGGGGGTGTTCGCCGCGCTGGTGGTGGCCTATCTGTGCCGCGGCATCGGCGTGAAGGACGACCCGGAGACCATCCAGCGCCAGAACGAGGTGCGCGCCTTCCTGGACAGCATCGATTCGCCGAGCCCCTCCGGCCGGTCCTGGCGCAGCGTCATGAAGTGGGTGGTGCCCGCCTGGTACCTCTTTGCGATCGGGCCCGCCTGCATCTGGGGCAACAGCGCCTTCTCCTTCGCGGGGTTCCCGCCGCTGTGGTCCTGGCAGATCGCCTGGTGGATCCTGGGGATCGTCATGATGTGGGCCCTGTGCTTCAAGGCCGAGATGTCCACCTGCACCCAGACCATGCTGGAGCGCGCCGAAAAGGAGAAGATGATAGTGGTCAAGGAGGCTTAGCGTGAGAAGGGTGCGAGGGGGCAAGGGGTCGAGGGGCCGAGAAAACCGGTTTGATGCGTTACGACCCCCGGTGGATGTCCGCTCGGCCTTTGGGGTCCACGGTTGTTTCGCTAACTGCAGATAAAACAACCACACATCAGAAAAGGAGATATCCGATGAAACCCGAAGATCTGTGGATGATCGGCATCGTGGCCTTCTGCGTCCTCTTTACCGCCAGCTTCGGCTGGGGGTTGTGGGGATAGCCTAAATCGAAGAGGCTGCCTGTAAAGCGCAAACGAAATGCGTGTCGGCCATGCCCCGCTGCCGGCTTCCTCCCGTCGGGGAGCGGGCGGAGGAGAGCTCCGCATCCCCCTGGGAGCCTCTCCTCCGGGCCGATTCGGACGGTTCACCGAAATCAGCTAAGGAGACCCCCATGGCCAACCCGTATGATGCCGCCTATGTCCAATCGATCCAGGACCCCAACGGCTTCTGGGGCCGCATTGCCGAGGAGTGCCACTGGACCCGGAAGTGGGACGCGGTCCTGGATGATACTCGCAAGCCGTTTTACCGGTGGTTCACCGGCGGCGAGCTCAACACCTGCTACAACGCCCTCGACCTGCACGTGGAAGGCGGCCGCGGGCAGCAGACGGCCCTGATCTACGACAGCCCGGTGACCCAGACGATCCGGACGTTCAGCTATGCCGAGCTGCGCGACGCGGCGGCGCGCTGCGCCGGGGCCCTGGCGGCCGAGGGGGTCGCCAAGGGGGACCGGGTGGTGATCTACATGCCGATGATTCCGGAGGCGGTAATCGCCATGCTGGCTTGCGCCCGGCTGGGGGCCGTGCACTCGGTGGTCTTCGGCGGTTTCGCGGCCCGGGAGCTGGCCGTGCGCATCAACGACGCCAAGCCCAAGCTGATCGTATCGGCCTCCTGCGGCATCGAAGTCGCCCGGGTCATCCCCTACAAGCCGCTGCTGGACGACGCCATCGCGATGGCGGACTTCAAGCCGCAGCGCTGCATCGTCGTCCAGCGGCCGATGCAGACGGCCGAGATGACACCGGGACGCGACCTGGACTGGAGCGAGGCGATGGCCAAGGCCAGGGCGCACGACTGCGTGCCGGTTGCGGCCACCGATCCGCTCTACATCCTCTACACCTCCGGCACCACCGGCATCCCCAAAGGGGTGGTGCGGGACAACGGCGGCCATGTGGTGGCGCTCAAGTACACCATGAAGGCCATCTACAACGTGGACGCCGGCGACGTGTTCTGGGCCGCGTCGGACGTGGGTTGGGTGGTGGGCCACTCCTACATCGTCTACGCGCCGCTCTTCAAAGGCTGCACCAGTATTCTTTATGAAGGCAAACCGGTCGGCACTCCGGATGCCGGGGCCTTCTGGCGGGTGATCTCCCAGCACAAGGTCAAGAGCCTCTTCACCGCGCCGACGGCCTTCCGGGCCATCAAGCGCGAGGACCCCAACGCTGAAAAAATGAAGCACTACGACCTCTCCGGATTTAAGGCCCTCTTCCTCGCCGGCGAGCGGCTGGACCCGGACACGCTGCGCTGGGCCCAGAACAGTCTGAAGGTGCCGGTCATAGACCACTGGTGGCAGACCGAGACCGGCTGGGCCATCGCCGCCAACTGCCTCGGGTTGCACCGTTTCCCCGTCAAGGAGGGCTCGCCGACCAAACCCGCTCCAGGGTGGAACCTGGCGGTCCTGGGCCCGGACCGCCAGCCGGTCAAGCCCGGTGAGATCGGTGCGTTGGTCTCGAGGCTGCCGCTGCCCCCCGGCACCCTGCCGACGCTCTGGAACAACGACGACGGCTTCATCCGCTCCTACCTGAAGGACTTTCCCGGCTACTACCAGACGGCCGATGCCGGCTTCATCGACCCGGAGGGCTATGTCTATGTCATGTCGCGCACCGACGACATCATCAACGTGGCCGGCCACCGGCTCTCCACCGGCGCCATGGAGGAGATCCTCGCCGATCATGCGGATGTCGCCGAGTGCGCCGTGCTGGGGGTGGAGGATGCGCTCAAGGGGCAGGTGCCGATCGGCTTCATCGTGCTGAAGGCCGGGGTCGCGCGCCGGCACGAGGATATCGTCAAGGAGGTGGTCCAGATGGTCCGTGAGCGCATCGGGCCGGTGGCCTCCTTCAAGACCGCCACGGTGGTCAAGCGGCTGCCCAAGACCCGCTCGGGCAAGATCCTGCGCGGCACGATCCAGAAAATCGCCGACAACAAGGAGTGGAAAATGCCGGCCACCATCGACGACCCGGCGATTTTAGACGAGATCACCGAAGCCCTGACGACGGTCGGCTATGCCGCCTCCCGGAAATAGCAGCCGCGGGCCGCGCGTCGGGCCCGAAGGTTTTCCATAACCCCGCGACGGTGCAAGGGCCTGCGGGCCGCTCTGCAACCGGCCACGGGAAGGGCGTACCATGCCGCGGGGATTCGCCATGCCGAAACAGATCCTCATCGTCGACGACGAGCCGAGCATCATCGTGGCGCTGCAATTCCTGATGGAGCAGAACGGCTACCGGACCCTCGTCGCCTTCAGCGGCGAGGAGGCCATGGAGGCCGTCGCCCGGCACCATCCCGATCTGATCCTGCTCGACATCATGCTGCCGGTCGTGGACGGCTTCGAAGTCTGCCAGCGGGTGCGTGAAAACCCCGCGTGGAAGGACATCCGCATCGTGATGGTCACCGCCCTGGGCAGCGACGTCAATGTGACCAAGGGGCTCGACTTAGGGGCGGATGCCTACATCACCAAGCCCTTTTCGAATGCGGAACTCGTCGCCAAAGTCAAAGAACTGATCGAATGCCGCGGCTGAAGCACAACACGGTTTTCGGGTGGTTCGTACTGGTCTGCATCCTGTTTTTCACGGCCGTGGTGGTCAGTTTCTCCCTCATGCTGTGGCAGGAGCTTTCGGATGCCGACCGGCAGGTGGTGCTGTCCCTGATCGGTCGTCACGGCAGCTATCTTTTCGGCGCCGGGGTCCTGCTCCTGGCAGGGCTGGGATTCGCCATCGACTGGGTGTTCCGGCTCTACGTGCTGCCGCTCGACAAGATCACCGAAGAGACCAAGATCATTTACCGGGCAAACCCGGCGCATCGCATCCGGGTCGAGGGCAGCCGGGATGTGGTGCGCCTGGCGGGGGCCATCAACGCCGCCGCCGATCGCTTCGAGGAGCTCCAGCGCTCGGTGGAGGAGCGCATCGCCGATGCGCGCGTCCGCATCGAGGAGGAAAAAAACATCCTCTCCGCGGTGCTGGCCGACCTGCCCGAGGGGGTGGTGATCTGCAATGCCGAGGGGCAGATCACCCTCTACAACCAGCGTGCGCGAAAGCTCCTGGAGGACCCGGAAACACCGCTGCTCGCCGCGGGCCCGCTGCCGGCCGGCGGGTTTCTCGGCCTGGGGCGCTCCATCTTCAGCGTGGTCGAAAAGCCCGTCATCACCCACGCCCTCAAAGACCTTCCCGAGAAGCTGCGCAGCGGTCGCCAGGACCTCACCGCATCCTTTGTGATGGTCGCGCGCAACCAGCTCCTGCTTCAGGCGGCCGCGGTCCCGATCCTCAGCCCGCTGCGCGAGTTGACCGGTTTTGTGTTGATCCTGACCGATTTCACCGGCCGGATGGAGTTCTTCCTGCGCATGGATGCGCTGCTGCAGACGCTCTCCATGGAGGTGCGCGGCGCCCTTGCCAGCGTCCGCTCGGCCGTCGAAGTGATCCTGGAGTATCCGGACCTGTCTGCGCCGAAGCGGGACGAGTTCAACCGCATCATCCACCGGGAGGCGCTTTCCGCCGGTGCGGCAATGGACCGGCTGCGATCGGAATGCAGCGCGCTCATCCGCACGCCCGTGTCGCTCTCCGCCATGCGGCTCCGGGACCTGCTCGATGCCTTGCGGGTCAAGGCCGATGCGGCGGCCGGGCTGATGCTGTCGGGGGAGCCGGTCGACGATCGGCTCTGGGTCAAGGTGGACAGCTACTCGTTGACCTTGGCGGTGATCTTCGTCCTGAAGCGGCTCGGCGCGGAGTTTGGAACCGGCGCCTTCCGGTGGGCGCTTGCGGCGAAGGCGCCGTATTTGGGGTTGGATTTCATCTGGGGTGGGCCGCTGTTGAAGCTGGAGCTGCTGCGCCGGTGGGAGCAGCAGGCGGTCACCGTCGGGGATGAAACCCTGAACGCGACCCTCAAGGAGATCCTGGCGCGGCACGGGGCCGAGCTGTGGCCGCAGCCGAGCGCCGACGCCGCGCGGGCCTGCGTGCGCCTGCTGTTGGAGGCCGCCGAACCACCCGCCCTGCCGGTGCTGCCGCGGCGCCGGACCATCCTGGCCACCGCCCGGCCGGTCTACTATGATTTCGACCTCTTCAACCAAGCGGGCCAGTCGCCCGAGCTGGACGACCGGCCCCTGGCGGAGCTGGCCTACACGGTGTTCGACACCGAGACCACGGGTTTGGAGATCCGTGCCGGCGATGAGATGGTCGCGCTGGGCGCCGTGCGCATCGTCAACGGCCGGCTGCTCGAATCGGAATGCTTCGATCATCTCGTCCAGGCCGACAGCCCCCTGAACCCGGCCTCGATTCGCATCCACGGCATCCAGCCCGAAATGCTGGCGGGGCAGCCCGACGTCGGCCAGGTGCTGGATCTCTTCCACCGGTTCGCCGAGGGGACGATCCTGGTGGCGCACAATGCCGCCTTCGACATGCGCCTGCTCCAGCTCCAGGAGCGGCGCACCGGGATTCGGTTCGAGAACCCGGTCCTCGACACCATGCTGCTCTCCGCCGTCGTTCACCCCGCGCAGGAGAAGCACGACCTCGAGTCGATTGCCGAGCGTCTGGGAATCATCATCATGGGCCGCCACACGGCGCTGGGGGATGCGATCGGCACGGCGGAGATCTTCCTGAAGCTCCTGCCGCTGCTGGCGGAGTCGGGAATCCGGACCCTCCGGCAGGCGCGCGACGCCGCCCGCAACACCTATTATGCCCGCTTGAAATACTGATGCCGTTTCAGTCCGGCGGCGGGGGCGAAACGGGCAGGGTGAAGGCGAAGGTCGACCCCTGGCCGGGGGCGCTCTCGGCCCAGATCCGGCCGCCGTGGAATTCCACGATTCGCCGGGTGATGGCCAGTCCCAGCCCGCTTCCGGAGGGCCGCCCCCGCGGCGAGTGGCGCGCCTGCCGAAACTCCTCAAAGATAACCTTGAGATCCTCGGGGTGGATCCCGGCCCCGTTGTCGGTCACCTCCACCTGGAGCCGATCCGGGTGCACCGCGAGCCGCAAAGCGATTCGCCCGCCGGTCGTGTCGCAGAATTTGACGGCGTTGGAGAGCAGATTCAGCACGGCCTGAACCAGGCGGTCCCGGTCGCCGTGGGCCGGCGGCAGCGTTTGCGGCACCTCCGTGAGCAGCTCGATGCGCTTCTCGGCCATGAGCGGACGGGCTGCCCGCAGGGCCTCCCGGCAGACCTCCCCGAAATCCAGGGGTTGAGGCTGCCAGGCCATCCGACCGGTCTGAATGCGCTGGAAATCGAGCACTTGGTTGATCAGGCGGGTCAGGCGTTCGCTTTCCGTGATGATGATGCCCGTCAGGTGCCGGTACTGATCCGCGGGCAGTTTCGGGTTGGCATTGAGGATCTCGGCGATGGATCGCACCGCCGTCAGCGGTGTGCGCAGCTCATGGGTGACGGTGGAGATGAATTCGTTTTTCAGCCGGTCGAGCTCCTGCAGCCGTTCGTTGGCGGTTTTCAGGTCGGCCGTCGCTTGCTCCAGCTCGCGGCTGTAGGCGATCACCTGGCGGGTCTCGTCTAAAATGTGCATGACCTCGTCGAGGCCGAGCGGCTCCTCCGTGACCACCGAGGCGACCATCACCCGGGCGGAGGCGGAGCCGATGGCGCCGGCCAGCAGGGTCTCGGCATAGGTGACCAGCGCCGGGTCCGCCTTGGCCAGCGGCCCCCAGCGCAGGCTGCGCTCGCGCGCAAAGGCGCCCAGCGCCTCCGCGGTGCGCTGCTTTCCGAGAAACCGCTCCAGCAGGGAGCTGAGATCGGTCACCAGCGCGCTCCCGCGCCACAGGGAGGAATCCTCCGGCTTCGCGGGGTAGGTGAACACGTCCACGAACAGAGCGGCCTGGGTCAGCTCGAGCGCGCTCTTGCGGCTGAAGAGGGAGACGCCCATGTAACAGGAGGTGTTCAGCAGCAGGCTCCAGAAAAGGGCATGGGCGATGGGGTCCAACCCCTGCAGCCCGAATAGCTGCAGCGGCTTCAAGAGGGCGGTCTGCCACGGCCCCCAGGTGATCAGCTCCTCGCTGATGAGGCCGGCCTCGACCAGCGAGGGGAGCACCAGCGTGTAGCACCAGGCCGCAAAACCCGCCACCAGGCCGCTGATGGCCCCGGCGCGGGTGCCCTGCCGCCAGAAGATTGCCCCCAGCATGGCGGGGGCGAACTGGGCCACCGCGACGAAGGACATGAGCCCGATGGAGACCAGGGCATAGGCTTCGCCGACGAACCGGAAATAGGCGTAGGCCGAGAGTACGACCAGGGCGATGCTGCCGCGGCGAATGTTCAGCACCAGGCCGCTGAGGCCCCGGCGGCGGGGGCTGCGGGCGAAGGGCAGGCGCAGCAGCACGGGCATGACCAGGTCGTTGCAGATCATGGTCGAGAGCGCGACGGTCTCCACGATCACCATGCCGGTGGCGGCGGACATCCCGCCGATGAAGACCAGAAGCGAAAGCGCCTCCTGCCGGCGGGCCATCGGCAGGGTCAGGACGAAGGTGTCCGCATCGACGCCGGCGGCAAACTGCATGGCCCCGCCGAAGGCGATGGGCAGCACGAACAGGTTGATCGCCAGCAGATACAAAGGGAAGAGCCAGATCGCTTTTTGCAGGTGGGACTCATCGACGTTCTCGACAACCATCACCTGAAACTGGCGCGGCAGGCATATCAGCACCACCATCGACAGCATGATGTCGAGCCCCCAGCTGAAATAGCCGCTGCCCCGGGTTTCGAAGATGAACAGCTCTTGCAGCCGGTGAACGGTGGCGGCCTGCGTGAAGAGGTCGCCGAACCCCCGGTAGATGCCGTAGGTCACAAACAGGCCTGCCGCTATGAAGGCCACCAGCTTGACCAAGGATTCGAAGGCGATGGCGGCTACCAGCCCCTCGTGGCGCTCGGTGGCATCCAGGTGGCGCGTGCCGAAGAGGATCGCAAAGAGCGCCAGGAGCAGGGCGACGTAGAAGGCCGTGTCGCGCAGGACGGGGATGTCGGCGAAGTAGCGCGGCATGACGATGAGCGGATACTGGCTGATGATGTTGTAGCTCATGGAGATGGCCTTGAGCTGCAGGGAGATGTAGGGGATGATGCCGACGACGGCGATGATCGTAACGAGGCTGGCCAGGGCCCCGCTCTTGCCGTAGCGGGAGGCAATAAAGTCGGCGATGGAGGTGATGCGGTGGGTCTTGCTGATGCGGATGATTTTGCGCAGTACCACCCACCCCAGGGCGCAGGCCAGGGTCGGCCCGATGTAGGTGGGCAGAAACCCCAGCCCGCTGGCGGCGGCCCGGCCCACGCTGCCGTAAAAGGTCCAGGCCGTGCAGTAGACGGCGAGCGACAGGGCGTAGATGTAGGGGTTGCTGATGATGCTGCGCCCCTGGGCGGCGCGGCGGTCGCCCCAGTGGGCGATGGCGAAGAGCACGCCCACGTAGCCGAAGGCGGCGAGCAGAATGAGTTCGGTCGTCAACATGCGCCTCAGCGGCCGGGGCCCGAGGGGGGAGGGTCGCGGCGCGCGGCGAGCATGATCACGCCGATGAGAGCGGCCCAGAGGAGAAAGACGTAGCTGTAGAGCAGGGGGATTCCCCCCCAGGCCAGGGGCAGATTGAAGAGGGAGAAGATCGGGTAGTTGAAAAAAATCCAGCCGAAAACGAACGCGCCAGCCAGTCGCCGTTGCCTAAGACTCTCGGGTGTCATGGCCGATGCCCGGTTTGCGGTTTTGAAATCCGGTGGACGCGGCGAGCCGATTTCGGGTATATAGGGTGAACCGGCAGCGGATGTCAAACTCACGCGCACGATGAGGCCAATCGGCATGACCCAGGACGCCGTCGAGCATCTCTCCCGCACCCAGCCGTTCGGGCGCTTGCCCGCCCGGGCTTTAGAGCAGACCGCATCCCAAATGACCGCGATGACCTTCGCCGGCCAAACGGTGCTGGCGGTGCAGGGGGCCACGACCCTGGACCACGTCTATTTCATCCGCTCCGGAAGCCTCGAGCTCTTTTTCGAGAGCGAGGGCGAAAAGACGCTGCGGGGGGTGCTGGGCCCCGGCGACCTCTTCGGCGCCCTGTCCATTCTGATGAACGCCGGCCTTGCGATCCGCAGCCTCTCCGTGGTCCGCGACGCCTCCGCCTACCTTCTGCCCCAAAGGGTCTTTCTCGATCTTTGCGACCGCCATCTATTTCTGCGGGATCATTTCCAGGCGCTTTTCGACCAGCGGATGCGCGACGAGTCCTATGCGGCGGCGATCGCCGCTTCGCAGGTGACCTATGTCCTGTCGCAGATCCCGCCGTTTTCCTTCCTGCCCCCCGCAGCGGTGCGCCGGCTGGCCCCGGCGGTGTCGAAGGTCGTGCATCCCAAGCAGCGGGTCGTCTTCGTCCAGGGCGAAACCCGGGTGGACGGGTTGTACATCATCCAGGCGGGGGCCGCGGAGCGCTACTACGAGGACGACCAGGGCAAATCGCTGGTCAGCGTGATCGGGGAAGGGGAGATGTTCGGGGGCATCTCCATGCTGGTGAACGACATGCTGGCGGTGCGCACCCTGCGGACGATCGAGGACACCACCTTTTTAAAACTGCCGCAGGCGGTTTTTTTCGATTTGTGTCGGCGGCACGAGGGTTTCAGCGAATACTTCACCGACGCCTTCGGCCGGCGCATGCTGGATCGCAGCTATGCCGCCATTATTGCCAAAAGCACGCCCGGCCTGGCGGAGACCCTGCCTCTCCTGAACCAGCCGGTGGCCGGGATCTGCAGCCGTCGCCTGGTCGCCTGTCCGTCGCAGACCTCCATTCAAAAGGCCGCCGAGCGGATGAGCGCCGATGCGGTGAGCAGCATCTTCGTCAGCGGCGCCGGCGGGAAGCTGATCGGCATCGTCACCGACAACGACCTGCGCACCAAGGTGGTGGCCGCCGGACTGGACGTCCAGCGGCCGGTGGCGGAGATCATGTCCGCCCCGCTGACCTGCATTCCCGAGAATGCCCTGATCTCCGAGGCCATGATGGCGATGATGCAGGGAAATCTCAAGCATCTGGCCGTCACCGGTGCCGATGAGCGGGTCGTCGGCATCATGACCCACCAGGACGTGATGGCCGCCCGCGGCCAGTCGCCGCTGTTCATCGTGCGCGAGATCGCGGCCGCCCCGGATGCCGAGGCGATCGCACGGCAGCAGGCCCGGGTGCCCGCCATGGTCCAGGGCCTGATCCGGGCCGGCACCCCGGCGCGCCACATCAACCGCTTCGTCACCGCCATCTCGGATGCGGTCCTGAAGCGGGTGGTCGCACTGGCCACCGAGGAGCTCGGGGCTGCGCCCGCGCCTTTTGCCTTCATGATCCTGGGCAGCGAAGGGCGCAAGGAGCAGACCTTGAAGACCGACCAGGACAACGCCCTCGTCTATGCGGACGTCGCGCCGGCGCAGGCGGCAGGGGTGAACGACTATTTTTTGCGATTGGGAGGGGCGGTCTGCGGCCTGCTCGACCGCTGCGGGTACGCGTTCTGCAGCGCCGATGTCATGGCGCGCAACCCCCGGCTCTGCCAGCCGCTGTCCGTGTGGCAACGCCGGTTTTCCGAGTGGATCCACGCGGCCGAGGCCGAGGATCTTCTTTACTCCAGCATCTTTTTCGATTTCCGCGGCGGCTACGGCGATCTGGAGCTGATCGGCCGGCTGCGCGAGCACCTGATGGCGGCGCTGGTGGGCTGGTCGGGCTTCTTGCGCCACCTGACCCAGAATGCGCTGCTCTACCCGCCGCCCCTGGGGTTCTTCCGCAACTTCGTGGTGGAATCCAAGGGGGAGCACCGCAACAAGCTCGACCTCAAACGCGCCATGCTGCCCATCGTCGACTACGCGCGGGTCTATGCGCTGAAACACGGCGTGACCGAGACGAATACGCTCGAGCGGCTGCAGCGTCTGGCACAGAAGGGGCTGTTGAGCGCAAGCGACACTAACGAAATCGAACAGGGGTACAGCTTTCTGATGCAGCTGCGGCTCGTGCGCCAGGTCAACGCCATCATCGACGAGAAGGGCGCGCCCGATAATTACGTCAATCCCCAGGACCTTTCGGGGATCGAGCAGCGGCTGTTGAAGGAGATCTTCATCCGCATCCGCAATCTGCAGACCCGCATGAGCTTCGAATTTACGGGCGAACCATAGGCCCCGGCGGGGGTGGGGGGGGCCGGAGTCGCTGCGGGCGGCCGGCGTTCAGGAGAAGCGGCTGTCGCGTTCGACGCATTCGCTGAGCCGATCCTGGAAATCCGGGATGGCCGCGGCGATCCGCACCCAGGCCGGCAGCAGCGGAATGCCCACCGGGTCCTCCACGAACTCCTCGATCGCGCAGCGCAGCGAATCCACGAAGGCCTCGACCGCCTCGATTTCGGTGTGCCGGTCGTAGGGCAGGCCGTTGATCAGCGACAGGGCGTGGAATTTTTCGATCGCGATCCGGGCCTCCTGGATGTAAGCCGCGAGCAGGGTTCGGAAAAAAGCATTGCTCAGCACGACCCCGTCCTGGGAGAGGACCCGGAAGAGCGCCTTGGCGATGTCGCAGGCCATGCGGACGAGCCCCTCTTCGGGTTGGTCCTTTTGCAGAACCTGGTGTTTGTGCTCGTAGTACTCGGCGATCTCCACCTGGCAGATTCGGTTGACCGATGCGCGCTGATAAATCTCGCTCAGCAGCGACACCTCGAGCCCCCAGGTGGGGGAGATCCGCATGCCCAGGGCGAGGCTTGCGATCAGCGCAAACTCCCCGGAAAGGGCATAGCGGAAGTTGTCGAGGTAGGCGAGAAACGGGGTGTGTCCCAGAATGTGTCCGAGAGTGCGGATCAGCGGGGTGTAGAAGAGGCGCGTCACCCGGCCATAGAGCCGGTCGGTGACCCGGGCATAATAGCCCTTGCTGAATTCGAAGTCCGTGGCCGGATGGACCACGGGGTAGATCAAGCGCGCCAAGAGCTCGCGGCTGTAGTTGACGATGTCGCAGTCATGAGTGGCCAGAGCGTAGATGTCACGGTCGGCCAGGATGCAGCCCATGCTCATCCAGACCGACTGGCCCTTGCCCGGGTAGCTCAGCTTAAAGTCGGAGTCCCTGAGCTCCTGGTACAGCGCCTGCATCCCCGGGCCGTCGTGCCAGACCACCTGCACGGGGCAGGGCAGCTCCGCCATCGCCTGCCGGGCCCGGCGGAATTCTGCGGCGGTGGCGCGGTCCAGCGAGAGCACCACCTTGCTCAGGTAATCGACCTGCTTCAACTCCTCGACGATGGCCGGCATGGCCGGAGTCTCGAACTCCGAGAACAGCGCCGGCAGCAGGAGGGCGATCTTCCTGCGGCGGGCGATCTTCCGAATCTCGGCTTCGAGATCCTCAACCGGTCTCTCCTTCAATCGCTGCAGGACGGTGACAGGGCCGTGTTGCCAGAAGTCTGTCATGATCATGCTCCATTGGTTTCGAGTTGCTTCAGAAGCTCCACGACCACCTCGTTCCAGCCTGCGCTGCCGGGACGAGGAGCCTTGCGCAGACCGGGCAGATCGAGCTCCAGACGGGGGCCGCCGGTGCGGGGAATGACGACCGGGATCAGGACACTCTGCAGCATCGTGATATCGTTGGCGCTGTCGCCGATGCCGATGGTGGTCACGGGGGCTTCCGCGTTTTTCGAAAAAACGTCTGCAGCGAGCCGCACGGCGGCGCCTTTGTCCTGGCGGATGCCGATCAGATGGTAAAAGCGGCCCCCGCGGGTGATGCTGAAACCCCGCGCGGCCGCTATTTTTTCGAAAGCGGCGATGTCGGTGCCCTTTTCCGGCAGAAACGGTTCCGTGAACTCGCGCTGCTTGGCCAGCCTGGCCTGGTCCGGCGCAAGCCCTGTAAGCTCGGCCACCTGGGCAAGCCCCATGTCCCCGAAACCCCGAATCCTGAACTGATCCCGGCAGGCGTAGACGAAGCGTCGGATTTCTGCGTAGGATGCCCCGAGTTGAATCACGGTGTAGGGCGGTTGCCGGAAGCCGGAATCGATCCGCAGTTGCCGGTAGTTGTCCGGGAAGAAGAGGGCCGCTCCGTTTTCGACGATGAAGGGCTCCCGGATGCTCATCGCCGCCTGAAGCCGCTCCACTTCCGCCCGGGTTTTGCTGGTCGTAAACACCAGCGGAACATTCCGCGCACGAATCAGGTCGAGTGCCGGCAGGGCATCTTGAAATGAATAGTCCGCGTGGTCGAGCAGACTGGCATCGAGGTCGGTGAACACGACCACGCGCGGAAAT
>JALOOU010000066.1 GCA_025454255.1 Desulfobacterales bacterium | reverse complement strand
AGAACCACCGGGTAGAGAATTGCGGTCACACCGCAAACGATGGCAACCACGATCAGCACGCTGCGCATCACAGCAGCGCGCATCTGCTCCAGCGCTTCGAAAGAAACGGCGAACACCCCGCGCGCATAGCCCGTCACAGCCCCCTGCCGGTCGGTAACCGGCATCACGCTCAAGACGAACAGGCCCTCAGCCATACGGTGGGTTTCGGCTTCGAATCGATCGGCTTCGGGGAAGATCAACGGCCGCGCTTTTGCCAGTGCGCCCCCCGCTGCTCCTTGCCCGGCTTCCGGCGCCGATCCCTCGGCAACCACTGTCCCGCTGCGGTCGTAGAACTGCACGAAAACAAAGCGCCCCGAACGATACGCCGCAGGCGTTTCCGCGGCCGCCGCCAAGACCTGCGGCAGCGCCGCGAGAGGCTCGATATTCTGCCGCTCGACAGCGTCCATCACTCTTCGGGCCAGGATCGCAATGCCTTGACGGCCGATATCGGCAACCTGCCGGCTGAGCTGGTCCTGCTGGAAAAAAAAGGTGACCGCCCCGGCAGTCAGTGCGAGCACCAAGGTTGCGACACTCAGCCGTATCAGCAAAATGCGCTTGACGAAGATCTTGAGGGGGTAGGTCTTCATCCGATACCCGTGTCTCGCTTGCCGCTCCTGGCCGCTACCCCGAAAAGCAAGAAAGCGGTCAGCTTGTAAGCCGCCCGCTTTCTTGCCGTCGGTGGGATCACTTCCAGCGGAAGGCCACTCCCGCCAAACCCAGCACCGCCTCCTGGTCGTAGAAGTCGATGTTGGAGTCGACGGCGACGTAGGCCCCGGTCGCGTCGCTGCCCAGCATCCGCCAGCCCCAGGGGTTGGTGTAGTAAAGCGTGGCCGAGGCCCCGTAGCGGTCGTCTTCGCGGGTCTTGCCATAGATCGGATTGCTCTTGTCGAAATCGGCCCCGCCCGCATAGCCGTTGAGCACCAGGCTGATCGGGTCCCCCGCGAAAACATAGGTCAGCTGAAGATCCACCCCGGTGTTCGCCATCGCCTCCCCGTCCAGATCCTCGTAGAAAAAAAGTACCTGGGGGGTCAGGGTGTGCCGATTGCCGAACTTGAACCCGTAGCCGGCCGAGGCGCGGTGCACCGTGCCGTTGCGGTCCAGGCGGTCGCGGTCCGCACCGGTGAGGCCCAGAAAGTTACCGCTGGCCTCGTTGGTGATGTCCACCTTGCGCAGGGAGTACTCCAGTTCCAGATTGGACCCGAACACTTTGTCCCAGACCACCTGCCCGCCCATATTTTTGCGGCCGGTGGCGTCGCGGTTGCTGCCCGTCACATACGGGTCCCGCCACACTTTGATCCGGTCGCTGTACAGGAAGCCGGCCTGAAACAACCCCAGCGAACCCACCTCCTGCTTGATCCCCAGCTGCTGCGCGGTATCGAAGGAGAGCAGATCCCCCAGCTCGGTGCCCAGGAAGAGCTCGGTGCGCGTTCCGGCGAAGGTATAGGCCAGCTTGAAGGGAACCGTGAAAATGGCCCCCGACTCGGCGTCGGGCTCGTCGTTGAGATTGTTGATGCTCTTATCCGACAGATCAAAGCTCAGCACCTTCGCGACCGTGTTGCTCTTGATGCTGAGATACCCCGCCCCCGGCTGGATAAATCCGCTGAACCCCGGCTTCTGGGGAATCGGATCCAGCGCCAAGACAGCGTTCGCACCCACCAACAGAAAAAATGCGGCGGCGGCCGCGCTCAAAAACTGTTTGGTCATGATGCTCCTCCTTTGGTTTAATCCATGTTGTCTATTTATCCGATATCAAAACGGATCCGCCTGAGCTCTTTCCATTCCGGCCACTTCCGCCGAACTACCCCGCCGAATTAGGCGTCGGAGTATTAGCAGAAACCTCGTTGCAGGTATATAGGGTTTTAGGCGGATACTTCATCTTGACCTGCCCTGTCAGCAAGTCGACCGGTCACTCGACCCGCTTCCAGGCCTTGTCCGGGTCAAAGGCTTGGATCGCCTGGGCGGCCTTGGCGGTCTCTTTGCCAAGGTCTTTTTCGAAAACCACCCCATCGTGGTTCACCGCAAACGTCATGACACCGGAGCTGCCGTAAACTGCCGGATAGGCGACCACTGCAAACCCGCCCACCATTTTGTTTCTCACGACATAATCGAAAGCGCCGCCGGGGGCATTTTTGCCCTGCTTGGTCAACATCCTAAAATAATAGCCGTGAAACGGCACCGGCCCCGCGGTCGTTGCCGGTTGAGCATACCCCTCTGAACGTGCGTCCGCAACGAGCTCGCCCAATGGACTCGGTTCCTCGCCCGGCTTGGCTTTCCAAAAAAGACCGTTCTGCTGGCCGGGGTCGCTGCGGAATTTCTGCGCATACTCGCGGACCCCGTTGTTGTTGCGGTCCTTCATCGCGTATTCGCGTTGCGCGTCGACAATGGCCAGCAGGGTCTGGACGGTGCTCAGCTCGTTCTCCCCGATCCGGCGGTTCAGAATCTCCGCCTTCCCCGCCAGGGTGTCGAAAAACCATCGGTCCCCTTTTTTGGCCAGCGGCACGGGAAAGGGCCACTCCTTTTCGCCGACGACCAGGACCATCTTGGCCCCTTCCGGCGCAAGGAAGTTTTTTTGCTCGTATGCTTTGGTGAAAAGCTCCCGCCGGTTCCGGTCGCCGACCGGGTCGCCCGAAGCGATCAACTCTTTTGCGGCATCCCCAAAGATCGCCAGCAGCTGCTTTTCGTTGTTTTCTTTTAAGGCGGCAACGAGGGCCTCGACCGCCGCTTCGGCCGTTGCAAATTGCTTCTGCTGTGCCGCAGCCGCATGATGGCCGAAGCTGCCGCAGAAAAACACGACCGCCAGGGCCGCGAAAAAAAGCCCGGATGCGCGGCGCCGGACAATCCTCTGGTTGTTATGGCTGCGAGACATGCGCACCCTCTTCCCTGAAATAAATAGTGGGTGAAATCGGCAGGCTGTCATGGCTACCTCCGGCCGCCGCCGCGGCCGCCGGCGGACATGCTTTGGCGGCTCGAACTGCCGCGGCTGCTGAAATCCCTTGCGGCGGCGCCGCCCCGATCGACTCCCGAAAACGCGCTGGCCTTCGAGCCGGACGCGTCCCGGCCGCCGGCCTCGCGGCTGGTTGCCCGGACATCGGAGCCGCCTTGCCGGCCCGGGTCCGGACGTCTGGCTCCCTGGTCGGCGGCGACGCGTCCGGTCTCTTGCCGGCCCGAATCTGTGCGCCCGCGGTAATTGTCTCTGGATTTCACGGCGTCGCTCGTCGAGGCCCGGTTATATCTTTGCCCGGTCGCCAGGTCCCTGTACGCCACCCCTTTGCGGTGTTCGGGGTTGTGCTGCCAGTTTCCCTTGCCGCCTTGATATTGAGTGGCGTATTTCCCGCGATTGATGCTGTTGTTGATGTTGGTGTTTCTGTTGATGTCGACATCCACGTCGCCGCCGTTCCAGTTGCAGTTGCCCCAGGCGTAGCCCCACGCCGCCCCCACCGCCATCCCGACGCCGAATGAGAAGAGCGCCGCACCGGCCGTGTAGCCGGGCGGGTAGTAATAGGCCGGCGGGTAGGCCGGGTAGGCCCATGTGCCATAGACGACGGTCGGGTTGTAGGTCGGCACATAGACGACCTGGGGATTGGAGGGCGCAATGACGATCGTCTCCTTTTCGACGACCACCTGCTGCTCGGCAGTCGTCTTGAGGGTGCCGGCATCGACGGCCTTCCTGCGCAGCCTCTGGACGGTCTCCATGACCTCCTTCTGCTGGGCCAGAACTGCGTCCCCCAGCTTCTGGGTCCAGTCGAGCTTTTCGCTCATCATGGCCAGCACCTGGGGGAAGTTGACGAGGGACTTGACGCTCGGGTCCCAGTTCTGCTTCTCCAGCGCCCCGGTCAATGCCTCCCCCTTCAGCTCCTTGTTCTGCTTGGCCCACCGGTCGGCCTGGACGATTTCAAGCGGGTAGGTCGACGCCATCAGGACTTGCGCCAACAGGGAATCGGGATAGAGGGCGATGGGAGCCAGAACCTGCTCCAACTCCTCCGGCTTGAAGACCGGCTGCTCGGGCTGCTGCCCAAAGGCTCCGGGTGCGGCTGCGGTCAAGAATCCGAGCAGCACCGCCAGCCCCCTGAGGCCTTTTCGCTTGCGGCCGCGCAGTTGCATGGCATCTCCTTTGCCTCGCCTTCGACGCGCCTGCGGCGATGCAGCAGACTATCAGGGAGGCGTCTATTTATCGAGCTTGGTGATTTTGGTTCCCTGCAGGCCGATCCCGGCCATCAGCCCCTTCTGATCGAAGAAAAAGGCATAGACATCGGATTGGAGCGTGGTGGTCGTCATTGCGGCCGCCGCACCGAGGTCGACGACGACGATGTTGGGGCCGACGCCCAGCTCCCAGCCATCGCTCTTGTCGATCCATTTCAGGGCGGGGTCGGTCATGAAGAAAAGGGCGTAGCCGAATTTCTGAAGGCCGGCCTGCAGCCCGTAGGAGGCTGCAATCGAGTTGTAGAAAGCGACCGCATTCCCCTCTTGGATCAAAGCGCCCTCGCCGTATTGCCCGCCGACGATGAAGCCGCCCTTGAGGATGCCCGGAAAGACGAGGATGCCGACCGCCTTTTCACCCAGCGCTTTGGCTGCGGGGGACTTCGCGTAGAGATCCTCCAACGCTTTCCTCGCATCGCGTTCGATTTCGGCGGCTGAGGCTGCCCCGGCGGGACCGGGAAGCGCGAGCGCGCAGGCACCGAAGACGAATACCATGCAAGCGGCAAAAATAGTTATGGATTTGATCATAGCACCCTCATTGTCGAAACGCTTACTTGCCCGACTTCACGAGCGGGATCTCGGCGGCAAGTCCATAGTAAAGGGCGGCCTGGATCTTGTTCTCTATCTGGAAGTAGCGCGCCACCTTGACCTCGGGCAACGCCTTTCGGAACTTCGGCAGGTAGGCCTGGCGAAGCTTCAGCCCCGCCTCCTCGATGGCCAGCGACTCCTCCAGCAGCTTCTTGGCCGCAGCCTCGCTCATGCTGGCGTAAGCATCCGCGTAGTCCTGGATCAATTTCCCGGTCCGTTGGCGCAGCAGAAACAACTCATCCTGGTACGCTTGATAGACCGGCCAAAACGCCTTGGCTTCGGCGTCGGAGAGCTGCATGTTCTCGGCGACGAAGAGTTTTTTGTCGGCACGGATCTTCTCGACGACGATCTGCATGTTGTCAGAAGGCTTCTCCTGGGAGAGAGCAGGTAGTCCTCCTATAATCGCAATTAACCCCAACACCCCGACAATGATTGCTTTTTTTGATTGCATGGCATTTTCCCTTTCGTCTGCAGGCGACCTCGCGCAGGGGCGACCATTGCCCGATAGGTTTATTTGTGCTTTCGGGTCAGAACCAGCTCTGGTTCTACCAGGGGTGCCGTGCGGGGATAAATAAGACCTTGGTCCTATACTGAAAGGAAATGGCGGGACGGATAGGGGGGGCTTTCCGAAGCCGTCACCGTTGATTCCCCTCGCGCACAGGCGGTGCCGGACTTATATTTGAAGCTGTGTTGGTGGCCGAACGAGGCAATCGGGCCAAGGGGCGGCGACGATGTCATCTTTGAAGGGGGAGGCCGTCATGATCCGCATTTCGAGAAAATCGAAGCTGAGCACGGAAGAGATACTCGCCAAAGCCTCCCGCTATTTCGGCACGGGAGGCGAGGGGTTGGATCAAACGCAAAGCGGCCCCTGCTGCATTTCTTTTTCAGGGGGCGGAGGATACGTCACCGTGGCGGTCGCCGAGAGCGAGGGCCGGCGCGAGGTGGAGGTGGAGGGCCGGGAGTTCGAGTACCAGGCGAAGCACTTTCTGGAGTCTCTCTGAGGCGGCCGGCGAAAGAGCCATGCGGCATCCACGAAAATCACCGCTGCTGGCCCTGCTGATGGCAGGAGCCGTCGTTCATGGATGGGGGGATGAGGGCCGGGCTGAGGGCCCGAACCTCGCCGCCGGCCGGCTCAAGCCCTGCCCGAACTCGCCCAACTGCGCCTCGTCGCTCAGCACCGACCCGCGGCATGCGGTCGACCCGATCGTTTTCAGCGGCCGGGCCTCGGAGGCCCGGCAGAAACTGCTCAGCGTCATTCGCGCCATGCCCCGTGCCAGGATCGTGCAGGCTGCGGGGGACTACCTGCATGCCGAGTTCGAATCGGCGCTCCTGCGGTTCGTCGACGACGTCGAATTCCTCATCGACGAGGCGCAAAACCGCATCCAGGTGCGGTCGGCCTCGCGGGCGGGCTACTGGGATCTGGGAGTCAACCGGCGGCGGGTCGAGGAGATCCGGCGCAGGCTGGCCACCGGCGCGTCGAAGGAGGCCGACCCATGAAGAGCGATTTTTCCGCCTTGGACCGCCCCGAGGTGGTACGATTTCTCTTTCATCCCCGGCGCGGTCCGCAGCCGGCTCCCAGCCCCGGCCCGGTGCAGCTCCCCGGCCGGGCGGAGGTTCTGCTGCCGGTCGCGGAGGGGGTGGAGGTGGAGGGCCGTTTTCATCTGGGGGATCGCAGCCGCCCGAACCTTCTTTTCTTCCACGGCAACGGGGAGATCGCGGCCGACTACGACGAGCTCGGCCCGATCTGCAATCGGATGGGGATCAACTTTCTGGCGTTCGACTACCGCGGCTACGGCCGCTCCGGCGGCAGCCCCACGACAACGGCCATGATGCGGGATTGCCATGCGCTTTTCGCCCGGGCCGGGGAGTGGCTGGGGCACCACCGCTTTTCCGGTCCGCTCTTCGTGATGGGCCGCTCCCTGGGCAGCGCCTCCGCGATCGAGCTGGCCCACACCCATCCGGACGGAGTCGCGGGGCTGATCATCGAAAGCGGGTTCGCCTTCGCAGCACCGCTGCTCAGGCGTCTGGGGATCGACCCGGCGGCGGTCGGCTTTAAAGAGGAAACCGCCTTCCGGCACATCGAGAAGATCGGCCGCTGGCGCAAGCCGCTGCTCGTCATCCACGCCGAGTTCGACCACATCATCCCCTTCACGGACGGAAAGGCCCTGTTCGACGCCTGCCCCGCGCCCCGCAAGGAGCTTTTGCGCATCCCCGGCGCCGACCACAACAGCATCTTCATGCACGGCCTCGACGCCTACCTATCCGCCCTCGCACGGCTCGTCTCCGCCTGAGGCCGGCCGCCGGCTGGCCGAGAGTGCCCGCGGTTGGCAGCGCCAGGCGGGCGGCGGTCGAATTGCCGCAGCTGCGCTGCTGCCTGCACGCCAGCCGGTCATCCGCCTGCAGCCGCTTGCCCTTTTTCCTGAATATCGATTTTCCCTTAAGTATTGCAAAGCATTGGGCGATATTTTCACCAACGGGCGTGTCGGCGGCCGGTCGACAGCCAAACATCGAATCGACAGTGGAGCCATGGGATCGGTCCGTATCAAAGAGCTGAAGGCGGGGATGGTGCTGGCGGATGACGTTACCGACATCAAGGGCCGACTGCTGCTGCCCAAGGGCAGGCCCATCGGCCCAGATCACATCCGGATTTTCAAAATCTGGGGCGTCGCCCGCGTCAACGTCATGGGAGGCCCGAAAGAGTGCGAGCCTGCGGGGCAGCCGATCGACCCAGCCCGGCTGGAGGCGATCCGCCGGGCTCTTGAGAATCGGTTTCGGCTCACCGACCGCAACCATCCCGTCGTCCAGGAGATTTTCGCCCAGGCGCTGCAGGCCAGAGCAAGCGACCTGTTTCCGGCAGTCAACGCGGCAGGCCTGCCGGAGCCGGCGCCGGAAGCCGACGGGGTGTCGCAACCGCGCGAGGATTTCTTCCAGAAATTCATTGAAAAGGAAATTCTGCTGCCGGAGATCCCCACGATCGTGATGGAGATGAACGAGGTGATCGCCAACCCTCTTTCCACGGCCGACCAGATGGCCCAGGTGGTCAATAAAAGCCCGAGCTTGACGGCCCAGCTGTTGCGGATCGTCAACTCCGCCTTCTATGGCCTGCCCACGCGCGTGGACCGCGTGTCGCTGGCGGTGACCTTGATCGGCACGCGCGAGCTCTCGGCCCTGGCGCTGGGCATCAGCATCATGTCGCTGTTCAAAATAATCCCGAGCCGCCTGCTGAACATGCAGCTCTTTCTGCAGCACAGCCTGGCCTGCGGGATCGTCTGTCGGCTGTTGGCCGCCCACAAAGCGATGCGCCACACCGAGCAGATGTTCACCGCGGGGCTGCTGCACGATATCGGGCGGCTGGTCATCTGCATCCACTTTCCCGAGGAGATCCTCGAGTGCATGGGGCATGCGGCGCTAAAGGGCACGAGCCTGTTCGCCGCGGAAATGGAAAAGCTGGGCTGCCACCACGGCCACATCGGCAAATACCTGCTTCACCAGTGGCGGCTGCCCCTGAGCCTGGAGAACAATGCGAGCTGCCACCACGAGCCGACGGAGGCTCCGGACCCGGCCGCCGCCGCCCTGGTCCACGTGGCCGACCTGCTGGTGAACGCGCTTGGCATCGGCAGCAGCGGCGAGCGCTGCGTTCCGCCGCTGGACCCGCGGGCCTGGGAGGATTCCGGGCTCTCCAGCGAGTGTTTTGAAACCGTGGTCCAGCAAACGGCCCATCAGTTCAAGACCCTTGAATTTCTGCTGCAGACCAAGGCACCATGAGCGATACGCAACCACCGGATCCTGCGAAACTGCTGGCGCGCATCGAGTATCTGGAAGAAAACCGCCGCTTCGTCCAGAACGTTCTCGAAATGGCCATCTCCCTGGTGGATTTCCAGGAGAACATCGCCAACAGCTACGGCCCCGAAAACATTCTGGAAGAGACCGAGAAGCGCATCCGCTACCTGATCCCCTTCGAGGCGAACGCCCTCTACCTGGTCAACCAGGACAACGCCGACTTTCATTTGGCGGTCTGCTCCCCGCCGGAGTTCAGGCCGATCGTCGCGGCCGAAACGGAGGAGATGATCGACAAGGGCCTTTTCGCCTGGGCCATCCGCGAGCGACGCGGCATCACCGTCGCCTCGCCGCGCCGCGACAAGCGCTTCGTCATGCATGTCATTGCCACCCACGCGCGGATCCGCGGCATGTTCATCGGCCAGCTCGATGCCGTCCGCCAGCAGATCCCGGACACGTCGCTGACCCTGCTCTCGATCATCCTGCTGAACACGGCCAATGCCCTTGAAAGCCTGGAGTTCTGCCGGCTGCTGCGCCAGCAGAACTCCATCCTCGAGCGCCGGGTGGAAGAGCGCACCCAGGCCCTGCAGGAGTCCGAGCGGCAGATGCAGCAGGTGCTCAAGCTGCAGGCGATCGGCACCCTGGCCGGCGGCATCGCCCACGATTTCAACAATATTCTCTTCCCCATCATCGGCTATACGGAGCTCGCCCTGGACGACGTTCCCAAGGAGAGCGCGACCGGCAGAAGCCTGCAGGAGGTCCTCAAGGCCGCCAACCGCGCCAAGGAGCTCGTCCAGCAGATCCTCACCTTCAGCCGGCACAACGGACGCGAGCGCAAGCCGATCCGGGTCGCAACCATCATCCACGAGGCCCTGAGGCTTCTGCGGGCCTCCATCCCCAAGACCATCGACATCTTGACGCAGATCGACGAGGCGGCGGGCAGCGTCATGGGCGACCCGACCCAGATCCACCAGGTGGTGATGAACCTGTGCACGAATGCCTACCACGCCATGCTGGAAACCGGTGGCAGGATCGAGATCACCCTCGAGTCCGTGGAGGTCGGCTACGAGGAGACGGTCAAGCGCGCCGGCATCCAGATGGGCCCCCATCTGCATCTGGCCGTCAAGGACGAAGGCGTCGGCATGGACGCCGCGGTGCTCGAGCGCATCTTCGAGCCCTATTACACCACCAAGGAGCCCGGCAAGGGGACCGGCCTGGGGCTCTCCGTGATCCACGGCATCGTGAAGAACCACGGCGGGTTCATCACGGTGGAGAGCACCCCCGGCCGCGGCAGCTGTTTTCATGTCTACCTGCCCGCGATCGAAGACGTCGCTGAGGAGCTCCCCGGGCAAGCGAGCGTCTCGGGGTCGGCCGGCCGGGAGCGCATCCTGCTCGTGGATGACGAGGAGCAGATCGCCGCCATGGAGAAGCAGATCCTGGAGCGGCTCGGCTACCAGGTGACCGCCTGCGGAGGCAGCGCCGAGGCGCTCTCGATCTTCGCCGCGCGCCCCGACCACTTCGACCTGGTGATCACGGACATGACCATGCCCCACATGACCGGGGATGCGCTGGCCCAGAAGATCCTTGCGATCCGACCGGATCTGCCGGTAATTCTATGCACCGGCTACAGCGAGATGATCACCGAAGAGAAGGCCATGACGATGGGGATCCGCAAGTTCGTGCTCAAGCCGGTCATCACCGACGAACTCGCCGCAGCGGTCCGCAGCGCGCTCGAATCCCGCCCACCGCGCTGGCCGGCGGTCCCGCGGCCGGCACCCTAAAGCTGAAGCCCGGCCCGGGTCCGGCGCCGCCGGTCGTATGGCTCCGGCAACAAGACCCACGCCACGTCCGTTAGGCCTCTTCCTGTGGAAGCGGCATCTTCCCGCGATCGGATCGCGGCAGCAAGCCGCTCCCGCAAAATCCCAACTTGCCAGCTGGCCAACCGCAGGTGCAGGCGGCGCGCGACGCCTGCAGCGGCCTGTCGGCGGGATCGCCCGGCACGAGCAGGGCCGGGACCCAGGGGCTTCCATTCGGAGCTGTTTGGGTGCCGGTTGGGTAAGCCGGGATCGCCTGCGCCGCAATGGTTGACGGATCCGGTTTTAGAATCGATAATGGGCTCCCACTGGCCCGGTGCGGACGGGACCGGCCCGCAAGGAGGATTCGCGACCATGGCCACGCACACCCACCGCTTCGTCGAGGAGTACAAAGGGCTGGTCGGCTTCGGCCTGGACCGGCCGACGGACGAGAGCACCCTGATGGTCTATCTGCAGAAGTTCTCCGACGATGCGCTGATGGGCGTGCTCCTTCCGCGCCTCAGTGACGCGGAGCTCTCCGATCTCTTCGACCGCATGAACCGGCTGATGCGCCGCCACCTGAGCGAGGGCGAATACCACCGCCTGTTTCTCAAGGAGGAGTGACCCCGCCAAAGAAGCCGTGCTGGGGAGGCGGACCGGTTTGCGCGAAAAACGTTGACGATCCCGATTCGACATCCATCCGTGGAGGGACTTGCGTGCTGACCGAACGAGAGCTGGAACGCTATGCCGAGGTGCTGTGGTGGGGCCTGCGTACGGCCCGCCGCGGCGGTTTCAAAAAAAAGGACATCGTGCAGATCCGGTTTCATGTCGGAGCGCTCCGCCTGGCGGAGATTCTCCACCGGCGCCTGATTCAAACCGGCCTCCAGCCGATGCTGCGCCTGGCGGGCACGCCGGAGATGGAGCGGCACTTCTACCGGCTGGCCGCGGGCTGGCAGTTGGACTTCATCCCACCCGGTGAAGCGCAGCTGACACGGCGGTTGAACGGCAGCATCCATCTGCTCGCACCCGAATCGCTGACCCACCTGCAGGCGGCTGCGCCCGGAAAAATCGCCCGCACGGCGCTCTCCCACAAGCCGCTCAGGAGCGTGCTGGACCGGCGCGAGGCCCGCGGAGACTACGGCTGGACGCTCGCCATGCTGCCGACCGCGGAACTCGCGCGCCAGGCAGGCCTCAGCCTAAAGGAGTATTCCCGTCAGGTGGCCGCCGCCTGCTTTTTGGACAGCACCGCGCCGGTGGCGCGCTGGGCGGAGGTCCATCGCCGCGCCGCCGAGATCAAGCGCTGGCTGGACGGGATGCAGGCGCGGCGCTACCGCGTCGAATCCGAGGGGATCGACCTGGAAATCGACCTGGGGGCGCGCCGCCGCTGGGCGGGCATCTCGGGGCGCAACATCCCCAGCTTCGAGCTTTTCGTCAGCCCGGACTGGCGCGGCACCCACGGCCGATTCTCCGCCGACCAGCCCTCGTTCCGCCAGGGCAACCTCGTGCGCGGGGTGCGCCTCGAGTTCCGCCGGGGCCGGGTGGTGCGGGCCACGGCCGAGGAGGGCGAGCGGTTCCTCAACAACCAGATCGCCATGGATGCCGGCGCCGCCCAGGTGGGCGAGTTCTCCCTGACCGACAAGCGGTTTTCGCGCATCAACCGCTTCATGGCCAACACGCTCTACGACGAGAACTTCGGTGGCCGCTACGGCAACTGCCACATCGCGCTGGGTTCATCCTACGGCAACACCTATGCCGGGGCCCCGGCCGGACTGACGGCCAGCCGGCGCGCAGCGCTCGGGTTCAACGACTCGGCCCTGCACTGGGACTTCGTCAATACGGAGAAAAAACGGGTGACCGCCCTCCTTGCGGGCGGCGCGCGGCGGGTGATCTACGAAAACGGCCTCTTTCGGATTTAGGCGGCGGAGAAGGCCGGGTTCTCCTCCCCGAATACGGGGCGCGGCGACGCAGGAGCGGCGGGTGAACCGGCTGCGCTCGCCAGCCCCTTGACGCATTCCACGAGCTTTTGCAGCGAAAAGGGCTTGGCCAAAACCCGGTCGAACGCGGCGGCGTCGAGCAGCCAGGGGGTTCCGGACATCCCGATCACGGGGGTCCGCCGGCCCACGGAGGAGCGAATATGCTGCAGCACTTCCACGCCGTCCATCTCCGGCATGAGCAGGTCGGTGATGACGAGGTCGAAGCCCCCGGCATCGAACTTTTGAACCCCCTCTTTTCCGTTGCCGGCCGTCGCCACGCGGTGCCCGTGGTGGAGCAGCGCGGCTTCGATCAGACCTAAAATCCCCTTCTCGTCTTCAATCACCAGAATCGAGCCCATAGCCCTCCACACGCCGCAGGATCGCCACGCACTCAGGTCAATCGTGAGCCCTACGCATAGGCGCAACGCCGCTAACTGTCAAACCGGAAAATCCCGCACCGTCCGGAAATCGGCCGCACGCTTTGAACAGATTTTATCCTGCCGAAAAAAAATCGTTTTCAGCCCGCAGCGGCCCCTGAGCGGCTGAGATCGGGAGTCGCCGCCTGAAAGAGAGAAAAATCATTCATTTCAATTCAATAGGCTGCCCCGTCGGCTGGAATCGACTCTCGCCGCCGAGCGCTTGCGTCCTTGAATCTTCGTTTTTCTCGGATTTTTGGACGAAATCGGGAATTCATGGAGGCAAAAAAACCACCGCGACGCAAGGGCGTCCGGCGGTTCGAAAAATCGGCATCCCGCTCCGGCGGGGGGGTGCCTTGCTGCGATGATATCAGACCTTGTACTTGCCGAAATCGTCCGTGGAAAGTTTCTCCAGGTACTCCGCCCACTTTTTCCCTTCTTCGCTCGTATCCGCAATTTCGACATCGCCGTCGCGCAGCTTGGAGTGTTGGATCACCGCGTCGTCCACGAATATCGGGGCCTGGAAGCGCAGGGCCAGTGCGATGGCGTCGCTGGGCCGGGCGTCCATGTCGAAGCTGCGCTCCTTGGAGACGAAGGTGATGCGCGCATAGAAGGTGTTGTCCTTTAAGTCGCACACCTCGATCTTGGAGATCGTTATCTCGAGCATCTCGCTGAAATTCTTGAAAAGATCGTGGGTCATGGGCCGCTCGTATTTGATGTTCTGCAGCGCCGATGCAATCGAGGTGGCCTCCAGCAGGCCGATCCAGATCGGAACCGCCTGCTCGTCGTCCTCGGTCTTGAGGATGATGATGGGCGTGTTCGATGTCGGGTCCATGGTCAGGCCGGCTATCTTCGCTTTACGCAGCATCTTGCGCGCCTCCCTTGAGCGGCCTGCCGGCCGCTGGCTTGCCCTTTATCACCCCGCGCAGAGAGTGGGCCATCGCTTTTTCGATCAGCACCTGCACCAGACTGCCCGCACCGAATCCGCCTGCGTCGGGGTCCGCCTGGAGATGAACGATCTTGTTTGCAGGCGTCCGGCCGACCCACTGGGGCGGGCCGGACGCCTTCGTCCGGCCGCTCTCCTCCACCAGGACCTCCTGGATCGAGCCGACCAGGGCCGAGTTTCGCGTGAAGGTGATCTCGTCCTGCAGCGCCAGAAGCGCATGCAGCCGCCTGCGGCTCAGGGCTTCGGGAACTTTGTCGGCGAACCGGCGGGCGGGCGCGTTGGGCCGGTCGGAGTACATGAAAGCGAACAAACCGTCGAATCGCACCTTCTGGATCAGCTCGAGCGTCTGCTCGAAATCGGCCTCCGACTCGCCGGGAAAACCGACGATCAGGTCGGAGGTGATGGCGATCCCAGGGCAAGTATCACGTAGTTTAGAAACCTTGTCAAGGTAATGCTCGCGGGTGTAGCCGCGGTTCATGCGCGCCAGGATGCGGTTCGAACCGGCCTGAACCGGCAGGTGAATGTGGGGGCAAAGCTTCTCAAGGCGCACAAAACACTCCATCAGTTCGGTCGTCAGATCCTTCGGATGGGAGGTGGTAAAGCGGATTCGCAAAAGGCCGGGGACGGAATTCACCCGGGCGAGCAGCTCGGGGAAGGTGCCGTGCCCCTCCTTTTGGCCGTAGCTGTTGACGTTCTGCCCGAGCAGCGTCACCTCGCGGGCCCCTGAGTCGACCGCATCGCGCACCTCGTGCAGGATCTGCGCCTGAGCGCGGCTGGTTTCCCGGCCGCGGACGTAGGGCACCACGCAGTAGGCGCAGAAGTTGTCGCAGCCGCGCATGATGGTGATGAAGCGGCACACCGGGCCCGGGGCCCGATGCGGCCGGAAATCCGGCGCCCCCGGGCCCATCTCGACGTCAACGATCCGGCAGCGCTCGACCGCGACGCGTCGGACATGTTCGGGCAGGCGGTGCAGGGCTTGCGTTCCGACAACGATGTCCACATAGGGGGCCCGGGATAGGATCCGGTTTCCCTCCTGCTGGGCGACGCAGCCGGCCACCCCCACGATCACATCCGGTCGGCTTCGCTTCAGATCGGCCAGACGCCCCAGGATGCTGAAGGCCTTTTGTTCGGCTTTGGCTCTCACCGAGCAGGTGTTGACGATGACCAGATCCGCCGACTCGAACGCCGGCGAGGCGCTGTAGCCCAAGGGGGCCAGCGCCGCTGCCATCTGCTCGGAGTCGGCCACGTTCATTTGACAGCCGATGGTATGGATGAAAAATGTCTTGGGCTGCATCAATGGTTTCACCCGCTCGCCTCTGCCCGGCACCCGCCGCCTGAGGGCAGCGCTGACCCCTGCGGCGGCGCTGCGCTTGGGGCCGAACCGGTTTCATGACCCGTCTGACGGCTGGGGGCCCCGGCCTGGCGGGACGGCAAGCCGCTCGAACCTGCTCGCCACCTGCTCACGGCGGCGGCGCTTTCGATCCGGCCTGCGCCTTGCCCGCAGCCGTGTTCCGATCTCGGCAAGCCGGTTCTTCCGCTACTTGTATAACCACACGCCCCCCGTTTTCAACCGGATCGATTGAAATGGTTGGCGGTTGAGCCGGCCGCGCGGATCGGCTATATACCCCTGCATGAAGAAGCAGTGGCATCTGCGGGCGGCCGACGAGGCGCTGGCAGGCCGCCTGGCGACGGCCCTGAACTGCCATCCCGCGGTCGC
Source organism: Desulfobacterales bacterium (assembly GCA_025454255.1). Lineage (GTDB taxonomy): Bacteria > Desulfobacterota > Desulfobacteria > Desulfobacterales > SpSt-501 > SpSt-501. The sequence continues at coordinate 4,632 of JALOOU010000066.1, read as the reverse complement.
CGCCGTGCTGGTCAACCGCGGCATCGACTCCCCCGAAAAAGCGCACTCTTTTCTCAACGCCTCCCTGGCGGAGCTGCGCCCGCCCACGGAGTTGAAGGACATGGACAAGGCCGTTGGCCGGCTTGCCCGCGCCGTCACCTCCGGGGAGGAGATTCTGCTGTTCGGGGACTATGATGTGGACGGCACGACCGCCACGGCCCTTCTGTTCGAGTTTCTTAAACGCTGCAACGCGAGGGTCTCTTATTACATTCCGCACCGGCTTCGGGAGGGGTACGGTTTTCAGCCGCGGCACATCGCCGAAGTGGCCCTGCCCCGCAAGGCCGGGCTCCTGATCACCGTCGACTGCGGTTCGGCCAGCCACGACGCGGTGGCGGCGGCCCGCGCCGCGGGCATCGACGTGATCGTCACGGATCATCACAACCTCAAGGAGCCGATCCCCGCGGCCGTGGCGGTTATCAACCCCAAGCGCCGCGACTGCCCCTCCGGGCTGGTCCACCTGGCCGGCGTGGGCGTCGCCTTCTGCCTGGTGATCGCCCTGAGAAAGCACCTGCGCGAGCGGCGCTTCTGGCAGCAGCGCCCCGAACCCAACCTGCGCGCACTCTGCGACCTGGTGGCGCTGGGCACGATCGCGGACATGGTGCCGCTGGTGGCGGACAACCGCATTCTCGCCAAGGCGGGGCTGGACCTGCTGGGCAGCGTGCGCCGGCCGGGCCTAGCGGAGCTGATGGAGGCCAGCGGCATCGTCGATCGCCGGGCCGAGGCCGAGGATGTGGCCTTTCGCTTGGGACCGCGGCTGAACGCCGCCGGCCGCATCGGCCATGGCGGCCTCTCCGTGGAGCTGCTGACCACCGAGAGCATGGAGCGCGCGCGCAGCCTGGCGCAGCAGCTGAGCGAGCTGAACTCCCAGCGCCAGCTGCTCGAAAAGCAGGTTCTGAAGGAGATCGACGCCCAGATCGCGCGCCGACCGGAGCTGCTGGAGCTGAGCAGCCTGGTGTTCGCCGGGGAGGGGTGGCATGAGGGGGTGGTCGGTGTGGTCGCCTCCCGGGTGATGGAGCGCTACTACCGCCCGACGGTGGTGATCGCCTTGAACGGCAGCCATGGGCGCGGATCGGCCCGCAGCGTTCCCGGCATCGACCTCTATGCCTGCCTGTCCGCCTGCGAGGAGCGTCTGGAGGAGTTGGGCGGGCATCCCCAGGCGGCCGGGCTGCGGATTGCCGCCGCAGAGGTCGCGGCCTTTCAGGCGGCCTTCGAGCAGAGCGTCCGCCGGGCGTTGCGTCCGGAGCACTTGATGCCGGTGCTCACCATCGACGCCGAGCTCAACTTGAGCGACATCTCCGCGGAGCTGGCCGACCAGCTGGCGCGATTGATGCCCTATGGCGCGGGGAACCCGGAGCCGCTCTTCATGGCCCGGGATATCCACGTCGTCTCTTCCGCGCCCGTGGGAACCGGCCATCGCCGCATGCTCCTGCGCCAGGCATCGGCACCCGCAGGCCCCTGCCTGCAAGCCATCCAGTTCAATGCCGATCGGCCGGAGGAGGCGCCCGCCCATTTCGAGCGCATGGCCTTCGCCCTCCGCTGGAACCACTGGAACGGCAGCCGCAGTCTGCAAGCGGTGGTCGCGGGCACCCAGCCGGCCGGCTGCGTCTCATCGGCCCCCTGAAACGCATCTCCAAAAAAGATCGAATTTCTTCTTTTTTTGCTTGAAAACCGTTCGACTTGACCCTATGATGCCCTGTCAAGCATGAGCTGACTATTCGCCGGATGCAAAGGAACTAAACCATGGGAAAGGTCTTTCGGCCGAGCACGCGGGAGTCGTCCATACTGTCGAAAATCGAGTCGTCCAAGGAGCACAAGCGGCGCCTGGCCATCGGGGGGCTCAGGGACTGCGCGGACGCGCTCGCCAACGCCATCGCCATGAAGCTTGTGGAAAACCACCTGGTGGAGACGAGCAACAAGAATTCGCTCGAAGAACAGATCCGGTCCTGTCTCGACGCGCTCACCCGCGCCAGCGACTTCGACATCGACTACCAGGTCGCTCCGATCCGAAACCTGGTTCCGGACTTCAACGTCGTCAGCCTCTACGTAACGGCCTTCATCCTCGAAAGCGTTCTCAGCCACAAAGACACGGTCGACGTCTTCGGTTCGGACGAAGACATTTACCTGGCCGTCAACCAACAGGTGAAAAAACACCTGCCGGTGTGATGCCCCCGCGGTTTCACCCGAGACTGGTCAACGGACCCTTCGACGACCCCGGCCTGTTTGTGCCGTTTCAGTTTGACCGCCGCGCCATCCTCTTCGACCTCGGCGAAAACGGCTGCCTCTCGCCGCGGGACCTCTTGAAGATTTCCCACGTCTTCGTCAGCCACACCCACATGGACCACTTCATCGGCTTCGACCGCCTGCTCCGGTGCTGCCTGGGCCGAAAGAAGGACCTTTATCTGTTCGGCCCGCCCGGCTTCATCGGCAACGTGGAGGGCAAGCTCGCCGGCTACACCTGGGACCTCGTGGAGCGGTTCACCGCCGGCTTCCGCCTGCACGTGACCGAGATCCGGCCCGACGGGCGGATCCGGCAGTCCTACGAGTGCCGCCGGCGGTTTCGGCCCGACGGCCGGACCCGATCGCCGGCCGCGGCAGGTCCGCTCCACGAAGAGGCGGCCTTTCAGGTCGAGGCCGCCCTGCTCGAGCACAGCACCCCCTGCCTGGGGTTTGCGCTCAGCGAGCGCATCGGGATCAACATCCTCCGAACGGAGCTGGACGCCCTGGGCCTCTCCCCCGGCCCCTGGCTCTCGCGTTTCAAGGCGGCGCTGGCCGCAGGGGCCGACCCCCGGCTGGAGCTCGACCTGCCGAGCGGCCCCGGCGGGGGGGCCCGGCGCTTCGAGCTGGGAGAGCTGGGCGGACGGATCGCGCGCATCACGCCGGGCCAGAGAATCGCCTACATCACCGATGTCGGCGACACGCCGGCCAACCGCGCTGCGATCATCGAACTGGCCCGCGGCGCCGATCTGCTGTTCATCGAAGCGGTCTTCTTGGATGCCGAGCGCGGGAAGGCGGCGGCCAAGCACCACCTCACCGCGCGCCAGGCGGGGGAAATCGCCGCGCGGGCCGGCGTGAAGCGCTACAGCCTTTTCCACTTCTCGCCGCGCTACGAGGGCCGGGACGCCGAAATCCTCGCCGAGGCCCGCCAGGCGTACAGCGCGACGCTGGCCCGCACTGGCGCAGGCCGCTCACCTGGCTGCCTGGACCCGTGACCCCTCGGCCCCCATCAGCTGGGTGCAGCGGGTTTCCAGGGCGTTGGCGCCCAGCACCTCGCTGACCTCGCGCCGCAGGGCGGCGCCGGCCTTGAGGTGCAGGCCGGCGGCCAGCTCGATGACCGCGTCCGTCCGCTCCGGGCTGCGCAGGTGCAGGTAGGTCCGGCAGGAGCCGGGGTAGCGCTGCAGCACCGCGCGCAGGTTGAGCAGCTGCTCGCGGCTGGTGTGGCCGAGATCCAGGCTGAGATGCACGCTGGCGGTCCAGGTCTCCTCGGCTTTCTCGAGCGGGATGAGGGTTTCGGCGATGAGCTTGACCGACTGCTCGTCGCGCTGGACCTGCCCCTGGACCAGCACGGCGGTGTCCTCCGTGAGCAGGTCGCCGGCCGCGGCGAACAAGCGCGAAAACACCGTCACCTCCACGGTGCCGTGCCGGTCCTCGATGGTGGCAAACCCCATCAGGTCGCCCTTGCGGGTCTTGATCGTCTTGGTGCCGCGCACCAGCCCGCCGATGCGCACCAGCGCCCCGTCGGCGGCCTCCTTGATGGAGACGGCATCCGCGGAGGTGAACTTGCTGATCAGCTCCTCGTAGCGCGTCAAGGGGTGCCCGCTGAGGTAAAGGCCCAGGGACTCTTTTTCGTAGGCGAGCTTCTGGCGGTCGTCCCACTCGGCCACCTCCGGCAGGGCCGGGGCGGAGGCCGGGACGGGGCACTCCAGCCCGCCGAAGAGCCCCATCTGCGGGTCGCACTTCTCGCGCTGGACCCGCTGGCCATGGTCCAGCGCCGTCTCCAGCGCGGCCATCAGCTGGGAGCGGCGGGCGCCGGTGGAGTCGAAGGCCCCGCATTTGATCAGGCTCTCGACCACCCGCTTGTTCACCCGTTTGAGGTCCACGCGCTCGCAGAAGTCGAACAGCGAAGCGAACCGCCCCCCCGCGGCGCGCGCCTCCAGGATGGCGTCGATGGCGCTCTCTCCGACGTTCTTGACCGCAACGAGGCCGAAGCGGATCCGCCCCTCGTCCACGGTGAACCCCTTGAACCCCGTGTTGACGTCGGGGGGCAGCACGCAGACGTTGTGGGTGCGGCACTCCGCCATGAACTTGACGATGTTGTCGATCGAGCCCATCTCGCTGGTCAGCAGCGCGGCCAGAAATTCCAGCGGGAAATGGGACTTGAGGTAGCCGGTCTGGTAGGCGATGAGGGCATAGGCGGCGCTGTGGGACTTGTTGAAGCCGTAGCCGCCGAATTTTTCCATGAGATCGAAGATGCTGGCGGCCTTGGCGGGGTCCACGCCGGCGGCCACGGCCCCCTTGCAGAACCGCTCCCGGTGGGCCGCCATGATCTCGGGGATCTTCTTGCCCATGGCCTTGCGCAGGTCGTCGGCCTCGGCC